>CAZZDW010000124.1:0-7946 GCA_964652945.1 uncultured Phycisphaeraceae bacterium
CCCCCGCCCGCCGCCGCCGCTCTTCGGCCGCCACCTCTTCCCACGCGCCGCGTGGCCGTTCCGCCGAGTGGCCCACCGCCTTGCCCCACACCCAGTCGACCGCCCGCACGCCCCAGTAGCCGTCGACCGCGCACGCCGCGATCGCGTACCCCAGGCACGCCCCGACCGCGACGTCTGTCGCCCAGTGTGCCCCGAAGACCACCCGTCCCGTCACCGTGACCGCCGCCAAAGCCGTCACCGGCCACTTCAGCCGCGGGTACAGCCGCGCGAGGAACACGCTGAGCACCACCGCCATCAGCGCATGGCTCGACGGCATCGACCACACGTCCGACGGGCCGCTCCACCCGCTGACCAGCTTCTCGTGCGCCGCGCCGGCCGAGTCCGTCCATCTCACCGGGTACCTGCCCCACGGCCCCGGGAACGACTCGGCGTCCAGCCATCCCGTCCGCGGCCGGGGCCTGCCGATCGCCATCTTCATCAACTGATACACCACCCACGAAACCAGCGCCGCCGCCCCGAGGTCGAGCAGCCGCCGCCACCGCCGCGGATCGAGCAGCGCGACCACCGCCGCGACCACGATCAGCGACAGCCCCTGGCCGTATTGCTGCCACGCCTCCCACTCGCGCCGGATGTCGCTCGGGAGCGCCGAGCGCAGTTCCGCCGCGTGCACGTGCAGCCACACGTCCCACGGCCACAGCGCTGCAAACAGCGCCGCCGCGAGCGTCAACGGCACGCTCCACTTCCGCCGAACCGGCGCAAACCACCACCGCAGCATCGGCTCGAAGAGTTCGCGAAAGCCCGCCCACGCCACGTGCCCCCAGCGGACCGGGATCGGCAGGGTCCGGTTATAGTCGTTGGCCATGCGGAGCGACGAACTCATCGCCCGCATTGTTGGCCTTCAATACGCGCTCGGCTCTGATCGGCATGAGCGCCGACCCGCGGGTATTACGGATCTGAACACGAATGCCGAACGCCCAATCCCGAATCCCGCTCGCCTTCTTCCGCTCATGGCGGCGTGCCGGCCTGCTGCTCGTGCTCGTCTGCGCGTGCGTCTACCTGCCGGGCCTCTTCGCCCTGCCGCCGATCGACCGCGACGAGTCGCGCTTCGCGCTGGCCTCGTGGCAGATGGCCCAGCACGACCTCACCCACGGCGAGTGGGGGGGTTGGGTGGTTCCCCGCATCCAGGACAAGCCGCGGCTGAACAAGCCGCCGCTCATCTACTGGCTCCAGGCCGGGTGCTGGAAACTCCTCGGCTCCGAGTCGCTTGCCGGCGGGGGAGGCGGCATCTGGGTCTTCCGCATCCCCTCCGTCCTCGCCGCGACGCTGACGGTCCTGCTCACCTGGCGGCTCGGCCTCCGGATGTTCGATCCGCGTGCCGCACTCCTCGCCGCGGCCATGCTCGCCGTCTGCCCCCTCGTCGTCTTCGACGCCCACCAGGCCCGCGCCGACCAACTCTTATTGCTGACGGTGGTCGCTTCGCAGTATGCGCTGTGGCGCATCCGTGAGACGGGGCGTGCCGCCCCGTCATACAAAAGACAAGCTGTATTCACGTGGGCCGTGCTCTTCTGGCTCTGCATCGGTCTGGGCGTCATGACCAAGGGCCCGATCACGCCGATGATCGCCGGCCTCACCGTCGCCGCGCTCTGCATCACCGAGCGCCGCCTCACGTTCCTTGGCGCCCTCAAACTCTGGCTCGGCGTCCCGATCGTGATCGCGATGGTCCTGCCGTGGGTCGCCGCCGTCGCGCACCAGCTCAACGACCCCGCGCAGCAACGGCTCATGGGTCTGCCCGTCGCCGCCGACGCTCGGTGGGGGGGCGGCTGGCACGCCTACGCGCGGATCGTCTACGACGAAACCATCGGCCGCTCGGCCTCCGCCAAAGAAGGCCACTGGGGCCCGCCCGGCTACCACCTCGTGCTCCTGCCCGTGCTCTTCTGGCCGGGCTCGCTCGTGACCGCCCTCGCGATCAAGCGTGCGTGGAAACGTGTATTCCGTGAGACGGGGTGTGTCACCCCGTCGCGTATCGGGGCGATACGTTCCGCCCCGCGACGCCGCCCCGAGCTCTTCCTGCTCGCCTGGCTCATCCCCGCGTGGCTCGTCTTCGAGCTTGTGGGCACCAAGCTGCCGCACTACACGATGCCGCTCTACCCCGCGATCGCGCTGCTTTCGGCGCGGGCGCTGCTCGCTGCATCAGCTTCGCTCAACACGCTTGTCCAGAAGCCCGGGGCGACAGCCCTGGGCCGCGTGCCCGACGCGTGGCTCCCCTCCGCGCGTCTTGGCTACATCATCTGGGTCATGATCGGCGTCGTCCTCGCGCTCATGCCGATCGCGCTCGTGGCGTGGTCGCTGCGATACCAGAAGCCCGACCTCGATTCTCTTTCGGTGCTCGCCGCGCTGTTCATCGGCGTGCTCATGCTCCTCATCGGCATCGCGTACGCAGGCGTCGCGTTATGGAAGCGGCACCTCCTCCGCGCCCAGCTCGCGTCGCTCCTCGCCGCCGTCGGCTTGGCGCTGGCGATGATGCAGGGCGCGCTCCCCGCCGCGCACCAGCTCTGGACCAGCGTGCATCTGGCCAACTCGCGCCCCATCATCAACACCCGCGGCCCCGTCGGCCTCGTCGGCTACCACGAGGACAGCCTCCTCTTCCTCCTCCGCGGCAACGCCGTCCGCCTCAACGAAACCGACCTGCCAACATTCACCGCCCAATACCCCGACTCGCCGCTCATCCTCCCCGCCGACGCCCCCATCCCCCACGGCTATGTTCTCGACAACACCTACCACGGCTTCAACTACTCCACCGGCAAGGCCGTCCATCTCCATGTCGTCGAGCCCGCACCATAAATCGAAGTTGTTCTGTCCATGACCGACCCCCGCAACCCTCCCATCCCCCTCGACGGCATCCTCCTCGTCGACAAGCCGGCCAAGCGCGCCGTCTCCTCGATGACGGTCTGCCGCGTCGTCCGCCGCGCCCTCCGCCGCGCCGGCTACCCCAAGCGCGTCAAGGTCGGCCACGCCGGCACGCTCGACCCGCTCGCCTCCGGCCTGATGATCGTCCTCGTCGGCAAAGCGACCCGCCTCTGCGAGCGCCTCATGGCCGCCGAAAAGAGCTACCTCGCCGACGTCGACTTCTCACGCTTCTCGCCCACCGACGACCTCGAGGCCGAGACGACCGCCAACGACTTCGCCTCGCGCCCCGGCTTCTCCATCCCGACCGCCGACGCGCTCCAGCACCTCCTCGACACGCGCTTCACCGGCGTCATCCAGCAGCGCCCGCCGGCCCACTCGGCGATCATGGTCGAGGGCGAGCGCGCCTACAAGCTCGCGCGCAAGGGCGACCTCACCGAGCTGCCCGCGCGCCCGACGACCATCTACTCCTGCCGCGTCACCGACTTCGACTGGCCCCGCGCCCGCCTCGACATCTCCTGCGGCAAGGGCACCTACATCCGCTCCCTCGCCCGCGACCTCGGCCTCGCCCTCACCGGCTCACCCGCCGTCCTCGCCGCCCTCCGCCGCACCCGCTCCGGCGGCTACTCCGTCGACCACGCCACGCCCCTCGAAGAACTCCCCGAGGTGATGACCCAGAGCGATTTGCTGGAGCCGCCGGAACTCTGTCGAGATGCAACCTGTAAAGATTGATGCTCGTTACGAGGCTGCTCGAAGAGCCGCGGCACGGATAAAGTCGGAAACACTGCGGTAGCCCTCTCGAGTAGCGGTTTCTTCAAGCCGCAGTTTTTCATCTTGAGAGAGACGCAGGTTGACTTGAGCATCTCGACGCTGGACCGACAAAGGCGACGGCACAGATTGGCCTTCTTCGATCATGACAGCAAGCGTCGTGACCATAATCTCAAACAACTCATGGTAACAACTCTGGATTGTGTCGCCCTGTCCCGCGGCGTACGGCAGCTCGACGCACGACCCCTCCACGCCGCCTTCGGGGCACGGTGCAAACCGCACGGTGTACGATCGGGCGAGTTCGGCAGCCCGCGCAAGCACCGCTTGGTCAAATGGGCGATCCAACCCTGTTGACGTCCGCTTAGCTTTCGCCGGCGCTCGCTTTGAGGTCTTGGATGGCTTTCTGGGTGATCCGCTCATAGACACGCTTGCACTGATTTTTGTGAACCGCGATCGTCACGTTGGGCCGAATGGCATGTTTGAAGATATGGTGCGACCCTCTGATACGATCTAGATGCCAGCCGTGGCGTTCAAGTTCTGCACGCAAAATCCGAAAAGGCACGGTCGAGGACATGATGGCTCCTTGCCCGACCGCCATCCAAGTATAGCTGATGCTATACGAATTTGCAAGCGGGCCGTGCTTACCCCCCCTTCGCCTGCTCGATGAGCCTGGTCATGCCTTCCGCGGTCTGGCGAGCGGCCCCCGTCAGCTTCTCCGCCTGGTCATCCGCGTGGTAGCTCGACCGCACCATCGCGCCGCTCTCGACGACCTTGAAGCCGCGTTTGAGCCCCTCCTCGCGGAACTTCACGAACTGCGCCGGCGTCACCCACCGCTCGATCGGCAGATGGTTCCGCGTCGGCTGCAGATACTGCCCGATCGTCAGCACGTCGCAGCTATCCGACACGCCGGTCGGCCCCGTCGCCCGCGTCGCCGCCTGCACCTCGTCCATCAGCGCCAGCACCTCTTCGTCGCGCTCGCCGATGCCGACCATGATGCCGGTCTTCGCGACCATCCCGGCTTCTTTGACCCTCCGAAGCAGCTCCAGCGACCGGTCAAACTTCGCGCTCGGCCGCACCGCCGGATACATCCGCCGCACCGTTTCCAGGTTGTGGTTGATGATCTCCGGCCTTGCCTCGATCACCGTATTGAGCGCCTTCTCGTCACCCAAAAAGTCCGGGATCAGCACCTCGATCGACAGCCCCGGGCACGCCTCGTGCGAGCGCCGGATCGTCTCGGCCCACACCGCCGCCCCGCCGTCCTTCAGCTCGTCGCGGTTGACCGACGTGATGACGATGTGCTTGAGCGTCGCCCCCTCGAACATGAGCCGCAGCGATTCGGCGACCCGCCGCGGCTCATCAAGATCCAGCACGGGCGGCCTGCCCGTCTTCACGTTGCAAAAGCCGCACGCCCGCGTGCAGGTATCGCCGAGAATCATGATCGTCGCCACGCCGCGGGCCCAGCACTCGCCCATGTTCGGGCACCCGGCCTCCTGACAGACCGTGTGCAGCCGGTGCTCGTCAACGATCTGCTTGAGCCGCGTGTACCCCGGCCCCCCCGGCACCTTCGCCCGCAGCCATTCCGGCTTGCGCTTCATCGCCAACTGGTGAGCCGGCGCCTCCGCGTTGTTCAGCACCATCCCCGACAGGCTCACCAGCGGCTTGGCCGCCTGCCTGAGCGGGTCTCCCCCCAATGCTCGGGGGTGTCTTGCCAGCGTCCGCGCCATCGCCGCATCCACGTTCGAGGCCCCTGAACCGGAGACGGCGGGAGGAGAAGCGGGCGAAGCGGGAACGGGAGCAGAAGCTGGAGAGGACAAAATTCGCACCTTTCGCTGGGCGTTTCTATGAAAAATCAGTGTAGACCTCGGGCGCTCGCCCCTCCAACGGGCGTCTTGTGAGACGGGGCTTGCCGCCCCGGACTGCGCAAACTCCGCGCACCGCCCCTCCAAACCGCGTTCACGCCTTCCGAATGTCGGTCTGGGCGCTTTGTTCACCCGACATATCGGCCTAGGCTCAGGCCCCGCGTCCGAACGGTCGATGCATGACCTCGACGTCTGCACCGTCTGGGCAACCTTGTCCGCATCTTCCGTCTCTTGGACGCCCCGCTGGCCCGGCGGCGGCCCCGGGAACATCAGCCTTCTTGAAGGCGTACCACGCCGGTCGATTGTTCGCCAACGCCGCCTTGAGCCCCCGCGAGTCGGTCTATAGAAGGATAAAGCCACGGGGGCGGCGAACCGGCCAAGCCAAGCAGAACCGACAGGCAGACCAAGGAGTTCGGCGCGTGTCCACCAACGCTTCTCAAGACCACCCAGACCACTCCTCCGCGACACCGTGGAAGCCCAGGGCTGTAGCCCTGGCCCGTGGAACCAAGCTCGCCTCCCTGCCCCTGTGCGCGGGATTGCTCCTCTCGGGCTGCAACGTCGACTCCTTCTTCGACCCCTCCGTCACCGGCCGCTGGGAATACACCCCCACCAGCGTCCCCATCCTCGAACGCATCAGCGCCATCGAGGACGACACCGGCGAGTACGTCGAGAAGAGCCCCGTCAGCCCCGAAGACCTCATCCCCGAGGTCGACACTTACCGCATCGCCCCGGGCGACTTCCTCGTCATCGAGATCCGCGACTTCCTCGTCATCGGCGTCGCCGAGCAGTTCGAACGCAACGTCGACCTCCGCGGCTACATCGACCTGCCACGCCTCGACCCCATCAAGGCCTCCGGCAAGACCCAGACCCAGCTCGTCGAGGCGATCCGCAACGCGATCCGCGACGCCCAGATCCTCGATAACCCCACCGTCGTCGTCAACCTCCGCTCCCAGCGCAACCAGACCTTCTCCATCTTCGGCGGCGTGGCCAACGCCGGGCTCTACCAGATCCCCGAGGCCGACTACCGCCTCCTCGAAGCCCTCACCGCCGCCGGCACCTTCGACGAGACCGCCCAGGAAGTCCAGATCATCCGCCAGGTGCCCCTCAGCGACACCGTCTCCGGCCGGGCCCTCGACGAACCCGCCACCGCCGCCCCCTCGAACACCTGGAACACGCCGTCCCGCCCGGCGACCCCTGCGCGCCCCGCGGCTGATGAGCCGAAAAAAGGCGAAGACCTCATCGACCTGATCGACGAGCTCTCCCGCCCGAAAGACGACGGCGAAGCGGCGCCCGGCCTGCTCGGCGTGGGCAGCGCCGCCGCCGCCCAGCCGACCCGTTCGCCCCCCGCGCCGGCCGAGCCCGAGGCGGCCGCCCCTCCCCCCGCGATCGACCTCCCCGACGCCGCCGGGAATACGCCGGCCAACCCCGACAGCCCGACGCCCTCCAGCCGCAGCGGCTGGCGCTACCAGGACGGGCGGTGGATCAAGTCCGGCCCGCCGGTCGAGCTGGCCGAGGGGGCCAACCCCCTCGCCGGGCAGCCCACGGCCAAGGAGCTCGTCACCCAGCGCGTCATCGCGGTCCCGATGGCCCCGCTCATCGCCGGCGCCGCCGAGTACAACATCGTCGTCCGCCCCGGCGACATCATCCGCGTCCCGCGGGCCGAGTCCGGGCTGGTCTATATGGCGGGCTTCGTCAACCGCCCCGGCCCGTACTCCCTGCCGGTCAACGGGCGTCTGACATTGCAGCGTGCTGTTGATGCCGCGGGCGGCCTGTCGAGCCTGGCGATGCCCGAGCGGGTCGACATCACCCGCATCGTCGGCCCGGGGCGTCAAGCGACGATCCGCGTCAACTACCGCGCCATCGCCGAGGGGACACAGCCGGACATCTATATCAAGCCCGACGACCGGATCAACTTCGGCACCAACTTCTACGCCTATCCCCTCGCCGTGCTGCGCAGCGGCCTCCGCGCCAGCTACGGCTTCGGGTTCACGCTCGACCGCAACTTCGCCGACGAGGTCTTCGGCGTCTTCGTGCAGAACTGATCCACGCCGGGTGTGCGCCCAAAGCCTGCGCCGGTCTCAACCTATGCTTCCTCTCTCTCGCTTGCCCGGCCGTGTAAATCCCGACAATCGCCCCGACCCGCGCGCACGGAGCCGTCCGCGCACCCCTTGATGGAGGAGCGGCCGCCGCCGCCCAGGGGCGAACCCGCCGGGCCCTCCGTCGTACGGATCGACACGGCCCCGCCTGTTCCCCACGCGTGGGGAGAGTCCGTTATCGCCGATCGCCGTTTGGACGCCATGAGCAGCAGCACACTCGACAACCCCTCGCCGCTGCCGTCGTCGGCGTCCGCCCAGCCGGGCGCGAGCCGTGCGCCGGCGGCGAACGGCGTCTCCGGCGGTTCGAGCAAGGGGAGCA
>CAZZDW010000125.1:0-7875 GCA_964652945.1 uncultured Phycisphaeraceae bacterium
AAATCGCGGCCCACGCGGCCGACATCGCCCTCGGCATCCCCGGCACGCGCGACCGCGACGACGATCTGACGAAAGCCCGTGCCGCGCTGAACTGGGAGAAGCACTTCGACCTTTCGTTCGACCCCGACACCGCGCGGGCGTACCACGACGAGGACCTGGACGTCGACACCGACTTCTGCGCGATGTGCGGCCACGACTGGTGCAGCGTGCGCATCAGCAAGGAAATCCAGGAGTTCGCCTCCGGCAAGGCCGACGGGTTTGAGCGTATTGGTGCCGGGGGCAAGCTGGGGGGGGCGGTCAAGTCGGCCGCGCTCACGCCGGAGCAGCAGGAAATCCTCGCCAAACGCGGCGTCCTCTCGCCGGACGAGATCCACAAGCTCGCGAGTAAGACGAAGAAGGCGATGGAGAAAGGAGGGGGGGCGGCAACCGGCAACCGGCATTCGGCATCCGCAGACGCTCAACCGAATGGAACCGGCTCATCGAATGCCGAATCCCGGATGCCGAATCCCGATTCCGGCAAGCTCTCCTGCCATTCCGACTATGTCGACCCGGAGACGGCGAGGTCGTTGCAGTCGAAGAAGCTGGAAGACGGCGGAGGGGGGGTGCTGGTGCCGCTGGATGTCCGGCCGGCGCTGGGGATCTCGAAGGACGACCGCGTGATCTGAAACCAGTCATTTGAAAGCCGAGGGGCTCAGCCCCTCGGTCCCCTCTCTATGCAGTACACGGTTGTTCTAGAACCAGCCGACGACGGTTCCCTCAGCGTGTGGGTTCCTGATCTGCCGGGGTGCGTCTCAACCGGCGATACCCGCGAAGAAGCTTTAGCCAACATCGCCGAGGCGATCCGCGGGCATATCGACACACTCAGATCCCTCGGCGAAGCTGTTCCCCAACCTCGATCCATCGCGACGGTGGTCCAAGCCGCCTGAGAACAGGTCCGGCATGTCGCCCCCAACACCCGGACTTATCCGGTCTTTGTTCGCTTTGTTATAAGCATTTCACGCCGGTGCGCCCGGCGTGCCGATGCAAAGGCCGCTTGTTCCGGTGGATCCGCTCCGGCGGCTGTTTCTACGGCCGGGCCGGGGCGGGGCGTTTGCGGGGCGCTGGGGCGCGGCGTCTGTTGCGTGTGCCGCGGACGGACTCTTCACGATGCTTTGGAGGCACGCACATGAACACCCTGGCTTTCACGCTCGCGCAGTACAACACCAACGGCGGTGGTGCCGGAGGAGGAATCGCCGCCGTGGTGATCCTGCTCATCGAGCTCGCCCTCATCGTCCTGTTTGTGGCGGGGATGTGGAAGGTCTTCGTCAAGGCCGGCCAGCCCGGATGGGCGGCGATCATCCCGATCGTCAACATGTACTTTCTCTGCAAAGTCGCGGGCCGTCCCGGCTGGTGGGTTCTCCTGATGTTTATCCCCATCGTCAGCCTGGTGATCTTCATCATCCTCTCGATCGACGTCGCCAAGTCGTTCGGCAAGGGGATCGGCTTTGCGCTGGGGCTGATCTTCCTGGGGTTCATCTTCTATCCCATCCTCGGCTTTGGCGACGCCGAATACGTCGGCCCCGCCGCGGCTTGATGGTCATCCCGTGAGCGCCGCCAGCCCGCTGCCATTCCCCCGCATCGGCCAACCCCCGACATGCTGCGGGCTGTGCGGCTATGACCTGGCGGCGCTCCCCTTTCCCGGCCGATGCCCCGAATGCGGCACCGACTACGAAGCATGGGTCGTCGAGTGCGTCGGGATCGCCAAGAACCACGAGTCGATGCCGCTTATCCGCCGGCTCGCCTGGCTCTACGCCCTCGGCATCCCCTCGTCCTTCTTCGCCTTCTGGCCTGTGTGGTTCATCCTGGCAAGAGCATTCCCCGGCGCGTGGCTCCTGGTCGCCGCGGTTTTTCTGTCCGCCATCGGGCTTGCGGCGTACCTGCTCATCACCCGGCGGGGCGAAGGGCGTGGCACCGAACGCTTCATCATCACTTCCACCGGCGTGTTCCGCACGCCGTATCAGCGGCGGATCGAGACGTCACCCACCAGCTCCGATTTCCACCCCTGGACCGCTCCCGCGCGGGTCGTGATGCACTCGGTCAGCAGCGTGTGGGCCACCGTGCGGATCGTGCCGGCCGACACCCCGCATGCCAAACCGATGTTCGCCGCGGGCATCCGCTGCGAGCGGGACCGCATCGCCGAGGTCGGGGCCGCGATTGACGCGCTGCTCGGGCATCCCGCCACAGGGCCGCATCCGGTGAATGGGATGCGTACGCCGTTCCTCGATTCGGGTGTGCCGCTGCCCGATCCCGCCCAAATCAAGCCCCCGTGAAATCTTGTGGCCGATTGCACCCATAACACCAGGGGACGGTACCATTCTGTCTTCTCTCCTACCAGTGTTCTTCCTCGATACCCCCCCTCAGCCCCCCACGATTGCGAGTGACATGACCACAGCTCCCACGTCCCCCCTCTCCCGTGCCGTGCTCCCGGCGGATTGCTCCGAGCTCGTCGCGGGCCTGATCAACCCGACCCCCGAACTCACCCCCGTCACCCGGGCTTCCGAACACGATCACGATCACGACCACGCCACGCCGCTGGCGATGCGCTTGGCCAACCTCGGCGGCGTCGTCGTCCCCATGCTCGGCGTCGTCGCCGCGATGATCCTGCTGTGGGGCGTGGCCTTCAGCTGGGTCTACCTGGGCCTGCTGATCGGGATGTACCTCGTCACCGGCCTGGGCATCACCGTCGGGTACCACCGCTACTTCACGCACAAGTCCTTCGACACCTCGCGGCCGGTCGTCGCCCTCCTGGGCGTCGCCGGGTCGATGGCGGTGCAAGGGCCGGTCTTCGAGTGGGCCGCGACGCACCGCCAGCACCACCAGCATTCTGACGACCACGACGACCCGCACTCGCCGCACACGCACGGCTCGTCGGGCTTTTTGGGCATGCTCAAGGGCGCGTGGCACTCGCACGTCGGCTGGCTGATGCGCACCCGCCCGGCCGACATGGACCGCTACATCCCCGACCTCCGCAAGGACCGGCTCATCACCCGCATCAACGACCTCTTCCCGCTGTGGGTGCTGCTCGGGCTGGCGATCCCGGCCGTGCTGGGCGGCGTGCTTACCATGTCGTGGACGGGCGTGCTCCTGGGCTTCCTCTGGGGCGGGCTCGTGCGCGTCTTCATGGTGCACCACCTGACGTGGAGCATCAACTCGGTCTGCCACATCTGGGGCAGCCGGCCGTACGAGAGCCACGACCACAGCCGAAACAACGCGATCTTCGGCATCTTCGCCCTCGGCGAGGGGTGGCACAACAACCACCACGCCTTCCCCGCCTCGGCCCGCCACGGCCTTGCGTGGTGGCAGTTCGACCTCAGCTACATCCTCATCCGCTCGATGGCGGCGCTGCGGCTGGTCAAGAACGTCCGCGTCCCCTCCGCCGACCGGCTCGCGGCCAAGCTGAAGAAGATGTGACCGACCTGTCGATCGGACGCGAGCCGGGGCGTGCCGCCCCGGCGCATCTTTTTTGTTGCACAGGCCCTCACCACCACCCCACACCCGCCTGCCTGTGCTTTTACGGCCGTTCTTGAACAGGCGTCACCGCCGGAGCGGCGTACGTCCCGCCCGGCAGGCCGAGGCGCGTCGAGAGGTCGGTGCGGACATACGACACGCGGGCGTCATCGGCGACAGAAATCGCGACGAGGCCGTCGGCGTCGAGGTGGGTGAAGCCGTGCTCGTCGCGCTCGACGCGGAGCTGGGCCGGGCGGAGGCGGAGCAGTTCGACAACATGCTCTGCGTGGCACAGGCGATGGGGGGGCGCCTGTGCTGAACTCCTCACATGATGTTGGGAACTATCTTCATCGTTGCCGGCCACTTGTCGGTCAGCCGTGGTAGAAGATGGAGACACAGGCGGGACGCCTGTGCCACGGGAAGACACGAACCGCACGCACAGCACCACGCCCGCGGCGGGCGAGACGCGGCACTCCACCACGGCCGAGGTCGCCTGCTCGGGCACGGCGATTGTCTTGGCGATGTGCGCAAGCGCGGGGCCGGGGACGCGCCACGTGATGCTCAGCGACGGCACCTCGAACTGATCTCGATGCGCCCGCGCACCGGTCTGGAGACCGGCGCCACCAAGGCCGGCACTACGAAGAAGGGGCTGGCTCGCGCGTGCGCTCATGGGGGAGGGTGGCGTGTGCGTGCTCGTGCGCGGCGGGTAAAGCGACACTTACGAGACCTTGGCGAGGACGGACGCGGCGAGTTTCAAACCCTTGCCGTCGGCGCCGACGAAACGCTCGGCGAGGCGGTCGGCGGTCTGCAGGAGCTCGAGCATCGCGTCGAGGCGCGCGTTGTGCTCGGCGACCTCACGCGGCTCGACGGGCTTGGCGGAATCACCGGCGTTGGCCGTTGCGGCCGTCGCGGCGGAAGTGTCGACGCCTCGGCCGACGCCGCGCGACGAGCCGTCTTCGGAGGTCAGCTCGCGGGCGTCGAAGAGCATCGCGATGAGCGGGTGCAGTTCCCGACGGAGGCGTTCGCGGACGACGATGCGGAAGATCGACCACGGGTCCTGCTCGGCGCCGAAGTATTCCTTGCGGTCGCCGCGTTTGTGGACGCGGCTGATGAGCCCCCACTCGACGAGGGCGCGGAGGGACATCGAGGCGTTGCCGCGTGAGATCGCCAGGCGGCTCATCACGTCGTCGGTGTTCATCGGCTCGCCGGTGATGAAGAGCAGGGCGTGCACCTCGGCCATCGTCCGCGAGATGCCCCAGGCCGAGCCCATCTGCCCCCACGCCGCGACAAACTGCTCGCGGGCGGCTTCCAGCTCGGCGCGGGTCGCCTGGACGGCCTGGGCGTCGGCCGAAGGCGCGGCGGCGGAACCTCGGAGCGAGAGTCGGCGGGGCATCGCTCAAAGCATACCCCCGGCTCTTTCAGAAACAATAGAAACTTTCAATAATATTTGAAAATATTGATCCTGTGGCATGCTGTGCTGCCCCATCAGCGTCCTGAAAACCCTTGATCCGAGAACGCGGAGAAGCGGAGGAAGGCGGAGAACGCAGAGAACGACATGCTTTGATCTATACAACACGGAGGTCACGGAGGATCACAGAGAATAAAGTCTTGACTCCGCATCCTCTGCTGATCTCCGCACCTCCGCGTTCTCCTCGTTCTTCGATGTTCAGCCTGACGCGGAGTGCATCAGCACGTCGGCGATGCCGGCGACGCCGAGGAGGCACGAGACCACGCCGTTGATGGTGAAGAAGGCCATGTCGAGCCCGGCGAGCCCGCGGCGTCTGAGCACGACGTGCTCGTAGACCAAGAGCCCACCCACCGCCGCGACGGCGGCATAAAAGAACACGCCGAAGCGCGGTTCCGCGATCGCCGCGGCGGCGAGGAGCGAGAACGCGCCGAGGTGCATCACGCGGCTCGCCCAGCCCCCCCCCCTTTTTCCCCATCGGGCGGGCACGCTGTGCAAGCCGCGCTCACGGTCGAAGGCCTCGTCCTGCAGCGCGTAGATGACATCAAACCCGGCGACCCAGAGCACGACCATGCCGGCGATGAGCCAGAGGGCGGGCGTGTGCGTGAGGGCCGACGGGTTCACGGCAAGGGCCGCGGCAAGGGGCGCGATGGCGAGCGAGACGCCGAGCCAGACGTGGCAGAAGGCCGTGAACCGCTTGGTGTAGGAGTACGCGGCGATCCACGCGAGCACGGGCACGGAGAGCGTGATCGGCCAGGGATTTGTGAAGAGAAGGAGAAACAGCGAGCAGACTGCGACGAACGCCATCGCGGACGCGATGGCGTAGCCACGGGCGTGGCGGGCGCTGAGCGAGCCCGAGGCGACGGCGCGCCGCCGCGTCCGCGGATTCGCGGCGTCAAAGCCCCGATCCGCGATGCGGTTGACGAGCATCGCACACGTGCGTGCAAAGACCATGCAGCAGACGACGAGCAGGAGCTTGAGCAAGAACGTTCGCCAACGCTCCGTCGCATCACGTGCGAGGAAGACGGCCAGCAGCGCGAAGGGCATCGCGAAGACGGAGTGCGCGAGCTTGATGTCCGCCGCGGCAAGGCGGAGGCGGGAGAGATGGGAAGCGGGCGTGGAAGGAAGAGCGGTCATGCGTATGCATCGATCATCGTTGAACTTGCGAAGTGTCGCCACTCGAACTTGATGGTTCTCATACGAGACGCAAAGCGTGAGCGAGCGTGGAGGACGTTGGGAAGAGATACACGCTTCCTGACGGTCGCGTCTCGTATGAACTCGGATTCGGGCGTGCAAGGATCATCCTTGCGACGCTGCAGCAGCCCCGGCGGCGGCGGGGGGAGGCGGCGGGTCGTTCACATCGGCCCGCTTAAAGAGGATGTCGCCCTTGGCGATCTTCTGGCCGGGCTTGAGACCGTGCGGCCCGGCGAATTGCGCTAGTTCGGCAAGCGGCACGCCGGTGGGCGGCGTGCAGTTCCACGCCTTCCACAACGCGGCGGTCTTCTCGGGCAGTGCGGACGACATCAGCAGCGACGCCACACGCACCGCCTCGGCGCAGCAATACAAAATCGCCGCCAGCCGCGGCTTGGCCGACGGGTCGGCGTCGATGGTTTTCGCGAGCTTGAAGGGGGCCGTCGCGTTGATAAACCCGTCGACCTGGCGGATGAGTTCGCCCGCCGCCGCGAAGGCCCCGGCCGGATCGACGCGCGAGGCCTTGGCGCTCGCCGTCTCGACGGCCGCGGCGCAGAGTTGCGCAAAGTTATATTCACTTTCGCCGGTCTTGCCCTGCGCATCCGGCACCACGCCATCAAAGTATTTCTCGATCATGTTCGCCACGCGGCTGGCGCAGTTGCCGATGCCGTTGGCCAGGTCCGCGTTGTACACCTCGACGAACTTCGCGTGCGAGAAGTCCGCGTCCGTCGCGCCCAGCGGCCCCTGCGTCAACAAATACCACCGCACCGCGTCCACCGAGAACTTGTCGCAATACCCCTTGAGCACCTCCAGGTCGACGAAGTTGCCGAGGGATTTGGACATCTTCTTCCCCTCGCGGACGAAGTAGGCGTGCGCGTACACCGTCTTGGGAGGCTCGCACCACGCCATCGCCGTGTTCTTCGAGAGCGCCTTGAGCAAACACGGCCAGATCACCGCGTGGAACCACAAAATGTCCTTGGCGAGCATGTGCACGTCGGCCGGCCAGAAATGCCGCCGCTCGTCCGTGTCGATCGTGCTGATGTAGTTGAACAGCGCGTCGATCCACACATAGATCCGATGCTGACCGAGTTCCGCAGGCACGTCGGGCATCATGATCCCCCATTGGCTCGCTTCATCGTCGGTCACGGCGCGGCTGATGGGGATGTCCTGCAACGTTTCTCGCAGACGACCGAGCACCTCGTTCCGCCTTGCCTCCGGAAGAATAAAGCCGGGATTCTCTGCGATGTGCGTGCTCAGCCAGTTCTGATACTTGCTGAGCCTGAAGAAGTAGTTCTTCTCCGTGCGTTTCACGAGCGGCTTGCCGGTCACCGGGCTGGTGTACGGACCGTGCGGCGAGTCCTTGGCGGTCGATTCGGTGACGTACTCCTCCTGCGAGGGGTCGAACCAGCCGGTGTAGTCGCCGAGGTAGACGTCGCCGCTGGCCATGAGCGTGCGGATGTAGGCGACGACCTTGTCCTTGTGCCGGCCTTGCGTGGTGCGGATGAAGTCGTCGTTGGAGACGTTCATCAGCCTGAACGCGGCCTCGAACTCCGCGGCGTTCCGATCCGCCCACTGCTGCGGCGACATGCCGTGGGCGCGGGCCGACTCGACGACCTTCTCGGCGTGCTCGTCGGTGCCGGTCAGGAAGAACACCTCGCGCCCCCCCCCCCCGACCGCCCCGCCCACTCCGCCCCCGCTGCTCCCCCCACCAAGGCGCGCAAAGCGGGCCAGGG
>CAZZDW010000126.1:0-7832 GCA_964652945.1 uncultured Phycisphaeraceae bacterium
CGCCCCCCGCCCCACCCGCCTCCGCCGCGCCCGCACCCCCGTCCGCCGCGGCTTCGGACAAGACCTCCGCGGCTTTTTCCTTGGGCAGGCTCGCGAGCGGCACCACCTCGCCGCCGGGCATGCGGACCCACTGGCCGTCGGCGTTGAACTTGCGCCCGTTGGAGCGGGCGATCGCCGCGAGGTTGAGCGAGCGGATCTCGTCGGGGCTGAGCAGGCGGATGTGCGACGCGTGGCTGCGGTCCACCGGCTTGGGCAGGACGAAGACGACCTCGTGCCCGAGCCGATCGAGCGCCTTGGTGAGCCCGTAGCAGGCCGTTCCCAGCCCCCCCGCGATGAACGGCGGGAACTCCCAGCCCAGCATCATGATCCGCATGGACCCCTCCAGGAAAATAGCAAATGGCAAAGGGCCAAATGGCAAATAAAGACAGTTGGTTGGTTCGTATTTGCCATTTGGAAATTTGCTCTTTGCTCTTTATTCGTCTTCGTCCGCTTCCATGTCCCCGAGCTCACGGAAGCACGCCTCGTAGGCCAGCAGCGCCCTCGCCGCCAGGTCCGCGGCTTCTTCCACCGGCGTGCTCGCCGGATTGATCGAGAGCGCCGAGCGGAACGTGTACAGCTTATCGTCGCTGCGGAAATGCTCGACCGACGGCACCTCGCTGGGGTAATCCTGCTCGGCCAGCTCCTCGTCGAGCAGCTCTTCGAGCTTGTCGCCGGTGTGGACGAGGTCGGCCTCGATGGACTGGCTGAGCCAGCGGTCCTCGGTGACCAGCGCGACCCAGACGCCGCCGCTCACGCCGCGGGCGGTCTCTTCCATATACACCCGGTACTCGGCCGGGGCGGCGCTTGCCGCGGCGGCGCAGACCAGCGCCGGGCCGTGCGCGCCCGGCACCGGCTTGACGGCGATCTCGCCGAAGACGCCGGCCGACCTGGCCCGCTCGCGAACGCCCGCCAAGACCGCATCAAATGAAAACGTCGTCGTCCCGGCCATGATGAACCCCGTGCATACGGATAACCACCCCGCGAGGACCAAGGGTAGGCGCTCCGAGATTCATCCCGAATCGAAATCTCTCCAGTGCGGACCGCTTTCCAGATATCCACGCGAAGTTTTACCACAGAGGCACAGAGGGCACCGAGTTCACAAAGGAAGACAGAGAGACACTTGAACTGCTGAAAGAGGGGAACACTCGATCGCAGAAAAGCGTGGAGAGCCGGAACGATGCCCTCGAACAATGAATGGGATCGCTCCGTGCCATCTCCGTGAACTCCGTGTCCTCTGTGTTAAAAAACTAACCGCTGATTGCTCAAGAAGCACGTTCGAAGACGAACGCGCCGCCCTGGTAGTCGGCCTTGAGCGCATCACCCGGCCCAAACTCGCCGGCGAGCAGCCGCGTCGCCAGCGGGTTCTCGATCCGCTGCTGGATCGTCCGCTTGAGCGGCCGCGCACCGAAGGCCGGGTCCCACCCTTCAGTGGCCAGCTCGTCGCGGGCGGCCTGAGTCAGTTCGAGCGTGATCTCGCGTTCGGCCAGCCGTTTGCGCAGACGCCCGAGCTGGATCTCGACGATCTCGCCGATCGCCTCGCGCTTGAGCTGGTGGAAGACGACGACCTCGTCGATGCGGTTGAGCAGCTCGGGCCGCAAGAATCCGGCACCGCCACCCATGAGCTGCTGAGCCTTCAAAATAGCCTCGCGCACCTTGGGCGGCATGCCGGTCGCTTTGCCGACCTCGTCCATCGCCGCACCCGCCGGGCCGCGGCGGAGGAGGTCGCGCACCGCCGCGTCGATCTCCCAGTCCTCGGCGCCCGAGCCGGCCAGCTCCTGGATCATCTGGCTGCCGAAGTTGCTGGTCATCACGATGATGGTGTTCTTGAAGTCGACGGTTCGGCCCTGGCCATCGGTCAACCGGCCGTCGTCGAGCACCTGCAAGAGGATGTTGAAGACGTCCGGGTGCGCCTTCTCGATCTCGTCGAGCAGCAGCACCGCGTACGGCCGGCGGCGCACCGCCTCGGTGAGGGCTCCACCTTCTTCATACCCAACATAACCTGGGGGGGCGCCGATGAGCCGCGAGACGGCGTGCTTCTCCATGTATTCGCTCATGTCGATGCGGATCATCGCCTCTTCGGTGTCGAAGAGAAACTCGGCGAGCGCCTTGCACGTCTCGGTCTTGCCGACGCCCGTCGGCCCAAGGAAGAGGAACGAGCCGATCGGCCGCGCCGGATCGCCCAGGCCCGCTCGGGCCCGACGCACGGCGTCGGAGACCGCGCGCAGCGCCTCGTCCTGCCCGACGACACGCCGCGTCAGCTCCTGCTCCATGCGCAGCAGCTTCTCACGCTCGGTCTCCACCAATCTGGACACAGGAATACCGGTCCACGAGCCGACGACCTCGGCGACGAGTTCGGAGTCGACCTCTTCGCGGACGAGCGCGTCGCCGCGTTCGCGCCGTTCCTTGAGCGCCTTTTCCGCGGCGGCCAGCCGGTTCTCCAGGTCGCGGATGTCGCCGTAGCGGATCTTGGCGGCACTCTCCAGGTCGCCGCGGCGCTGCGCCTGCTCGGCCTCGGTCTGCTTGCGGTCGATCAGGCCCTTGATCGACTTGACCTCGTCGAGGTCCTTCTTCTCCGACTCCCACCGCGCGGTGAGCGCGTTGTTCTGCTCCTGAAGCTCGGCCAACTCGCGGTTGAGCCGTTCGAGCTCTCTCGCTGATCCGGCCCCACCTACCTTTGCCACCGTGTCATCGCGGGCACCATTTCCAAGTTCTAACTTGAGCGCTTCTCGCTCCAGCTCGGCCTGCATGATCTTCCGCCGAACCTCGTCGAGCTCGGTCGGCATCGAGTCGTTCTCGATCCGCAGGCGCGACGCGGCCTCGTCGATCAGGTCGATCGCCTTGTCGGGCAGGAACCGCTCGGTGATGTAGCGGTTGCTGAGCTGAGCCGCCGCGAGGATCGCCGAATCCAAAATCTTCACGCCGTGGTGCGCCTCGTAGCGCGGCTTGAGCCCCCGCAGGATCGCCACCGTCTCCTCGACGCTCGGCTGGTCGACGTACACCGGCTGGAAACGGCGTTCGAAGGCCGGGTCCTTCTCGATGTGCTTGCGGTACTCGTCGAGCGTCGTCGCGCCGATGCAGCGGACTTCGCCGCGCGCAAGCGCCGGCTTGAGCAGGTTCCCCGCGCTCACCGCTCCCTCGGCCGAGCCGGCGCCGACGATCGTGTGCAGCTCGTCGATGAAGAGGATGATCTCGCCCTTGCTCGCCTGGACTTCTCTCAAGACGGCTTTGAGGCGTTCTTCGAACTCGCCGCGGTACTTTGCGCCCGCGAGGAGCTGCCCGACGTCGAGGGCCATGATGCGTTTGTCGCGCATCCCCTCGGGGCAGTCGCCGGAGACGATGCGCTGGGCGATCCCCTCGGCGATCGCCGTCTTGCCGACGCCCGGCTCGCCGATGAGCACCGGGTTGTTCTTGGTGCGGCGCGACAGCACCTGCACGCACCGGCGGACCTCTTCGTCGCGGCCGATCACCGGGTCGAGCCTGCCCTGCTGGGCCTTCTCGGTGAGGTCGATGGCGTATTTCTTGAGCGCCTCGTAGGTGCTCTCGGCGCCGGGGTCGTTGACGTTGGTGACGCCGGAGGCCGCCCGGATCGCCTTGATCGTCTCTTCGAGTTTTTTCTTGTCGAGGCCGCCGATGAGCGAGAGGGCTTCCTTGGCCGCCCCGCCGACCTCGCTCAGCGCCAGCAGCAGGTGCTCGGTGGAGACAAAGGCGTCGCCGAGGCGTTTGGCCTCGGCGTCGGCCCTGGTGAGCACCTCCATGAGCGCCCGCCCGGGCGTCGCGGCTCCCGACGAGACCTTCGGCAGACGGCCCAGCTCGCTCTGCACGATCTGCGTGAGGCGTGCGACGGCCCCCGCCCCCCCCGCGGCCGCCTTCTCCACGATCGACGCCGTCGTCCCGCCCTTCTCCTTGAGGAGCGCGCCGAGGATGTGCAGCGGCGCGACCTCGGGGTTCCCGCGGCTCATCGCGTCGGCCTGCGCATCGGCCAGCGCCTGCTGGGCCAGCGTCGTGAATCGGTCCATCTGCATATTCGCACCTCCCGGTGGCTCGGCCCTCCGAGCCGAGCGAGTTTGCCGTGCCGCGCTCGGTTCGGAGAACCGAGCTACCAAATGCAAACCCCAGGCCATCCCTCACGCCTTGGATGCACCCCCTCGCTCCCGCCGAGCGGCATTCAGTCCGATAAAAGCGCGAAACTCCATGCCATCGGCGGCCGGTTCTGTCGAACTGGCAGCCACAAGAAAAGCCTCGAACTCACCCCCGCCCGGCTTCGGGCGTCAGCAACCCCGTTTCTGGGGAGTTGTGGTGGTTTGGGTCAACCGTGCGGCTTTCCCTATACGGTTATCAGAACGTCCGACAAGATTTGGCGTAGAACCCCCGGATCAAGCAGTTTTTGCGGACTTCGGTCTTGCTTCGTCCGCCTTCCCGCGTATATTGGTGGTGCCCGAGGGCGGTCACCCGCGGGCAATGGGTCCGGTAGCTCTCACTCCCGGCCCAACCACAACCAAGGCTCGCCTGCGACCAGGGTCTGCTTCGGATCTTTGTGTGCGCAGTGCGGTCCTGCCCGGTGCCGCGCGTAACGGCAGCGGTCATTCGTGACCGGCCCCCCTTGTTCTCTCCAAGGAGGACCGATGAACGTTCGTACGATGTGCGCCCTCGCCGCGGGCACCGCTTTGTTCTCTACGTCGGCGCTGCAGGCCGCGACCATCACCAACGGCGACGTGGTGTTCACGCTGGGCGACAGCGGGATCCCCATGAACCCGATGGCGACCGACCCCGGCCAGGCCAACCTGAGCGTCTCCGGCCCGATGGGGCCCGACCACGTCTCCTCGACGTGGTGGTGGTACAACACCCCGACCGACAGCCGCGAGCTGGCGTTCCACTCGCCGAACATCACCAACAGCGGCGACACCCTCAGCCTCATGTTCTCCGACATGGGCCAGGGGTTCAGCGGCGTCCTCCGCTACACCGTCGTCGACATCCCCGGCAACGACTCGGGCGTGCTCCTCCAGAGCATGACCATCACCAACCACACGGCCAGCAGCCTGACCGTCAGCCTCTACCTCTACCGCGACATCGACCTCGCGGGGACCTCCGGCGGCGACACCGTCACGCCCAACGGCGACGAGCTGCAGATCACCGACGGCGACTGGGCCGACTACTCTGAGACCACCGGCAACTACACGTTCGGCGACAACGTCGACACGCGGAACATGCTCGTCGACTCGGACCTCGACCCCGTCAACGGCGCCAACAACGGCCCCGGCGCCCTTTCCAACTACGCCCACATCACCCGCTTCAGCGTCACGCTCTTGCCGTTCCGCTCGGCGACCGTGACGGCCTCGGACACGATCACCAAGATCCCCGCGCCGGCGTCGCTGGCCCTGCTGGGTCTGGGCGGTCTGGCGGCCGCACGCCGCCGCCGGGCCTGACCGATCTGAACGTGCGGCAAGCCTCCGGCATTCGTCGTGCCGGGAGCGGAACGCCGCACCGATTCCTCGGATCTTCTCTGCTCACTTCCGAGAACCCTCCGGCAAGGAGGGTTCTTGTTTTTTTGGCCATGGGCCGATGGCCGCAGGCCATTGGCAAGGCAACGAACGACGCATCACTTCTCATGGTTCGCCATCGGCCATCGGCCAATGGCCAATGGCCTTCGGCCTTATTCCAGCACCAGCCCGTCGTACGCCAGGCGCACGTTGGGCGGCAGCTCGGCCTCGGTCTGGGCGTGGCCCAGCTCGTGGGCCATGTGGGTGAACCACGTCCGCTCGGCCCCCACCCGCTCGGCGACGACGAGGGCCTCGCTCAGCGTGAAGTGGGTCGGGTGTTTGCGGTGCCGAAGGGCGTCGAGGACGAGCGTCCGCACGCCGCGGAGGAGCGCCCACGACTCCGGCGGGATCGCCGAGACGTCCGTGCAATAGGCAAGAGGAAAGACTGAAGACGATCGCACAGGCGAGACGCCTGTGCCACAAAAAGACGAGATTGGCTCGACACGATACCCCACAATCGGCAGCTTGCCGTGCAGCAGGCGGACGGGGGTGAACCGCACGCCGAAGAGCTCGATCGGCTCGGCGGGGGCGACGGGGTGGACGATCAGGTCGGCGACGAACGAGGGGTTGACGTTTTTGCGCGGGTCGAAGACGTGCTTGAAGACCCGGTGCAGGTGCTCGATGGTGTGCGGCTCGGCGTACACGTCGATCGGGCCGCCCTGCACCGCGTTGAACCGGCGGACCTCGTCGAGGCCGAAGGTGTGGTCGACGTGGTTGTGCGTGAAGAGCACGGCGTCGCAGCGCATCAGCCCCGCCGCGAGCGCCTGCTGGCGCAGGTCGGGCGTGGCGTCGATGAGCACGACCCGCTCGGCCCCCTCGGCGTCGGTCCACGAGACGGCCGCCCCGGTGCGGAGGCGTTTGTCGCGCGGGTCGTCGCTGGTGCAGACGGCGCACCGGCAGGCGATCACCGGGACGCCGGCGCTGGTGCCGGTGCCGAGGAAGGTCAGGCGCATGGGAGGAGGGTAGGAAAAGACAGGCGTGGGGCGTGAGGCGTGAGGCGTCGGCCGCTGAGATGTTTTCCGAGACCGAGTTGTTTATTCGTCAGGCCGGACCGGGAGCCGTGCGGCATGGCGGACGTGCAGCACGTGCACCGCCTTGCCCTGGATCACAAAGAGCACGCGGTGTGACTTGAAAAGCAACTGGCGGATCTCGAACTCGAAGGCGTCGGACTCGGCAGCCAGCGGGCACCGCTCAGGCAGAAACGCGAGCGACCGGATCGCCTCTTCAATCCCCTCGACCCAGCGTGCGGCGTTCTCGGGAGCGCCCCGGCTCACGATCCAGAGCGCGTGCGCCGTGATGTCGTCGGCCGCCTGCTCCTCGATGACGACGCGGAAGGTCATCCCGCACGCTTCTTCTTCGGGTGCGAGATCTTCTTCCGGAGGTCGGCGAAGAACTCGTCGGCGTCGCGCCCCTTGCCCTGCTTCATCGACTTCAAGCCGTTGCGGATGCCCTCGACGGCTTCGACGCGGTCCAGGGCGTCGAGCAGCTTCTGGTACGCCTCGGCGTCCTGCACGACCAGCTCCGGACGCCCCTCGACGGTGAGGACCGCCGGGAGCCCCGACTTCTTGAGCTTCTCGCGGAACTCGGCGGTGTTCCGCTTGAAATCGGTCAACGGGTGGATGTTGGTCAGGTGGATCATGGGGGCTCCGGTCGCATCACTCAAGCATCTCCTGAGATGTTACACGATCGCACGCCCGGCGTCGAGACGTTCGCCGCCCTTCGGGCTCAACTCGGGCGGGTCTGGAGTCGCGTACGGCGTTCAACCGCCCGCGACGCTCGCCGCAATTTCGCCGGTCCCCCGGCTCCGCGTCCCCCGCCTGCCTGCTATCGTTTTCGTCTCGCGCCAGCAGAACCTGCGAGAAGGGAGGGTTCCCCGACAGATGGCCACGCTCACCACCGGCAAGAACGCGTTCCTCCACGGCAAGTGGAGCCTCGAAGACTCCGCACGCCACTACGCCATGCCCGATTGGGGCAAGGGGTACTTCGGCGTCAACAACGCGGGGCACGTCACCGTCATGCCCGACAAGGACGCCGCACGGCAGATCGACCTGCACGAGCTGGTCGAGGGCCTGGCCGACCGGGGCGTGCACACGCCGGTGCTCCTCCGCTTCTCGGGCATCCTCGCCCACCGCCTCCGCGAGATCCGGAGCGCCTTCGACAAGGCGATCGCCGAAAACGCGTACACCGGCAAGTACGCCTGCATCTACCCCATCAAGGTCAACCAGCAGCGGCACGTCTGCGAAGAGATCGCCTCGC
>CAZZDW010000127.1:0-7557 GCA_964652945.1 uncultured Phycisphaeraceae bacterium
GGGGGGAACGCTTGTGCGAATGATGGACACGCTCCCTGACGGCCGCGTCTCGTATGAGCGCGTATCGAAAATATTGCCAGCCCCCAGGCCCCTCTTTCTACTCCTCGACTTCGTTGAGCTCGACCTTCGTGGTCTTGTGCAGCGACGCGCGGCGGAACTCGACCTCCACCTCGTCCCCCGGCTCGTGCTCGGCCATCACGCGGATGTAGTCGTTCATGTCGCGGATCGGCGAGTGATCGATCGAGGTGATGACGTCCTTGAGGCGCAGGCCGCTCTGACGGCCGGACTTGCTCTTGGCGGTGGAGACGATGACGACGCCGTCGCCGTGGCCGGGATCGATCTCGAAGGGGAGCGTCGCCATGCCGGCGGTCAGCTCCTCGGCGACTTCGGGGAGGGTCAGCACCCACGCCCGGAAATCTTCTTCCACCTCGTCGATCGGCTTGGCGAAGACCGTCTCGAAGGCGGCCTTGCCGGTCGGGTCGTCGGAAAAGCTCTTGACATAAGCGGCGTACCAGTCGCGGAGCTTGCCGCGGGCGTGCAGATACATGAAGACGGTGCGGCTCTGCGCGTAGGCCGAGAGCGGGCGGCGGCCGACGAACTCGCGCTGGTCCATCGCGAACAGCCGCGCCCACGGCGTGAGCTTGTGCATCTTCGCCAGCCGAAGGGCGATGTTGGTCCGCCACGACGGCAGAAACTCGACCTGGGCGTGGGCGCCCTCGCCGGTGAGACGCACGTCTTCGACGAGCGAGCAGAGCCCTTCCTGGACCCAGGTGGGCTGCGCGCCGAGTCCCCGGCGTTCCATGTCGCGCCAGTGCAGGAGGTGCCAGAACTCGTGCCGCATGGAGGAGCCGAGGTCCTGGGCGACGAGGGTTTTTTCGTCGTGGGAGTACGAGCCGCCGATCTGCCGCCAGGCGAGGCCGAAGCGGCGCATCGCCCACACCGCGTAGTCCTTGCGTGTCGGGAGGATCACCATGTCCCACGCCTCGCCGTCGGCCTGCTCGTCGGGCGTCTGCGGGGTGACTTCGGCGTGCCACCAGCCGATGAGGCGGGTGATCTCGTCCTTGGCCTGATCGAAGAGGACGGGGTCGAAGCCGCTGACGAGGACGAGGCGGCGGGCCTCGTCCTGCTCGTAGGTGTACGCGGGCCCGAACTGTTTCTTGGCCGCGGCGAGGTTGGCCTCGACCCGTGCGGCGGTGATCTCGTCCCAGGCGTCGAGGATCGCCGTGTATTCGCGGGTGGCGCGGAGGGGCGCGAGGTCCGGGTCGGTGATGAGCGTGTGCTTGCTGGAAAAGCCGTGGACGATGGCCTGCTTGAGCATCTCGGCGGCGCTGTTGCGTGCGTCGTCGCCGGCGAGCTTGCCCTGCTGGGCGAGCGTGCAGGCGAGGTTGTAATAGGGGACGAAGTTTTCGGGGTCGGCCTTGAGCCACTTGCGGAGGATGCCCTCGGCCTTGCGGTAGTCCTTGCTGTTGTATGCTTCGGTGAAACTGGCTTGATAGTCGGCTCGCTCCTCCTTGGTCACGCGCACCGGCTCAGCGAAGGCGATGAGGTCGGCGGGATGGAAGGGCTTGCGCTCGTACGTCTGTGATCGGGCGGTCGTGGCGAGCACGCATAGCACAACACACGCCAGCGCCAGTGCCGAAATGAGAGAGGGGCGTGACATTGGGATGTTTGACGTTCTACACGCGCGCTTCCGCTCGCGTCTCGTATGAGAGCGCCAGGTTTGATGCAAAGGGCCTAACGCCCGCGGTTCTGCGATGTCCTGTCGGTCGGCAGGATCTTGGCCCTGGCCCTCGTCCATGGTCCGTGCTCGCTTTCGCGTGGGTCTACGACCTGTACGCGGTTTTCGATGAGCAGTTGCAGGGCCTCGGGGTAGGCCAGGCATTCCTGCTCGAAGACCCGGGCCGCGAGGGTCTCGGGGGTGTCGTCTTCGAGGACGGGGCAGGCGCGTTGCAGGATGATCGGGCCGCGGTCGTAGACGCGGTCGCAGAGGTGGACGGTGCAGCCGGAGACCTTGCACCCGGCGTCGAGGACGGCCCGGTGGACGTGCCGCCCGTGCATGCCGGGGCCGCCGAAGGCGGGGAGGAGGGCCGGGTGGATGTTGACGACGCGGTGCTCAAAGCCAGGCGGAATGTCGACCATGCGGAGGTAGCCGGCGAGGACGACGAAGTCGGCCCGGTCCTGTTGGAGGATCGCGGCGAGGCGATCTGCGGGGATGGTGCCGTGGATGATCTCGGCGGGGACGCCGCGTTCGCGGGCGCGGCTCAGGCCGAGGCAGTCGCGCGAGGCGATGACGCGGGCGACGGTCGCGCTCAGCGAGCCTTCGGCGATGCGGTCGAGGATGTTGACAAGCGTTCGGCCGGAGCCGGAGAGGAGGACGGTCAGGCGGGCTGGAGAGGAATGGGTGGTCACGGCCTTTTTGGGAGCGCCGCTCTCCGAGCGGCGCACACAGAAACTTGAATTCGGTTGCCCGCACCCGGCTCGGAGAGCCGGGCTACCTCGAACTCACTCCACCGACTTCACCGCGGCCTCTTTGCTCGTGGCGACGCGCAGCAGGCGTTCGAGGTGGGTGAGTTTCAGCAGGTTGCGGATATCGTCGTTGAGCCCGAACATGGCGAGCTTGCCGCCGCGGTCGGCGCAGTGCTTGTGCAGCGAGACGAGCATCCCCAGGCCCATCGAGGCCAGGAGCGTGACCTGGCTGAGGTCGACGACCAGCTTGTAGCCGGTCTGCTCCGCGGCGGCCCGCAGGTCCATCTCGACCACGGGGGACTCGCGGCTGCCGACCTTTTCGCAGCGGATGCGGGCCACGGCGGCGTTGCCGACCTTTTCCACGATGAGGTAGGACGTCTCGATCATCGGCGACATGGTATCAGGGCTGATGAAAGGACGCTCAGGGGAAAGGGAGCAGGGAACAGGGAATAGGCAGCAGGGTGGCGTCTAGGCGACGGTGCCGGGGCTGCGGAAGGGGATGGGCTTCTCGTCGGCCCCGACGGAGACCAGGGTGATGACGGCCTCGGTGACGCCGACGGTCTGGCCGGTGGTGTAGCGTTCGGCCTCGACCTCGATCTTGATGGTGACGCTGGTCGTGCCGGCCCGAATGGTCTGGGCGTAGAGGGCGACCGAGTCGCCGAGGTGGACGGGCTTTTTGAACTCGACGCGGTCGAGGGCGACGGTGACCCAGCGGTGGGTGCCGTGGCGGCGGGCCTCGACGAAGCCGGCCTGGTCGATGTAGGAGAGGATGACGCCGCCGAAGATGGTGCCGTATTGGTTGGTGTCCTTGGGCATCGTCATGACCCGCAGGGCCAGACGGCGGGGGAACTCGGCAGTCGGAGCGGCAGGGGAGGAAGGGGTGGGGGCTGGGGGGGTCATGAGCGGAGCGTAGGAGCGGGGGATCAGCCGTCGACGAACCGGTATTTGGCGATGGCCCACAGGGCGCGGACGCCGTCTTTCCAGCCGATTTTCTTGCCCTCTTCGTACGTCCGCCCGGCGTAGCTGACCGGCACCTCGTAGACGCGGGCCGGGCGGAGCCTGCCGGGTGAGTTCGGGGCCGGCAGACGCATCCTGGCGAGCTTGGCGACGACCTCCGGCTCGATGCCGAAGCGGTCCTCGCGGATAGAGATCCTTTCGGCGGCGGCGCGGGAGAATGCTTTGAAGCCGCACTCGATGTCGGTGAGATTGAGGTTGGTGAGCATGTTGGAGAAGGTGGTGATGCCGCGGTTCATCACGCTGTGCCAGAAGTAGAGGACGCGGTGCGTGCCGCCGATGAAGCGGGAGCCGATGACGGCGTCGGCCCGCCCGTCGACGATGGGGCGGAGCACGGCGTCGTGGTCGGCCGGGTCGTACTCGAGGTCGGCGTCCTGGATGATGACCAGGTCGACGCCGAGGGCGAGGGCGCGCGAGAAGGCGGTGCGGACGGCCGCCCCCTTGCCGCGGTTATGCTCGTGCAGCGTGACGTCGACGCCGGGCGTGCCTGTCAGTGTGGCGAGCCAGTCGCGCGTGCCGTCGGTCGAGCCGTCGTCGACGAGGACGACCGTGCGGCTCATCGGCGCGCCGTCCGCGCCCGCTACCGGCTCACGCTTGCGCACGCGCTCCAGCAGCACCGGCGCGAGTTCACGCTCGTTGTAGACCGGGATGAGGACCGCGTAGTGCATGGAAAAGAATATAGACGAGACGCGAGCGGCAGCGAGCGTGAAAGGCAGGCGTGAGGCGTCAGGCGTGCGGCGTCGGTGGATGGAGAGAGACCGGGGTGTTGCGCCCTTTGATAAGCGATTTGAACAACTCGACCCCGAGTCCGGCATCCGCCGTCCGCTCCGGGTGCCACTGCACGCCCAGATAGAAGGGGCGTGCGGGGTCGACGATCGCTTCGATCACACCCCCCCCGTCATCGGCCCGTGCGGCGATGCGCAACGAGCCGGGGTCTGTGACGCATTGCCGATGGTGGCTCGTCACCACGCCGCCCGCCGAAGGGAGCAGCTCGCAGGTCGAGACGATCCCGTGCTCGGCATTGTGCCGATGGCGAGCGGCGGCCGCTTCGCCCATGGTCTCGGGCATGTGCTGGTCGAGCGAGCCGCCGGCGACGAGCGCCATCATCTGCATCCCCAGGCAGACGCCGAGGACCGGCTTCTCGGGATGTTTTTCCGCGAGCGTGCGGAGGAGGCGCGTCTCGTAGGCCTGCCGCTCGGGGCGGACGAGCACGGCCGCGGGGTGTGTCGGCTCGCCGAAGGGCTCGGTGCGGGGGTCGTCGCCGCCGGTGAGGACGAAGGCGTCGCAGAGCGCGATGTGCGCGTCCACCAGCCCTTCCACCGGCGGCAGCATGACCGGCACACCGCCTGCCGTCATTACCATCTCGGCGTACGCCAGCGCCGCCTGTGCACGCAGCACGCCGCCCCCCCCACCCCCCGGCTTGGCTTCCGCAAGGTCGCAGGTGATGCCGACAGTCGCCATGGAGGCTCCCTAAATCGCAAAGAGCAAATGGCCAAATGGCAAATACAACGCACGACTGCCCGTTGCTGGTTCGAATTTGCTATTGAGTCATTTGCTCTTTGCCATTTTTACTGCTTCATGAGATCGTGGGAGTCTTTGACGCCGAGCGTCTGGTAGATCTCGCGGGTCGCGGTGGACTTGTTGAGCGTGTAGAAGTGGACGCCGTCGACCTGGTGGTCGAGCAGGTCGCGGCACTGCTCGGTCGCCCAGTGCTGCCCGATCCGCCGAACCGCCTCGCTCGACGGCTCCGGCCCGGCGCGGTTGATCGCCCGCATGAGCGGGGCCGGGAAGTGCGCCCCGAGCGCCATCGAGGCCATCCGTTTCATCCCCGGCAGCGAGGTGATGGGCATGATCCCCGCGATGATCGGCACGTGGATGCCCGCGAGCCGGCAGCGGTCGCGGAAGTCGTAAAAATCGTGGTTGTCGAAGAAGAGCTGCGTGATGATGTAGTCGGCCCCCGCGTCGACCTTGGCCTTGAGGTAGTCCATCTCGATCACGCGGTTGGGCGTAGCGGGGTGCCCCTCGGGGTAGCCGGCCACGCCGATGCCGAAGCCGCGCCGGTCCGGGTGGACGCCGCTGGACCCGAAGGACTTGATGAACGTGACGAGCTGGGCGGCGTAGCGGAAGGCGTCGGCGTCGCGGTCGTGCTCGGCGATCGACTGCGGCACGTCGCCGCCGAGCGCGAGGATGTTGCTGATCCCCGCCTTGGCGTACCGCTCGAGGATCGTGCGGATCTCGGCCTCCTGGTGGCAGACGCAGGTCAGGTGCGGCACGGGGTTGAGCGAGGTCTCCTGCTTGACGCGGACGACCAGGTCGTGGGTCATCTCGCGGGTGGAGCCGCCCGCGCCGTAGGTGATCGAGACGAAGGAGGGTTTGAGCGATTCGAGCTCTTCGATCGCGTCGTAGAGCGACGAGGCCGCGTCCGGCGTCTTGGGCGGGAAGAACTCGAAGGAGAAGGTGGTCGGGTGGATCTTGAAGACGTCTTGGATGTGCATGTGCGAAGCCCGGAAATACGGAAAAAGGTCGGAAAACAGAGTATAGAGCGTTCTCGCCGGCGCTGCGACGGCCTGTTCTTTCGGTCCGTTGGCGTGGGCTGATTACCCGGCTTTGCCCCGCAGCAGGTCGCGCAGCGCGATCGCGGCCCACGCCGTCTCGAGCGCCAGCGCCGGCCACGTCCGCGTCACCAGGCAGGCGATCCCGACCAGGGCCGCACCGACGAGGTTGAGCAGCGCATAGGCCCGCGGCGGCAGGGTGCTCCGCATCGCGTAGGCGTAGAGCAGCAGCCCCATGCCGATCCAGCCGCCCGTGGTCGAAAGAGATGGAAGTTCGGCGAGCGTCATGGTCGATTCCGATCGGCTAAGGGTGAGAGGGTGCAACACTGGTGGCCCAGGCCCGATATTCGTGAAGGCGGGGGCGGTTTGTGCAATAAACCGGCGGCCGGGGCGTAAGGCGTGGGCGGAAGCACCGCGCGGAGGGTATCTCATGAACATGTCGAGGCGGATGGGGCGGATAGCGTCGGCCGTGGTGGCGGTGGGGGTGCTGGCGATGACCGCCGCGGCCCAGCCGGGCGGGCCGGGCGGCGGGCCGGGCCGAGGCCCCGGAAGAGGTGGACCGGGGGGCGGTGGTCCCGGCGGGGGTGGGGCTCGATTCGGGGGGATGCTGAGCCCGACGGTGAACAGCCGCGATGTCGAGCGGTACGCGGAACGGCTCGGGCTGAGCGAAGACCAGAAGATGGCGGTCGACGCGCTGTTCGACGCGTACCAGGAGGAGTTCCGCACCGCGGCACGCGAGGCGGAGGGGAAGATCGAGGAGGCGCAGCAGCGGCCGGGCAGCGAGGGGATGCGCGAGCGGTGGGAGGCGATGGGGCAGATCATGTCCGACTTCCGCACGCAGAGCCGTGCGATGGAGAAGAAGTTCTTCGGTGATTTCACCGCGGTGCTGCTCCCCGAGCAGGCCGAGCAGTGGCCGGCGGTCGAGCGCGACCGGCGGCGTGAGACGTCGATGGACCGCGGGCTGATGGCCGGGGAGCGGCTGGACGTCGTGGAGGCGGTCGATCGGCTGGAGCTCTCGGAGGAGGCGAAGGCCGGGCTGACGCCGGTGCTGGACCAGTACAAGCTCGACCTCGACCGCGAGCTGGTCGCGCGCAACGCCTTCCAGGACGAGATGATGGACAAGATGCGCGAGGTCTTCTTCGCCGGGGACACCGCGGCGATGGACGCGCTGATCGACCAGGGACGCGGCATCTCCGAGCGCGTACGCGACGTGAACGAGCGCTACGCCCGGCAGGTCGAGTCGGCGCTCCCGGCCGAGTCGCGCGGGGCGTTTCAGGAGATCGTGCGGCAGGAATCCTTCCCGATGATCTACGGGCGGCCGTCGCGGGCGCTGCGCGAGATCGACGCGGCCCTGGGGATCGAAGGGCTCGACGAATCGCAGAAGAGCGCGGTGACGGCGCTGAAGGAGTCGGTCGAGCGCGATCTGGCGGCCGTCAACAAGAAGATGGAAACCGCGTGGCAGGAGCGGGAGAAGAGCTTCCGCGCCAGCGACATGATGCGGGGCCGACTGGGGGGGGCCGGGGGG
>CAZZDW010000128.1:0-7480 GCA_964652945.1 uncultured Phycisphaeraceae bacterium
GGGCGGGGTCCCCTGGGGGGGTGGGGGGGGGGGGGGGGGGGGGGGGCCGGGGGGGCGGGGGGGGTGTGGGGGGGTTCACGCACGCGCTCTCGCTCCCTCTCGATCCCCGTGTCGACCCTGATTTCCTCGCGCTCCCCGCTGCGCCGGGCGTGGTCGTCTTCGAAGCCCATGCGCTCGCTCAGATTCCTTTACACACAGAATCGCATGTTTCCGAAGCCCAGGCACATGTGCCCGGGCGAGCGACGCTCCTGATCGCGCTCACCGCGGACATCCGGGCGCTCGCCCGTCGTCGCTGCGCTCCGTCTCACGATCAACCGGTCACCGACAGCAGTGGGGGAGCTAAGAAGGGCGCGAGCCTCGATCTCCGTCCGCTGACGTCGCGGATTCTCGCGTGGGAGACGGGCTCCGCGTTCGAGGCGGAGGCTGCGTATCTGCTGCTCGCCCGCGAGCGGCTGCCGCACGTGTACCGCGCCGTGACCGAGCGGTGGCGGGCCTGGTTCGTGCGCGTCAACCCCGACGACGAGTTCCCCGAGTTCACCAAGACGAACCTCGCGAGCGAGGCAGATTTCGTGAGACGGGGCGTGTCGTTGGATGTGAGACGGGGCGCCCCCCCGACGCCCCGTGAAGCGATTGAGCAGCACGATGCATCGCCCGTTCTCCTTGGTCCTCTCCGTGATAAAGATGCCGCGGGGCGGTTCATCGAGCAGGTGGTGGACACGTTCGATCTGTGCCGTTTCTACCGCACGCTGGTGCAGGCCCCGCACGCGACGGCGTGTCCCTACAAGGAGATGGGCCGCTGCCCCGCGCCCTGCGACGGCAGCGAGCCGATGCCCTCCTACCGCGCCCGCGTCCGCGCCGCCGCGGACGCGCTCGCACGTGGGAGTATCTCGCGCGACGCCTTCCGCAAGACGCTCGACGACCACATGCGCACCGCCGCTGCCACGCACGACTTCGAAGCCGCCGCCTCCGCCAAGGCGGTGCTCGGCCGCCTCGCGGCGTTCGACAAGCCGCTCTTTGCGCACATCTGCGACGTTTCCCGCTCGGCCTTCCTCATCGCCGCCCCCACCCAAGGCGGCCCACCCGCCGCGCGCCTCTTCGTCTTCGCGCCGGCGTTGAACGCCGCGTTCACCCGCCTCGCCGACGTGCCGCTCTCCTCAGAAACGATCGCGACCCCGCCGGCCGAGCTCACCGACGCGATCGTGCGCGCGCTCCGCGCCGGTTCATCCTCGCCCATCGACCAGCAGACCCTCGCCGACTCGCTCGGCCTGCTCGGCCGGTGGCTGACCAAGCCCAGGACCAAGTCCCGCGTCCGCACCGCCCGCCTCGACCTCGACGCCGACACGGCCGCCCTCACCCGCGCCCTCACCGACGTGCTCCGTGATTTCGCCAAGGGCAAAGCCGCCGACGCGCTCGAAGAGGCCGAGCTGGCGTTGTAGTCTCCAACCCTTTTGAACCACAGAGATCGCGGAGCACACAGAGAAAACAAAGACAGGTGTTGAACGCGAAGGTCACGAAGGCTTGAAGAAAACCCTTCTGGTATGTCTTTCTCCGTGCTCTCCGTGTGCTCCGTGGTTCAATTCCGAGTTTTTTTACCGCGTCACTTCGCGCACCTGCAGCACGCCGGCCCCGTGCTCCCCGTCGGCCTGCGTCACCTCCAGGATCGTCACGCCCGGCGACAGGTCCAGCGTCAGCGGCACGCCGGGGTTGGGCTTCGTGTCCATCTGCACGTACGCGTACCCCGTCTTCGCCCGCGCCGGCCCGATCGCCCCGCGGTCCCCCGGCCCCAGCCGCGTCGCCGCCAGTAGCTTGTCGCCCCCCGAGCCCGGCCGCTGCAAGAGCTGCACGTACAGCGGCTGGCCCGTCTGATTCCGCACGTCCACCGCGTACGACGACACGCACCCGCCGAGCCCTCCCAGCGCCGCTGCGCCCGCCATCAGCAGTCCCCCGGCGAGCACCAACGCCCGCCGAGTCAAGCCCGTGCAGATCCGCCCGTCCATCGCCGACCTCGTGAGAGTCTTCATTGCCGATCGTATCTCGCTATGGTTCACCGTGTCCGCCCCGCCCCCTCCCCCTTCCCCTCGCTTCACCTTCCGCGCGTCCCACCGGCTCACCCACGCCACGCAGTTCGCCGCCGTCTACGCCTACCGCCTCCGCAAATCCCGCGGCCCGCTCTCCCTCGCCGCACGACCCAACGACCTGCCGCACCTCCGCCTCGGCCTTGCCATCAGCAAGTCCGTCGGCGGCATCAAGAAAGGACCAAAGGGGGCCAAAGCCGGCACCGCCATCATCCGCAACCGCCTCAAACGCCTCCTCCGCGAGGCCTTCCGCCTCCAGCAGCACGACCTGCTCTCCGGGCCGCCGTATTGCGACCTCGTGCTCTCGGCACGCCCGCACGCCCTGCTCACGCTCGACGACTACCAGCGCCTCGTCCGCGAGCTGGTGAGCGACGTTGCCGCGGAGCTGGAGCGACGCCACCGCCGCAACGCCCGCGCAAGCGATGAGAGTCCGCGTTCATGAGTGTTCAGGGCAGCCAAGGTCAAAGCCCCGACGGCGCGACGCACGCTGAATCGCCCGCGCCGGCGCACACACCAGCGCTCCCGCTCATCTGGCGCATCGCCAACGCCCCGTTCATCGCGGTGATCTATCTCTACCGCTTCACGCTCTCGCCGATCATCGGCGGCCAGTGCCGCTTCACGCCCACCTGCTCGCACTACGGCCTCGAGTGCTACCGCGCCTTCAACACCTTCCGCGCCACCCGCCTGACCCTGTGGCGGATCCTCCGCTGCAACCCCTTCGGCGGGCACGGCTTTGACCCGCCGCCGCCGGGGTAGTTGCTTGGGAGAATGAGCAGGCGCTACTGGAGAGTTGTCTGAACGTGGCACAGGCGTCTCGCCTGTGCAGGTTTTCCCCAGTGATTCCGCACAGGCGGGACGCCTGTGCCACGGACAAGCCCAGATGCCCTCGCCGCACCCCTAAGTTGGCGTATACTAGTTTATGGGACGGGAATCGGGCATAGACGGCGTGCGACGGGGCGGCGACGGCGGGGGGCCCAAAGCTCACGCGGCGAACAGCCGAGAAGTGGTGTGACGCTATGGGACGACTTCCCGCCCAACAACGCCGCGAGCAGCTCCTGGACACCGCGGCCAAGCTCTTCGCCACCCACGGCTACGCCGGAGCCACCACCAGCCAGATCGCCAAGGCCTCCGGCGTCACCGAGCCCATCATCTACCGCCACTTCGCCTCCAAACGCGACCTCTTCATCGCCCTCATCCAGCGCACCGGCGACGCGACCATCGCCCTCTGGCAGCACGAGCTGCGGGCCGCCCCCGACCCGGCCGAACGCCTCCGCCGCCTGCTCCACGCCAACCCGATGGTCTCGCACCGCGGCAAGGGGATCTACCGCGTCATCATCCAGGCCATGACCGAGGTCGAAGACGAGCAGATCCTCGAAGCCCTCAACACCCACATCGCCCGCCTGCACGACTTCCTCGCCGAAGAGGTCAAGACCGCCCAGTCCTCCGGCATGGTCTCACGCCGCTTCAGCCCCGAACTCACCGCCTGGGCGCTCATCCACCTCGGCCTCGGCTACGGTACCCTCTCGGCCATGGGCATCCACAAGCACGGCTCCGACAAATCCGGCTCCCACATCGTCGACCTGCTGGGCGAGCTCATGCTGGGCGAGCGATACAGAAAAAATCCGTCCAACCATCCGAAAGACGCTTCTGAATAAGCCCGGAAGCCCAGGGACATGTCCCTGGGCCGATGTCCCTCCACCCCTGAATAACTCGACCCGTTCCCGCCTCTGGGTCGATCTGTCTTTCTAGAGTTCTCGAAAGGTCGCGGGACGCGACCTGTTCAAGGTGCAGGAGGCACGATATGAACCGTTTGCTTGTTGCCGTGCCGGGGCTGTGCGCCGCGTTCCTCCTCTCTTCCTGTGGCAGGTCCAACCAGCCCGCGCCGACCGACCCGCCCGCCGCGCTGACCAGCGACGGCGAAAGCGACCGCCCGTTGTCGGCCATCGACCAAGCGACGCGCAACCTCGAAAAGGGTCTGCAGCTCCGCGGCGAGCAGTCGCACACCGAGGCCGACGCGAACGCCGTCGAGATCGATTACGCCGCGCTCAACGCCGCGGGCGAGAACGCCGCGGCTCGGCGCGAGGCCGCCGCACAAGCCGCGCTGCCGCTTGCTTCCGATCAACCGACGCCGCTCGTCGGCCCGCCCGCGCCCGCCGACGACATGCTCGCCGAGGCCGCGAGCACGGCCGCGCAGGACACGTCTGTCGCCACCGCGCCGCCGCCGCCGCCCTCGCGTGCCGAACTCGCGGCTCAGCTCGTCGAGGTGGTCCGCCGGGCGATCCGCGAAGACGCCGACCCTCTTCAAGCCGCCCTGCCCCTGATCGGCCTGGGCTTGGTCGAGCCCGGTGTGTCGGAGCCGGAGATGCGCACGCTCTTGGAGCCGCTTTCCCCGCCGGAGAAGGCGACGGTGCTGGCGGTGCGCGAGCTCTTGGCCAAGGTCGCCGCGGGCGAGCTGTCGTCGACCGATCCGAAGGCCCTCGCCGCCGCGCTCGCCGCGCAGCGCGACGCGCTGCTCGAAGCAGCCGGCGTCGGCCTGCAGCACGGCACGATCGCGCTCTGTTCGCGCGTCGAGTCCTTCGGCCAGTTCACGCCGCTCGTCTCCAACCGGCTTCTTTCCGGGCGCGCCAACGCCGCGATCGCCTACACCGAGGTCCGCGGCTTCGCCCAGCGCCCAACCACCGACACGTCCTCCTCACCCGGCTTCATGGTCGAGCTCTCGCAGGAGATCGCCCTCTACACCGACTCCGACCGCCCGGTCCTGCAGTGGCGCATCCCCGAGCAGATGGTCCGCTCGTTCTCGCGCAGCGAGCGGCAGGATTTCTACCTCGTGCAGCGCCTCGACTTCCCGCGCACGCTCGCCGCCGGCTCGTACCAGCTCCGCATCATCGTGCGCGACAAAAACGCCCCCGCGGCCAAGAGCGAATCGAACGACGCCCCCGCCGCCCCCGCCGCATCGGATCGGCTGGCGACCTTCGAGGCGACGATCCCCATCGAGGTCGTCGCCGACCCGGCGCTGCTGCGCGTGCCGTCGAGCGCCACCGTCGTCGGCGGCCGTGAATAGAGCGGTTTCAGTCGTTGTGGATCGCTTGGTACCTCGGCTCTCCGAGCCGAGACACGGCACGGAGTGCCGTGCTACCTCAAGCCACCTCATCAATCCGCTACACTCCGACTGAAACCGCTCTAGCGGCGTGTTTTTACATGTAAGCAACGCCCTTCGTGGCGTCGGGCGCCGAAACCGGACGGCTTCACACAATCTTGTGACGAGTTCTCCCCCAATCAGAGCACGACTGAACGCTTCCCCCACATCGGCCCGAGGGAGAGCCCCGGGGAACATATACCCGTGCCATGATCGATCTGCCACGAACGCATGGTCAGGCCGGCCCCCTTGCGCCCCCGTCCGAGCCGAAACGCTCCTCCCCGATCTCCGGGCAGTCGGCGTGGGAGACCCTCGTCCACGAGACGCCCACCTGCGTCGGGCTGATGGACACCGCCGGCCGGTACCTCTTCGCCAACCCCGTGCTCGAACGCACCGCCGGCGTCGCGCCCGGCGGCCTGTCGGGGCGATCGCTCGACGGGCTCGTCTCACGGGCCGCGATGCAGCAACGGCGGCAGCACCTGCGCTGGGTCATCGAGCAGCGCAGCACGCTGACCACCATCTGCGTGCTCCGCGGCGTCTGCTGGAAAGTCACCATGAAACCCGTGTCTTCGCCCGGGTTGGCCGGCGAGCAGCCGCCGATAGACTCCGCCGAAGACGAGCACCACGCCTCGCACCAGGTGGTCGACTCGCTCGCCGCTCCCGAGCCCCCGCCCCAGCCGGCGGTCGAATCGGTCTTGTGCACCTGTGTCCGCCTGGCCCACGCCGCGGCGTGCCTGCCGGGCCCCGGCTCAGGCGGCGTGTCGGCGTTCTCGCCGGTCATCGCCCTCCCCTCGGTCGAGGCGCCGTTGACGAGCCTGCCGGTGGCCCCGATGCTCGACCTGGGCCCGCTGAGCAAGCTCACGCCGCGTGAGTTGCAGGTGCTCAGGCTGGTCGGGCTGGGCCTGACCATCGCGCAGATGGCACGGCGGGTGCACCGCGCCGAGAAGACCCTCGAGTGGCACCGTAACGCCCTGGGGACCAAGCTGGAGATCCGCAACCGGGTGCACCTGGCGCGGCTGGCAATCGAGGGGGGCTTCACGGCTTTGAGCGACGAGCAGATGGAGAGTTTGCTCGCCGGTGTGGAAAAGAGCGTGGATTAATACGCTTATTGAAGGGGATTTCGCTCACAGAAAAGACTCCCTTATTGTGGTGGGGCACTTTCCCTTGTGGAGTATGTTGACGTGCGGTACGACGGAGGGAATACCCGGAATTGTGAACCTAGGTAGTTCGAGTCTGAATGTTGCGCGAGTGTGAACCCGATAGCACTCACTCGAAAGGCTTCACCTAGCCAGGATTGCCGGGTGCCGCCGTGATGTATTCGTCCGCGCTCCGCGATCGGCCGTGGTGTGTGTGTTGCCGATGTTTCCGGGTGTCTTCGGCGCCCGGGCGGCCCTTCAAACACCCCTTCCGGTTCAGCGTGCCATGCAGGGTGTGTTTGTCTATGGAAGCAGGGTTCAGTCTTTCATCCCTGGGGGAACCGAGCGCCGCCTTGGCGGTCACCTGGACGGCCCTGGTGCGGGCCGCCGGTGCGTCGGTCATGGTGCTTGCCAGCAACGGGCGGATCGAGTACGCCAACGGCATCATCCAGGACCCCTCGGTCACCGACACGCAGGACTGGATCGGCTACAACCTCACCGACTGCTACCCGCCGGCGACGGCGCTGGAGATGGTCTTCAACGCGCGGTCGGCGGTGCAGCGGGGCAGGCCCGTCCACATGCTGGGGATGTACTGGGGCGTGCTCCGGCACACGTGGCTCTTTGCCGTCGGCGACGACGCCGAATCGGCCAAGCTGACGGTCGTCTCGACCGCGCTCAGCCGCGACGCGGCACGCCAGCTCGACGAGGCCGACGACCTGATCATCTCCCAGCACATGCACCTGGGCATGCTCGCCAAGCTCTCCGACCGCGAGTTCGAGGTGCTGCGCCTCCTGGGCAAGGGCTTCTCCACCGGCGAGGTCGCCCGGCAGATGCACCGCAGCATCAAGACCATCGAGGGGCACCGCGCGGCCCTCGGGGCCAAGCTCAACGTCGAGAACCGCGTCCAGCTCGCCGAGATCGCGATGAACTCGGGGCTGGTCTACCTCAGCGAGAAGATGATGGAGGAGCTGATGCTGGCGCTGCCCAAGCGCGGCCGCGACGAGACCGGGGGCTCATCGGCCTCGAAAAAGCCCGCCAAGAAACGCCGCCAGCTCGACCCGGATTCGGTGTGAGCGAGAAAGGGAACAGGGAATAGGCAGCAGGCAAGTCAAGACAAAGGGAACAGGGAATAG
>CAZZDW010000129.1:0-7440 GCA_964652945.1 uncultured Phycisphaeraceae bacterium
CCACCATTCATCGGCATGCCGGCACTCATTCCTTTCACAGCGCAGAGATCAATAGGCATTCGGCATTCGCAGAACAGATGTCTTTCGAATGCCGAATCCCGAATGCCCAATGCCGTCTTCTTCAGTCATGACACAGACGCCTCACGCCCTACGCCTCACGCCTCCTACTTCGCTTCCAGTTTCGCCTTGTGCTCCGAGATCGTGTCCATGCCTTCGGGCGAGGCGAGGAACTGCTTGGCGGCCGGGTCGTCCTTGAGGTACGCGTCAAAGAGGGCCAAGGCCGCGGCGTTGGTCGCCGTCACGGTCATCTGCCGCATCGCTTCCGAGTCGGCCCTGCCGCCGGAGTACGTCGAGTGGTACGCGTCCTGGATATACAGCAGGTACGCGGGCGGCCCGCCCGCCGCGACGCCGCGCGAGAAGGTGAACGCGTCCTTGCGGCGTGACGGCGAGTCGCGCCCGGGGAGCTGGTCGTTGGAGCCGCCCACGACGAGCATCGGCGCGTCGACCGATTTCCACGAGTCCTCGGTGAAGAGGCGGTTGGTCGTCCCCTGGCTGGAGATGACCACGCCGGCCCTTGCCCGCGGGTCGGCGTAGGAGCTGAGGATCCATTCGCCCCCGTCGCCGTCGGTCTCGGGGGGTCGGTCTTCGTCGGATTTGCGGAAGCCCCCGCCGCGGACCTTGGCGCCGAGGACCATCTGCGCGGTCATCGCCCCGGCCGAGTGCCCGGCGATGCCGAGGCGCTGGCGGTCGATCTTGCCGCGTCCGTCGGGGAGGCGCAGGTCCTCGACGCCCTGCTCGATCTGGTCGAGCGAGTCGTAGACGAACGAGACGTCGGCGACGCGGTCGTAGGGGTCGACGTCGGTGAGGCGCGGGCGGCGGATGGTGCTCAGGTCGCGCAGCCTGGGGCGCGGGCGGCCGGTGTGGGGGTCGATCTCGTCGTCGGCGTCGTGGCGGTCGAGGGTGATCGAGTCGGCGTGCGTCGGGTGGACCACGATGTAGCCGTGGCTGGCGAGGTAGGCGGACAGCGCGGCAAAGCCGTCGCGCGAGCCGCCCATGCCGTGCGAGAAGACGATCAGCGGGAACGGCCCGTCGGCGGGCCTGGCGACCGTCGCGGCCTTGGTCTTGGGGAAGCGCACGCGGACCTGCACGTCCTTGTTACGCTGCGTGTCGTGGAGGACGAGCGTCTGGTTTCCCGCGTCGTAGATGCCGGGCGCGAGCTTGCTCGGCAGGTCGTTCCACGTCGGCTCGGGGATCGGCGCGTGCGCGGGCGCGTTATCGGGCGAGGGCGTGCCCGGCTCGGCCCGGCCGTGGGCGGCGAGGGCGAGCGCGGTTCCGAGAACCACGCCCAGGAACGGGAAGAAACGGCCTGTCGCCGGGTGATTCGAGCGCATGCGGGAAACCCTCCGCTGACACCATCGGCTCAACGGCAGAACGGATTGCGGATTGCGGCCGTTGCTTTATGATGGGCCACAGCTATGGCCAATCCGTCCCCCGCTCCCGAGATGGTCGACGCGCCCGCTTCGCACGGGCCGTCCCTCGAATCGGCGTCGACCGCCGAGACGGGGGCCGAGCGCGCGCGGGATGGCTGGGGCTCACGCGGCACGCCGTTGCCGGCCCAGTTCACCCCCAGGGCCGAGCGACGCCGCCGCCTGTGGGTCGAGCTCGCTGTCGTCTTGTGCCTGGGCGTTCTTCCCGACCTCACCAACGCCGTGCACTCGTTTATCCTGTCGATGGACGGCGTGAGGCCCGACGACCGCTGGACCTTCCCCGCATGGGCGATCATGAGCCTGGTCCGGTCGGTGCAGGTGGGCGCGGTGGCCTTGTTCATCATGGGCAGGAGCGGCGACGGGTGGGACCGGTTCGGCGTGTGCCGTTTCCGCTGGTGGCACATCGCCGCGGGCGTGGGCATCCTGATCCTGACGATGATCGCGCAGTACGCCGTCGGCGTGGGCCTGTGGATCTTCGCGCCGGATTTCATGGAATACCTCGTCGATTCGAGCATCATCCACGACACCGGGTATGTCTTTCCTTATCCACACGGCGTGGGCGAGCACGCGATGCTGGTCGCCATGTCGGCGGCCAACGCCTTCGCCGAAGAGATCGTGATCTGCGCCTTCCTGGTCACACGCTTCAAGGAACTGCTCAACAACCCGCTCTCCGCCGTGCTGCTCGCCTCGGCCTGCTTCGCGTCGTACCACGTCTACCAGGGCCTATACGCGGTCGTGGTGGTCTTCGCGGTCGGGCTGGTGCAGACGTCGATCTTCGCGGCCAGCAGGCGGCTGTGGCCGATCGTCGTCGCGCACACCCTCACCGACATCCTCATCATGTGGGGGAGGATGTAGTTCGCACTTCGTGGCACAGGCGTCCCGCCTGTGCATAGTCGCAGAGAGCGCAAGCACAGGCGGGACGCCTGTGCCGCGGGAACAACTACGCCAGCGTCTTGCCCTCGATCGGCGGGTCCAGCGGCAGGATCCGCGCGGTCGCCAGGAACCGCTCGTAGTTGTTCTTCGTCTCCGGCAGCGAGTCGCCGCCGAACTTGTCGAGGAAGGCGCGGGCGATCTCGAAGGCGACGACGTTCTCCATCACCACGCTCGCCGCACTCACCGCGCAGATGTCCGAGCGCTCGTACGCGCTGTTGGCGGCGGCCTTGGTGTTGAGGTCGACCGACGGCATGCCGCGGAGGAGCGTGGCGATGGGCTTCATCGTGCCGCGGACGACGACGGGCGCGCCGTTGGTCATGCCCCCCTCGATGCCGCCGGCGTTGTTGCGTTCGCGGACAAAGCCGATGCTCGGCGTCTGCACCCTCGCCGGGTCAAACGCGATCGGGTCGTGCACCTGCGAGCCGGGCAGCGCCGCGCACACCTTGCCCAGCCCGATCTCGACGCACTTGAACGCCTGGATGCCCATCACCGCGGCGGCCAGGCGCGAGTCCAGCCGGTCGCGCCAGTCCATCGTCGAGCCGACGCCCGGCGGCAGGCCGAAGACGTGCGCCTCAACCAAGCCGCCCACCGTGTCCTTGTCGATCTTCGCCTGGCGGATCGCGGCGCACTGCTTCTTCGTCGCCTCGCCGTCCGCCCCGTCGGGGCAATACGTCTCGCTGGCGTCGCGCGAGGCCAGCAGCCCTCCCTCGCCGCGCCAGTTCTCCTCGGTCACCTCGCCGGCCCACTCGTGCCCGGCGATCGCGCGGACGAAGCCGAAGACCTCGATGCCGACCGCCCTGAGCAGGCACCTCGCCGCGGCCCCCCCAGCGACGCGCCCGGCCGTCTCGCGGGCGCTGGCCCGCTCCAGCGTCTCGCGGCAGTCGGTCGTCAGGTACTTCACGCTGCCGGCGAGATCGGCGTGCCCCGGCCTTGGCGTATAGACCGGCGGCGTCTTGGTGGTGTCGTCGAGGCGCGAGTCCTTGTTGCGGACCACGAGGGTGACGGGCGAGCCGATGGTCTTCCCACGGCGGACGCCGGAGAGGATCTCGGCGGTGTCGGTCTCGATCCGCTGCCGCCCGCCGCGCCCGTAGCCACCCTGGCGGCGGGCCAGCTCGGCGTTGATGAACGCGGTGTCGAGTTCGACGCCCGCGGGGAGGCCCGAGACGACGGCGAGGATGGCGGGGCCGTGCGATTCGCCGGCGGTCTGGTACGTGAGGTTCGGCACGGGGAATGGTAGGGAGAAAGACAGGCGTCGGGCGTCAGGCGTCGGTCGCTGGAGTGTTTTCTGCCGGCGAAAGGAAACCGGAAGCTCTCGAAGTCTGTCATGACACCGACGCCTGACGCCCCACGCCTGTCTTTCCCCCACGCCCCGCGCTCGTATCAGGTCTTATCATCCGCCGTGAGCAGCATCGCGTCGCGCCCCATGTTGGACGATCAGGAGCAGAGCGGTTCGGACTTCGGCGACGAACGCCTTGTCCTCGCCGAGCCCGGGCCCCGGGAGGGCAAGACCCGGCGGGCGCACGACGAGACCGTCGCGGTCCACTCGGCCGCACCCACCTCGGTGTGGCGCTACCTCGACCCGGTCGGTCTGGTCCGCGCCCTCTGGCGGCAGCGCGAGCTCATCCGCCAGTTCACCTCGCGCGAGGTCCTCGAACGCAACCGCGGCTCACACCTCGGCATCGTCTGGAACGTCCTCAGCCCGCTCTTCCAGCTCGCGGCGTTCACCTTCGTCTTCGGCGTGCTCTTCCACCGCAGCTGGGGCAACGTCGAGGGGCAGAGCGTCCATCCCACGCTCGATTTCGTTTTCAACCTGTTCCTCGGGCACACGATCTTCCACATCTTCGCCGAGAGCATGAACCGCTCGCCCCTGTGCGTCGCCACCCGGCCGAACTTCGTCCGCAAGGTGATCTTCCCCGTCGAGATCCTGCCGGTGACGGTCGTCTTCTCCGGCATCATCTACGAGGCGATCGCGATGGGCCTCTTGCTGGTGCTGCTGACCGCCGTCACGGGGCACGTCTCGCCGACGCTGTGGACGTTCCCGCTGGTGCTGGTGCCGCTGGTGATGATGTGCCTGGGGCTGTCGTGGTTCCTGGCGTCGCTGGGGGCCTTCTTCCGCGACATCCGCAACGTCACCGTGGTCATCACGCAGTTCGCGATGTTCCTCAGCGCGATCTTCTACCCCATCTCGGTCATCCCCAAGAACATCCAGTGGATGGTGCGGCTCAACCCGCTGGTGGCGATCATCGAATCCGGGCGCAACGCGGTCATCTCCGGCACGCAGCCGCTGTGGACGCAGCTCGGGGTCATCACGGTCGTCTCCTTTTTCGTGATGCTCCTCGGGTACGCGTGGTTCATGAAGACCAAGAGAGGGCTGGCGGATGTCGTCTGAGACGGAGCAGCTTGTGGAAGCCCCCGCGCCGCTCGTCGAGGACGTCTCCGACGAGGACCTGGACGAGCGCGCCGGACGCACGGTCGTCGGCGAGCTGGATGATGCGCCGGTTGACGCGGGGGAAGGGGAGGAGGGGCTCGACCCCGACCTGGCGATCAGCGTGCGCAACGTCTCGAAGGCGTACGACATCTTCGCCTCGCCGGCCGACCGCCTGTGGCAGGCGGTGACGCGCTCGCAGACCCGCCGCCGGCGGTTCTGGGCGGTGCGCGACGTCTCGTTCGACGTCCGCCGGGGCGAGGCGTGGGGGCTCATCGGGCGCAACGGCTCGGGCAAGAGCACGCTCCTGCAGATGATCGCCGGCACGCTCACGCCGACGCGCGGCACGATCCACGTGCGCGGGCGCGTCGCCGCCCTGCTCGAGCTGGGCTCGGGCTTCAACCACCGCTTCACCGGACGCGAGAACGTCTACCTCTCGGGGGCGATCCTGGGCATCTCCAAAAAGGAGATGGACAAGCGCTTCGACGAGATCGCCGCCTTCGCCGACCTGGGCGAGTTCATCGACCAGCCCGTCCACGTCTACTCCTCCGGCATGCACTCGCGGCTGGCCTTCTCCGTGGCGGTCAACGTCGAGCCCGACGTGCTCATCCTCGACGAGGTGCTCTCCGTCGGCGACGCCGAGTTTCAGCAAAAAAGCCTGGGACGGATGAAGCAGCTCATCGGCAGCGGGCTGACGCTGCTGTTTGTCAGCCACAACGCCGACTCGGTCAAGAGCATCTGCGGCAAGGCGGTCTTCCTCAAGGGCGGCAGGCCCGCGTTCATCGGCTCGGCCGAGCACGCGGTCGACCACTATTTCAACCACGTCCGCAACGTCACCAACCGCCGCGCCGCCGCCCGGGCCGAGGCCAAGCTCGCGGCACTCCCCGCCGACGCCGGGGCCGCCGCCGTCGAAGTCGAAGCGGAGGCCGGCTGGGCCCCGCCGCAGGCCTCGCTCCGCTACGGCACGGGGCACGCCAGGGTCGAGCGGGTGCGGGTCGTCACGGCGGAGAACCAGCCCGCCGAGGCGTTCGGCTTCAAGGAGCCGATCGTCATCGAGGCCGAGTGCCGCGCGACGGTGGACCTGGACCGGCTCGACCTGTCCTTCTCGATCCGCGACCGGGCCGGCATCGACGTGCTGGGGACGGGCGCCTTCGACGAGGAGTATTCGTTGCCGCCGCTCAAGGCCGGCGAATCGACGCGGGTGCGGTTCAGCGTGCCGAATATCCTCCGCCCCGGCAACTACGGGGTCTGCCTGACGCTCGCCCGCCGGCCCGACACCATGGGCGACGGGCTGCTCGTGCTCGACCACCTCGACGCCTGCGCGGCGTTCACCTCCCTGGCCGACCCCAAACGCCGCATCAAGCACAAGGTCCACGCGGATGTGCGCGTGAGCGGGGACGAGGAAGGGCGTGAGTGGGAAGACAGGCGTGGGGCGTAAGGCGTCGGGCGTCGGTATCTGGAGAGTTTTCTGCCAGCGAAAGGAAAGCGGAGGCAATCGATGTCTGTCATGACACCGACGCCTCACGCCCTACGCCTTACGCCTGCCTTTGCATCGACGCCTGACGCCCCACGCCCGACGCCTGTCTTTGCACCCACGCCTTCCTATCCTTCATCGATGACGCTTTCTTCCGCGACGACGCCCGATTTGACGCAGGTCCAAGGCGAGCTGCACGCCGCGCTTGCGCGGGTGGAGTCGCTGTTTGAGTCGACGTTGCGGAGCGACCTGCCCCCGGTGCAGAGCCTGGTCGAGCACATCGAGGCGTACCGCGGCAAGATGCTCCGCCCCATGCTCGTGCTGCTCTGCGGCTCGGCGGCATCGCACGACGGCTCGGCGTCGTCGGACGAGCACGTGCTCATCTCGACGGTCTGCGAGATGATCCACATGGCGACGCTGGTGCACGACGACGTGCTCGACGAGGCGGACATCCGCCGCAAGGGCGCGACGGTCAACCGCCTGCACGGCAACGAGGCCGCGGTGATCCTCGGCGATTACCTCTTCTCCTCGGCCTACGCGCTGTGCTGCACGCTGCCGACGCCCGAGCCGGCCCTGCTCATCGGCAAAACGGGCATGACGCTGTGCGCCGGCGAGCTGCTCCAGCTCCACCACCGCGAGAACTTCTCGATCGACGAGCCGACGTACTACGAGATCATCCGCAAGAAGACGGCCTCGCTCATCGGCGTCGCCTGCCGCCTGGGCGCGATGCAGTCCGGCTCCGACGGGCCGCTCGCGGCACGCTTTGGCGCCTTCGGCGAGAACCTCGGCGTGGCGTTCCAGATCCAGGACGACCTGCTCGACCTCACCGGCGACCAGCGGGTCGTCGGCAAGCCGCTCCGGCGCGATCTCGAACTCGGCAAGCTCACCCTGCCGTTGATCCACCACCTGGCCAGCGCCAAGCCCCGCGAGCGCGGCGTGACGCTCTCCCTCCTCGACGAGGCCCGCCAGACTGTTGGGGGTGGGGGGGGGAGTGGGTGCGGGGCGCCCCGGGCCCAGACCTCCCGGGGCGCCCCGCCCGCCGCCAGCGCCGCGCCGGCGGCGGCGCGGCGACCGGCCGCGCGCAGCTTGCCGGCGGCCTGGCGCTCGCCTTTGGCGTCGCC
>CAZZDW010000130.1:0-7440 GCA_964652945.1 uncultured Phycisphaeraceae bacterium
CGCCCCCCCCGCCCCCCGCGCCCGCTGCGACGTCGGCCACGCCTTCGACGGGGCCCGCCGAGCCCGACTGGGCCATCGCCGCAAGGGCGACGACCAGCACCGCCGCCCCGGCGGTCAGCACGCCCGCACGCACACCCCACGAACCACGCGGCTTCTTCGAGAAATACGTCATGCGGGGGCATCATACCGGGATTGTGCAGCGAACAACGAGCCCGCAGCGCCAGCAAGGGCGGATCTGCGCATCCGGAAACTCACGTGTGCCCTCGCTCGCGCGGGTTATGCAAGGCTCGAAGCGTTGGTAGCTCAAACCTCAACACGCTTGCGGGTGGGGGGTGGGGGGCGTCCCGCCCGCCCTCGGGTCATCTCTGAGCATCCCCTATGGCGGGCGGGACGCCCGCCCCACCCAAGACCTGTGTTTTCTGTGTCAAACGGACATTTGATGCGACCAACCTTGCATAATTTTCTCGCGCTTCGGGTTCGCGACCTATTCCACCGCGTGTTCGTCGAGGTCGTCGTCGGTGAGCTCGCGCGAGACGACGTACGAGCCGCTGAGCCACCTGCCCAGGTCGGCCATCTTGCAGCGGGCCGAGCAGAAGGGCGCGTCGGGGGCGTCTTGGCCGTCGGCGACGCGCGTGCCGCAGACGGGGCATCTGAACGGGGCGTGCGACGGGCGCTCGCCGCCCGCCGCGTCGGCCATCGCCGCCAGCTTCGCCCACTCCGGCCGGTGCGCCCATGAGGCGGGCGCGTCGATGAGGATCGTCCGCACGCCCTCGCCGATGCCGTCCTCCACCCCCGCGGCATCTGCGCCGGCGTGCCGGAGCGCGACCATGCACAGCGAGGAGGACGTGCTCGTCGAAGGGGCAAGCCAGTCCCGCGGATCGCCGAGCTTTGACGCCCACTCGATCGCCACGGCGGCGGATCCATCCATCACGCGGTCCCATCCGACGGCTTCCAGTTCATCAGAGCCGTGCAGGCGGTACGCGTCGACGTGGTGCAGGCCGGTGTGATCTTCGCTCGGCGGCGGGTAGTGATTCACGAGGACGAACGTCGGGCTGGCGACGAGGGCCTCGTCGAGGCCCATGCCGCGGGCGATGCCGCGGACCAGCCGCGTCTTGCCGGCCCCCAGCTCACCCTCGATCGCCAGCACGTCGCCCGGCCACAGCGCGCGTCCGAGCGCCCCGCCCAGGGCGATGGTCTGGTCTTCGCTGCGCGTGGTGAAGATCAGAGACACGAGGAATGGTATGAGCGAAAGGCCCCGGAATTCGGGTTCCGGGTTCCGGGGCTCGGGTTCCGGGTTAAAAACTTGAGCTCGACGAGCCCGAAGCGCGAGCGAGGGCAAGCACCAGGCGGGCGGAACAACGCATCGCGGGCATTGCGCGGCGCTGTTCGACATCGAAGAATCGATGGCTTGACCCGGAACCCGGCAACTTACGGCATCAGCGCGCCGGCCTCGGCCGCCGAGCCGCTGCCGGCCGCGGTGCCGAGCGACTGCGAGCCGTAGCCCAGCGCCCGCGCGACCAGTTCGCCGCGGCTGTTGGCGTTGAGCTTGCGGTGCAGGCTTTTGACGTGGTCGTGCACCGTGTGCGGGCTGCGGCCGAGCTCCTCGGCGATCTCGCGGACGGACTTGCCCAGCAGCAGGTGCTTGAGGATGATCTGCTCGCGGACGGTGAGCCACTGCCCGCCGTCGCCGCTGTCCGGCCCGATCGCCAGCAGCGCCCGCTTGGCGATCGCCGGCAGGACGCCCTCGAGCACCGCCGGGTCCATGTGGACGTGGGGGCTGGTCGAGCCGACCTCGACGGCGATGACGCGGACCGAGCCGCCCACGTCGCTGTCACCGACGGGCGCGCCCCCGCCCAACGCCGCGGCCCCGCAGAGGACCGACGTGGGATGGAACCCTTCCCACCGCTTGCCGATCGGCGTCTGCCGCCAGCCCGAGCCGGCCCCGAGCGCGTCGGGCGTGCCGACGCGGCACTCGCCGGCGGCCAGGGGCCCGGGCGTCCAGATCAGCTCGCGCGCCTGGTCGAGCATCGTGCGCAGCCGTGCGAGGTTGCCGTCCCGCGCGTCGATCGGCACCACGCTCGTCGCCGACTGGCTGCGGCCGATGGTCGTCGTCACCTCCGCCAGGTAGCACCCCGCGGCCCCGGTCGCCTCGCGGCGGATGACCTGCCCCCGCTCGTCGATCTGCCCGATCATCACCGCCACGACGCCCGGCTGGGCCAGGGGCAGCAGCGCCGACGCCGCCGAATCGCACCAATCCTGCGTCGCGACCGCCGGCAGGGCACAGATATTTTCGGCGATGCGGACGGCGGTCCGAATCGACGCCGTATCGTCGCGCGTGTGAGTCGTCATGACAATCTCCAACACCGCCAACCACCGGACACCCACGGTCGGGAACGGCGGCCGGGCGACCTGGCCCGGCGGTCCTCGATCTGCCTGCTCCCGATAATACCGGAAACCGCGGCGTTTGCGAGAGCCCTCCTCCCCCATGTCCCCCCCGGACAAAGGGGTGATGGACGTGACAGCGGCCCCCACACCCACATGTCCACGCTGTCGAAGCTCATGCTTTCACCCTGAAAAGTGTGGACAGTCCCCCGATTTACCCATGATATCGGACATCACCCTGATTGGCGAACGAGAAACTCGCGAGAAAAGAATGAAGTTGCGGGCATGCGAATATTTTGGGTGTTTATCCGGGTTTTGATCCACGTCTCTTCGCCCGGCCCTGCCGTCAGACTAGGCAAGCTGCGGCAGATGGCGAGCCTGGAACAGGGGTGTGCCGGGGCGCTCCGACGGCTCAGGCGTGCGAGGCCGCGCAGACCGTCGCCGCGGGGGTCCGATAACGCATCTCGAAGAGGGAGCGTTCTCGTTCCTGTTGGCGAGCGGCGGCGGGGGATTGGGGGTCTATGGTTTCGGCCCTGAGACGACCGCCGACTGACCTTTTTTTGGGGCCGGAGCCACGATGACGCGTTCTTGCTGCCGCTTGTCTGAGCTGTGTGACCCGCATGCCGCGAGCCTGCCGGGGGGAGGAGGAGGGCTGGGAGAAGGGGGCGGCTGGAAGCCGGGGATGCCCGAGCCGCGGGTGGTGATCATCGGCGCGGGGCCGACGGGGCTGGGCGCGGGGTACCGGCTCAAGGAGCTGGGGTACACCAACTTCCACCTCTTCGACCGCCACCCGTATGTGGGCGGCCTGGCGCACTCGTTCACCGACGAGCAGGGCTTCACGTGGGACATCGGCGGGCACGTGATGTTCTCGCACTATTCGTACTACGACCAGGTTTTCGAGAAGCTGATGGGGGACGACTACACGCTCAACAACCGCGAGAGCTGGGTGCGGATGTTCGACCGGTGGGTGCCGTACCCGTTCCAGAACAACATCCGGTACCTGCCCAAGGACGCGGCGTACGAGTGCATGTCGGGGCTCATCAAGGCGCAGAACGGCAAGGGGAAGGTCCCCTCGCCGCAGGCGGCGGCCAACTTCGGCGAGTTCATCGACGCGGTGTTCGGCGAGGGGATCGCCAGGTATTTCATGCGGCCGTACAACTTCAAGGTGTGGGCGCACGAGCCGGAGATGATGAACAAGCAGTGGATCGGCGAGCGGGTCGCGGTGCTCGACGTCGACCGGGCGCTCAAGAACATCATGCTCGAGCAGGACGACTTCGGCTGGGGGCCGAACAACCAGTTCAAGTTCCCGCTGCGCGGCGGCACGGGCGAGTTTTACGCCCGCTTCGCGCCGGTGCTCAAGGGGCACATCACGCTGAGCGCGAACGTCAAGCACATCGACCTCGACCGCAAGGAAGTGGTCTTTGAGGACGGGAGGCTCGAGAAGTACGACGTCTTGGTGAGCACGATGCCGCTCGATGTGCTCATGCGCGAGGGGGGCATCGCGGTCGGCGAAGCGCCGGCGTCGGTGCGCAAGGCGGCTGGGAAGTTGAAGCACTCGTCGGGGTACATGGTTGGGCTTGGGTTGAAAAGTCGGGGGCCGGGGAAGGGGACGCCGGAGACGAAGAGCTGGATGTATTTCCCGGAGGAAAACTGCCCGTTCTACCGCGTGACATACTTGTCGAACTACTCGCCGAACATGACGCCGAATAAGGACGAGTACTACTCGCTCTTGTGCGAGGTCAGCGAGAGCGAGTTTAAGCCGACGCTCGGCGAGTTTGGCAAGGACCCGGACGCGGTGATCGAGGAGGTCATCACCGGCCTGGAGAACGCCGGGCTCTTGGAAGACGGCGAGCGCGAGAAGATCGTGTCGCGCTGGTGCTACTACGCGGACTATTCGTACCCGACGCCGAGCGTGGACCGCGACGAGCTGCTGGCCGAGGTGATCCCGTGGCTGGAGTCGAGAAGCGTCTTCTCACGCGGCAGGTTCGGCATGTGGAAGTACGAGGTCTCGAACACCGACCACTCACTGATGCAGGGTGTGGAGCTGGTCAACCGGCTGCTGCTGGGCGAGGCCGAGCACACGATCGGGATGGTGTACACCACGACGGCCGACGGGCGCAACGCGGCGACGCACGAGCGGAGCGCGCACGCGGGGAGCGGAGAAAAGAAGCTGGCGGCAACACCATCGCAGCAACCCGAGATCGTGGTGCGGGCGCTCGGCAAGGCGAGCAAGACGGCCGGCGACCGGGACGAGGCGGATATCGCCGAAGAAGAACTCGGTGTGACGCAGGAACGCTGAATCTCGAAACGAACGAACCGGTTTGTTTGAAACACGGAGGACACGGAGCGTCGCGCTCACGTTATGCGCCGGATGCCCTCTTGTATGAGACGCGAAGCGCCCCCCCGGAGCGAGCGTCGGCGCTCGGCGTCTGCCGGCCTCAACGACAGTGACGGATCGCGAGCATCGCCCGCATCTGGACGCTTGCTGACGCGGCGCGTCTCGTATGGCGCGATCAATGCGTCAACCTACACCGCTGCACAGGGTCGCTCCGGGTGTCCGCTCTTCCGCCCTCGCTGGCTTGTGGGGGGCGGGCTCGTTCACAGGCGAGTTCAAGCACGCTCGTCGGGGCGGCACGCCCCGTCTCGCATACAAACCCCGCTCCCCGCTCCCCGCTCCCTGCTCCCTGCTCCCTGCTGCCTATTCCCTGCTCCCTTCCAGCTTCCTCTTCCACTCCCCCAGCACCGACTTCTTCGTCAGGTCATACCTCAGCGGCGTCACGGTGATGTGCCTCGCCATCAGGTGGGCCACGTCGGTCTCCTCGTCGGTCGAGCGGAAGTCGAGCCCGTACCCCGCGGCCCAGTAGTACACGTCGCCGGCCGGGGAGACGCGGCGTTCGTACTTGTCGACCAGGCCGTGCGTGTTCATGCGGCAGACGCGCACCGGGTACATCGGCACGTCGCCCTCGGTGACCGGCACGTTGATCGACAGGCACGTATGGGGGGTAAGGGGGCCGTGCGAGAGGATCTGCTCGATCGCCCGCCGTGCGTGCCGTGCGGCGACGTCGAAGCGGGTCTTCGTCATCCCGCCCCGGCCGATATGCAGGCTGACGGCGATCGAGGGGATGCCGAGGAACGCCGCCTCGAGGGCCGCGGCGACGGTGCCGGAGTAGATCACGTTGATCCCCGCGTTAGCCCCGGCGTTCATCCCCGAGATGAGCAGGTCCGGGCGCGAACCCTGGCCGAACTTCTCCGGCCACAGTGACGCGATGGCCAGTTTGACGCAGTCGGCGGGGCGGCCGTCGACGGCGACGCCGCTCATCCGGTCGTTGACCTGTTCCTCGCGGATCATCAGCGGCTCGTGGAACGTCACGCCGTGGCTCGTCGCCGACTGCACGGTGAGCGGGGCGATCGTGGTGACCTCGCCCAATGGGCCGTCAAAGCCGCCTTCTGGTCGGGTGAGGGCGTCGTGCATCGCCTCGATGCCGGGGGCCCGCAGGCCGTCGTCGTTGGTCAGGAGGATGCGCATGGCTCAGGATAGGAGATCGGGTTCCGGGTTCCGGGGCTCGGGATCCGGGTAAAGGCAATCTTGGCGCACGCATCGCTCGCCGTTGCGTTGCCCCTGTGAAAAAGAGCTCGACGTGTGCCGGTCGCTTGCTCGGACCCGGAACCCGGAACCCGATCCGCTGTTACGATGGAGGGCCCGCCGCGCACCCGCCTCCCCATGACCACGCTCCCCCAGACCATCGGCGACTACCCCATCGAGCGCGAACTCGGGCGTGGCGGCATGGGCGTGGTCTACCTCGCCAAAGACCCTCGGCTCGACCGCCCGGTTGCGATCAAGGTCCTCCCCGAGGCCTTCGCGCAGGACCCCGAGCGGCTGGCGCGCTTTCAGCGCGAGGCCCGGCTCTTGGCGGCGCTCAACCACCAGCACATCGCCGCGATCTACGGCATCGAAGAGATCGACGGGCACCACCTGCTCATCCTCGAATACGTCCCCGGCGTCACCCTCTCCTCGCGGATCCAGGCCGGGGGGGGCGGGGCCGGGGGGGCGATGGCGGTGGACGAGGCGTTGAAGATCGCCGTGCAGATCGCCGAGGGGCTCGAGGCGGCCCACGAGCGCGACGTCGTGCACCGCGACCTCAAGCCCGACAACGTGCGGATCACGCCGGAGGGCGTGGTGAAGATCCTCGACTTCGGCCTGGCGACGACGACCGCGCCGATGGGGGGCGACCACTCGCTGCACGAGGCCACGACACGCATGACCCAGGCGACGGCGATCACCGCCGTCTCGCGCGTCGGCATGGTCATGGGCACGCCGGGCTACATGAGCCCCGAGCAGGCGCGCGGCGTGGGCGTCGACAAGCGGGCCGACATCTGGGCCTTCGGGTGCATCCTCTACGAGTGCCTGACCGGCCTCCTGCTCTTCGGCGGCTCGACGGTGAGCGACTTCATCGCGGCGGTGCTGGAGCGCGAGCCGGATTGGGCCGCGCTGCCCCCCAGGACGCCGACGAGGGTGCGCGAGTTGTTGAAGCGCTGCACCGTGAAAGACGCACGCCGGCGGCTGCGCGACATCGGCGACGCGCGGATCGAGCTCGAAGAGCTGCTCGCCACGCCGATGAGCACCTGGAACCGCCCGGCGATCGAGGTCGCGGCCCACTCGCCCGGCGGACGCGCCGGGGCCGGCCGGCAGGTTGTGCGGCTGTCCATGCCGTTGCCCGGGGAACACCCGCTGGCCAACGGGCGGCGCTGCGGCGTCGCCCTCAGCCCCGAGGGGACCCACGTCGCCTACGTCGCCAGCGGCCAGGGCGGAGCGGGCGGCGGCGGCGGGCGCAGCGTGCTGTGCGTCCGCGCGATGAACCAGAGCGAGGCCCACGTCGTCCCCGGCACCGCGGGGGCCGAGAGCCCGTTCTTCTCCCCCGACTCGCAGTACCTCGGCTTCTTCGCGGGGGGCAAGCTCAAGAAGGTGCCGATCGGCGGCGTGGTCGCCGGCATGGGCAGCGGCTTCGGCATGGGCGGGGGCAGCGGGATTGGTGGAGTCGGCGGCGGGGGCGGGGGAGG
>CAZZDW010000131.1:0-7424 GCA_964652945.1 uncultured Phycisphaeraceae bacterium
GGCGGAGCCGATCAGCGGCTCGGCGGGGCGTGGGCGGGGCGGCTAAACTCATGCCCCCAGCCGGAGAGGTGTCCGAGAGGCTGAAGGAACGCGACTGGAAATCGCGTAAACGGGTAACCGTTTCGGGGGTTCGAATCCCCCCCTCTCCGCTTGATGATTTGTACGGGTTTTGAATGGATACCCGTTTTCTCGGTCATTCGCGTATCTTCTCTGGAAGATACGCATTTGTTGCTTTTTGGAGAGACGCCGAATTTGCACTGAGACCATGGACGGCTGGATTTTGACCGCAGGTCTCCGGAGTCGATTGTGTGGTGTGGATCGCGATTTCGGCGCACGCATAGAGACCTTACCAGCAGTCTCTCTCTGGAGTTTGTATACGAACTCGCTCTACAGATAGATTCAGATACGAACCCCTCAACTTCGGGAGTTCGGATCCCCTGCTCTTGACATCAACTCGAGATGCAATCACCCTGTTCAAAGGGAGCGGATGATGTTCGCAGTAAGAGCAGGAGATTCGAACACCTTCCACATACCGACATATATGAGTAGCGGGCGAGCAAAGGGGAGACGAATGATGCCGTCCGCTCATCATGACTGCAAGCGGAAGGAGAATCAACAGATGTCGCCGCGGTTTTTGGGATTCGAGCGCTCACGACCACTATATGTTGATGGATCAGGAGTTTGTGCGTCCCCTGCCGCTCTACGCGGCCTCTGGGCGGCGTCTTGCACGTGGATGACCGGATAGAGCCACCAGGCGTCTTCGTGTTTCCGCTCGAGTTGAATCACGATTCGGCACCTCCTTTCTCGGTTAGCTCAGGGTTTCACGAATCGAAGTTCCCGCTTCAACTACTGCAGCACCATCCGCTCGCGTGCCCGTTAGCCGTCGCTATCGCGTTGAGCCGCCGGGTCCGACTTGGCGGGTGAAGATTTCTTTGCCGCCGTAGTCGATACCGCGGAGCCCGCCGCGTGTCCAGCGGTAATAGCCCGGCACGCCCGCATTCAAACCCGGCACCGGGAGCGACTCGAAGCCGAGATCGGGTGCGTAGGCGACCTTGGTGACGCTGGTCGAATTGGTGGCAGCGCCGGAGTCTTCGCCGGTGTTGCAGTCGGCGGTCTTGCGCGTAGAGACGGAACCGTCGAAGAAGCCGAGCGGCTGCTGCGCCTGGGCGTACCCGAAGAACATGTCGGTCTTGCCGGCGTGCCGCTGCTGCGAGTCGTAGATCGCGACCTTCTGAGCGGGGAACGCGACCTCGATGATCTTCCGCCCGCCGACGGGCTCCTTCAGGTGGTAGGCGTCGTGCCGCTTCCACTGGTAATACGCCGGCTTCCTCGCGAGCTCGTAGCCGTACCCATCGGACGCGGCGGCAACGACTTGGTACGACGAGCTGTACGGCCACCAGTCGATATTCGCCTTGTTGTAGTCGGCTCGGGGCGCAAACGCGCTCGATTCCATCTGTCGCGGCGAGGCCCGCCACGAGAGCCTCGCCCGATCCTCCGGGCACACGTCCATGAGCGTCAGTTGGCGGTCGTGCAGATAGCTGCCCAGCACCAGATGCGTGTACTGCTCGATCACCCAGGTCTTGTTGTCCGGGTTCTTGAACGGCGCGACCGGGCTGGAATCGGCGTCGCCCGCTTGGCTAAGCTCGGCGATGATGTCGTGCGCCTGGATGGCGACGTCGTACCCGCTGGCAAAGGGCGTGCTCCGGCCGCGGCGGTCTTCGGCGCGGCCGTGGAGCACCGCCAAGTGATCGCGGTTGTCGTTCACGTAGGTCAGGTGGCCGGTCATCATCTGCTTGAGGTTGTTCTGACAGACGGCGGCGCGTGCCGCTTTCCTCGCGCCCGCCAGCGCCGGCAGCAGGATCGCCATCAACAGGGCGATGATCGCGATGACCACCAGCAGCTCGATCAATGTAAATGCTCGGCGAATACCCATGAAATTCTCCGGGAATGTCTGAACCCGACCTTGAAAGCCGAGAGGCCGAGCCCCTCGATGGCGACCCAATGAAAACCGCGGGGCAGCGCCCCGCGGCTTTCCGAGAAGAGGAATCAGCAGCCCGCGAGCCAGGCGGTGAGGAAGTCGAAGATGTCCTGCACGGTCACGCCGTTGACGCCGTTGAAATCGGCCGAGGCGTTGCCGGCGAGCCACGCGGTGAGGAAGTCGAAGATGTCCTGCACGGTCACGCCGTTGACGTTGTTGAAGTCGGCCGCACAGACGGCGCCGGTGCAAGCCCAGCGGGCCAGGTGGGGCGAGATCTTTCCGCCGGCGGTGGTGAAGGATCCGCCGACGACCACCGTGCCGTCGGCGGTGGTCGCGAGCGAGGTGACCGACGCGTCGACGCCGACGCCGAGCGTCGACCACGATGCGCCGTCCCATCGGGCGATGTAGTTGGCGGGCACGTCGCCGGGGGTGGTGTTCCCGGCCGAAGTGAAGTACCCGCCGACGATCACGTCGCCGTTGGCGTCGAGCGTCATGGCGCTGGCGTGCCCGTTCTGCGCGCCGCGGCTCAGACCTTGGCCGGCCGCGACCCACTCCTCGTTGGCGACATTCCAGCGGGCGACGCCGCGGGCGGGCAGATCGCCGGGCGCGTCGTTGCCCACCGAGGAGAACGTCCCGCCGACCAGCAGCTCGCCGGTGCTCGGCATGTATTGCAGCGTCTCGACCTTGCCGTTGGTGTTGGTGCCGTAGCCCATCCGTTCCCAGATCGGCGTGCCGTCTTCGTAGAAGTCATCGCCGTTCCAGCGGACGATGTTGTTGGTCCCCGGCGCTCCGCCGATGAGCGAGAGCGTGCCGGCGGCGATGAGATCGCCGTTGGGCAGCACGGCGAGCGCGTACACCCGGTCGGTGATGGTCTCGTTCATCATCGGCGTCCACGTGAAGCCGTCCCAGCGGGCGAGCTGGCGTGTCGTCGTGTCGTTGGGGAAGAAGAACAGGCCGCCCGCGATGACGTCGCCGGTGTCCGGCATCGTGATCATCGTCTCGATCACGCCGAAGTACAGCCCGCCGCCGATGTTGATGGTCACGAGCGGCGGTGTGGGGGACGACCACGCCGCACCGCTGGTCTCGGCGAAGAGCACCGGCGATGCGCCGTCGGTCGGCGAGACCTCGTAGCCGCCGGCGTACACATGGCCGTCGGCGTCCGCGATGCTGAGGATGCCGATGTCCAAGCCGGGAGAGACGAGCGGCGAGCGGAACAGGCCGTCGCCGATCACCGAACCCGCGCCGAAATCGCCCGTGATCTCGGCGAGGTAGTCGGCTTTGAGGCCCTCGATGTACCGGAACCCGCCGCCGGCGGCGACGTTCCCATTGTCGAGCGCAGCGAGCGCCCACACGGTGTTGTCGGTGACCGTCGCTGGGTCGAAGAAGCCGCTCCACGCCGAGCCGTCCCAGCGGGCAAGGGCGTACAGCCGGCTCTCGGCGGGGCGGATCTCGACGAAGTCGCCGGCGACGATCAGGTCGCTTTGATCGACGAGCAGGGCGTTGAGGGTCGTGTCGATATAGGTGCTGAAGTAGGTCCAGGCGGAGCCGTTCCAGCTCACCAGGTGGCTGGAGATCGCGGCGGCGCCGTCGACTTGAGTGAAGTTGCCGGCGACGACCAGCTCGCCGTTGTAGATGGTCATCGCGTTGACGCTCGAGTTCACGCCTCCGCTGAGGCCGGGCGTCGCCGTGGCCCCGACGCCGGACCACGCCGTGCCGTTCCACTGGGCGAGGCGGCGGAAGTTGTCGGTCGCGCTCTCGACCCGCGTGAACGAGCCGCCGGCGACGAGGTTGCCGTCGTACTGCGCAAAGGCGTTCACACTGCCGTTGCTCATGCCGGGGATCGCCGCGTTGCTCACCGCGAGCCACGATGAGCCGTTCCACTGCGCGATGCGCAGGAAGTTGTTGCTGGCGCTGTCGACCTGCGTGAAATCGCCGCCGGCGACGAGGTTGCTGTCATACACGGCAAGCGCCCGCACGCTCCCGTTGTTCATGCCCTGAGTCGCGGTCGAGCTCACGGCGGACCACACCGAGCCGTTCCATTGCGCGATGCGTTTGAAGTTGTCGTTGGCGCTCTCGACCTGGGTGAAGCTGCCGCCGACGACCAGGTTGTTGTCGTAAACGGCCAGCGCGAACGCCTGGCCGTTGTTGAGGTCCTTGATCGGGGCGCTCCCGAGCGGCACCCACGCCGAGCCGTTCCAGCGGGCGATGCGGCCGAGGGAGGTCGCACCGGAGGATGTGAACGAACCGGCCGCGATGAGCTGGCCGTCGTAGATCGTCACGGCGTTGACCGCTTCGGTCGCCGACCCGAGCCCGTCGCCGAGCGGCGACCACGAGGCGCCGTCCCACACCGCGATGTTCCTCGCCGCAACGTCGGACGCGTACCCGAAGCTGCCGGCGGCGACCAGCACCGCCTCCTGCCCGCCCGGCCCGTCCGGGTCCCAGGTCGCGGTGCTGTAAATCTTGGCTCGGACTGTGCTATTGGCGAACCCGGGCACCGAGCCGCCCGGCAGCCATTCCGGTGAACAGTCGGCCAACCCCGCCGACGCGAACGCCAGAACACCGAATGCCGCGGCAGTCCCCCCACGGATCAGCCCGCGGCGACACAATCGCTTCCAAAGTATGGACATTGTACGCATGCTCCTTCCTCAATACAGGGTTTCCCGCCCCCTGCTCGCGCTGGAATAAGCGGATCTCCTCAAAAGTACATGCAAATCAAGGAAGGAGCAAATTACTATATAAATTTTTGACATTAATAGAAATAATTGTATCCTTCTGAAGCATTTGGCTTCGATCATTCCTTGCATTTTTGATCGTTTTTTGATAGGATTGTGAACAGGTATGATGCCGTATGTCCACGCAACCGTTGGCCATTGCTCCTGATCCATCCTCGGCGACTCTGCGGCTGTCGGCCGTCGAGGTCTTTGAGCAGATGCAGAAGGCCATGAAGCGCCTGGTCGGAGCCCTGCCCGAGCCGGTGGCCCGAGCGGTCGACCTGCAGAACGCGCTGGGCATCTACTCCGTGCTGGCGTGGCGGGCGTTCAAGATCGCGACGGTCGACGAGCCGATGGACGTGGTCGACTACATGCTCACGCCGGCGCTCACGAAGACGCTGGTCGAGGCGGCGGAAGCCAAAGGGGTATCACCGACGGTCACGGCGGAGCTGCTGGCCGCGGTGGGCAGGTACAACGAACTCAAGAAAGAGCACGCCGGAGACCATGAATCGTTCATGATGATGCTGGCGTCGCTGCGGCCGAAGAAGAAGAGCCTGCTGGACGAGAAGTTCCGCAAAAACCTGTTCCAGCACAACCGGCTGGCCTGGGGCAATCAATGCGACATAACGATGATCTGCTTCATCGTCATGCCGGGCAATGACCAGTCCAGCGGGTCGACCGCGACGGTCTTGGGCACGCTCGGCTACCACCAGCTCCGCCCCGGGAGCAAAGAGCTGACCATCAGCAATCAGGTCGCCCACAAGGAGGTCGACCACTCGCACGAGCTCACTCTTTCACGCGGGTTTCTCACGGAGTATTGCACGCCCGGTCTGAATATGCAGATCTTGCAGCAGGGGCAGGACGTCGCCAAGGCGCGGATCATGCTGCCGGAGATCGGCCGTCAGTCCGCGATCGATTATTTCCAGTTGTTCACGTCGAACAGCGTCTTTGAAGAGGACCAGTACGTCTCGATCAACCTGAACGTGGCCTCCATCACGACGATGCTGCACATGGACATCATGCTCCCGGCGACAGGTGAACCACGCAAGACGCTTGCGCAGGTTTTCGGGCGCAACAACGGCGAGATGTACAACGACAACGACGTATTGCCGGAAGATCTCATCCCCGTCGAGCAGTCGCCGGAGTACCTCGGTTCGTCCGCCGACGTGGCGCCGGCCGAAGGAGCGCCCCGCTACTCGAATATGATCCGGTCGGTGCTCAAACGGCTGGGCTGGTACGGGCGGGCGTTCGACATCTACCGCAACCGGCTGGCGTACCCGATCCTGCGGACGCGCGTCTCACTGACCGTCGAGCCCCCAGCGAGCATCTCCTGAGTTCGCGCTCCGAGCTGGTATTGCTCGGGCGGAGCGCCCTCCGCCTGGATCAGTTGCAGCCGCGGGTGACGCCGCACCATCTCCATCAGCCGGTCGGCGTCGGATTGCAGGCGGCGCAGACGCACGGTGCTCATGACGCTGGTTCCTTGACAGGGACGGGGGCGGCCTCGATGCTCGGATCGGGTGTGGGCTCGGGCACGGGGGGCGAGAGTTCGAGGAACGACTCAAAGAGAATTGCGAAGCTTAGTCCTTCGCTGACACTTTTATCATCGCTCCAGGTGTTGATGCGATCAGCCGGCCGCTCTGGTCGTAGAGGCCGCCAGTGTGCGGCTCGGAGATTAAGAACCGCTGGCGCGAGACTTGGGCGTCTGCCGCGTGGCGGTGCGCCATCGAGTACGCTCGACGCGTGGACGACCTCACCCGATGGTCCGATGCCGAACTCCTGGGTCTGGCGGCCGGCCGGCACGCCGATGCTGAACGGGCCTTCGAGACGCTCTACCGCCGGCACCGGGACATGGCGCTCCGCGTCGCGCGTCGCTTCGCCCGCGACGACGCCGAGGCGATGGACGCCGTGCAGGAAGCGTTTATCTATCTTGCACGCAACCTCGATCGGCTGGCTCGGCCGGGCGGGTTGACCGGGCGGCTGAGCACGCTGCTGTACCCGGTTGTCAAGAACTCGGCACTCGCGCTGGCTCGGAAGTCGAAGCGGCTGCGCTTCGGCGACGGGCTCTCCGATGACGAGCGGACGTCTGAGCCGCGGGCGGAGACGGTCGAATCGACCGAAGAGCGTGCCGCCCTTGCCGCGGCACTGGCGGCGTTGCCGGAGGGGCAGCGCGAGGTGCTGCTCATGCGGACGGTGGACGGCATGAGCGTCGCCGAGGTCGCGCGGGCGTTGGATATCCCGGAAGGGACGGTGAAATCGCGGCTCTTTCATGCGGCCGCCGCGCTGCGCAAGGATCCGCGGACGAGGGCGTGGTTCGACGGCGAGGCCCCGCCGAATCCCGAATAACTTGTTGTGCCGAAAAATCGAACCGTGTTGAACCGGGAGGGGTCTGTGCGCACTTCACAGGCAGGACGAGCATGGATACGCGCGATGTTGACAGAATGGCCGGCGCAGACGGAGCGGCGGGCGAGCCGCGGCTGCCGGAAGGACTGCAGGCGGCGCTCGCCGAGCTGTCGTGCCCGCCGATGGCTTCGCCGCAGCGCGAGGCGCTCGACGAGGCGGTGCTCTCGGCGGTGCGGGGCGAGTTTGCGGCACGCCGCCGGCGTCGGCTCGCGTGGTCGCTCGCCGGGCCGATCGCCGCCGCGGCGGGGCTGGCGCTGGCGGTCGTGCTCATCCGGCCCTTCGGCGCGCCGGCGCCGAGCCCGCGCGTCGCGGCCGCACCGCACGCCGCGGGAGAT
>CAZZDW010000132.1:0-7008 GCA_964652945.1 uncultured Phycisphaeraceae bacterium
CGGCGCGCCGGCGCCGAGCCCGCGCGTCGCGGCCGCACCGCACGCCGCGGGAGATTTCAACGCCGACGGCGTGGTCGACATCCTCGACGCCTACGCCCTCGCGAAGATCGTCGAATCGCCATCAACCGCCCGCGCCGAGCATGATGTGAATGCCGATGGGGCGGTCGATCGTCTCGACGTCGATGCGCTCGCCGCACAGGTCGTTCGGCTCGTGGACAACAGCGGAAAGGGAGGGGCGTGATGAACACGCGCACGATCAAGGCGAGCGCGTGCGTGCCGTCGGTGCTGGCCGGCGTGCTGCTGGTTATCGCGGCGGCGCTCTTCGGGGCGGGCGCAACACAAGAAGATCCCAACGCCGCGGCATACTCGACCACGGCGACGACCACCGAGTTCTTCGCCGTCGACGTGTATGTCGACTCCGGCGATGCGGCCCTCGGCGCGTACCAGGTGCGCATCGAGCCGGCTGCGGGTGCGGGCGCACGCCTCAAGGTCGTGGGCATCGAGGGGAGCGACCCCGCACGCGGAGGCGGGGCTGAGGCGTTCGCCGAGCCGCCGTTTTACGACCCGGCGGCGATGATGCACGAGCGCGTCGTCATCGCCGCGTTGAGCACGCGCGAGAAATCGGCTCTGCCGACCGGGCGCGTCCGCGTCGCGCGTATCCACTTCATGCTGGAAGACGCGGGGACGGACGAGTGGTTTGACGCGCTGGCGTTGCTGCACGCCGAGCTGCAAGCCGCGGGTAACGAGCGCGGCGAGCGGATCCGCGGCGCGGGCGTCACGCTCGAAGCCGCCGACATCGAGCGTGCGAACGACAACAACGATCGGGCCGATCAGGCTGAACAGACGGATCAAGGAGACACGCCGTGAGATACCAGTACGCGTGGGTTGTGGGCGTTGCGTTTTTCGTGGTGGCCGGCGCGCTTGCGTTTGTCGGGTGCGAGAGCCGTCAGCATGGAGGACACGCCGTGAGTACGCCGGCAGGCATTGGGTATGACCCGGCCCTGGAACCCGGCATCGCCGCGAATGCACCTTCAGCAATCGGTGGTGTGCCGCGAGGGTATTCGCCTGTGGGTGCTGGGCAGAACACGCTCGGCCTTACGGATAGTCTTGACAAGCGAGAGTGGTATTTCAGATCCAGTGGTAAATGGTCGGATACCGTCGATCCGTCGGTGCAAGCAGATGAGTCCGAGAACGAAGAACTCTGGATCATCCCGCGCGATGCCACAGCAACGTCCGCACCTTCGCCGTCCTCGCCGCGTCCGCTGGCTCGTCGCAGTGCATCAACTGGCCTTTCGCTCGACAACGAACAGGAAATGGTGCCGCCGCCTCTTCACCGGGTCGTCCTTCCCCGCACCGGCTGCCTGGTCACGACGATCGATGACGAGTATGTGCCGATGCCGCTCGAGCACACCGACGTGTGCGGCTCGATCGTCGCCAACATCGCCGCCGTCGACGTGACCCAGCGGTTCAGCAACCCCTACGCGAGCAAGATCGAAGCGGTGTACGTCTTCCCGCTCCCCGACGACGCGGCCGTCAGCGGCTTTGTCATGACCATCGGCAGCCGCCATATCCGCGGCATCATCCGCGAACGCGAAGACGCCGAGCGCCTCTACGCCAAAGCCCGCGCCGCCGGCCGGACCGCCAGCCTGCTCACGCAGGAGCGGCCCAACATCTTCACGCAGAGCGTCGCCAACATCGAGCCCGGCCGCGGCATCGACGTCGACATCACCTACTTCCACACGCTCGCCTACCGCGACGGATGGTACGAGTTCGTCTTCCCGATGGTCGTCGGCCCGCGCTACAACCCGCCGGGCACGACGGACGGCGTCGGCGCGGCCGAGCGCCACACCGGCGCACGCAACGCCGGCGGCCAGGAGACCGAGGTCCAGTACCTCGCCCCGCGCGAGCGCAGCGGCCACGACATCGCGCTGAGCATCGACATCGACGCCGGCGTGCCGATCGACGAGATTGTCTGCGCCAGCCACCGCGTGGAGATCGAGCGCGACCGCCGCCGCACGCGCGACGCCCAGAGCCGCGCCCGCGTCTCGATCGCCCGCGGCGACACGCTGCCGAATAAGGACTTCGTCCTCCGCTACCGCGTCGCGGGCGACGACGTGCGCTCGGCGATCATCGCGCAGGCCGAGCCGTCGCGAGGTGAACGTGGCGGCCGCACATCGGGGGGCTATTTCACGATGACGCTCGTCCCGCCGCGTGAGCTGGCGCGGCAGCCTCGCACGCCGATGGAGCTGATCTTCGTCCTCGACTGCTCGGGGAGCATGTCGGGCCAGCCGCTGACGCAGGCCAAGGCCGCCGTCCGCGAGGCGCTCGGCATGATGACGCCCGACGACACGTTCCAGATCATCCGCTTCTCCGAGTCGGCCTCGGCGATGGGCACCGCGCCGATCCGCGCGACCGCCGCCAATGTCCGTCGCGGCGTGCGCTACGTTGACTCGCTCAGCGACGGCGGCGGCACCGAGATGATCGAGGGCATCCGCGCGGCCCTCTCTTTCCCGAACGACGGCGAGCGGCTGCGCTTCGTCGTCTTCCTCACCGACGGCTTCATCGGCAACGAGCCGGACATCCTCGCCGAGGTGCACCGCCTCATCGGCCGCTCGCGCGTCTTCTCCTTCGGCGTCGGCTCATCGCCCAACCGCTTCCTGCTCGACCGCATGGCGAAGATGGGCCGCGGCTCGGTCGCGTACCTCGGTCCCAACGACGACGGCGGCGAGGTGATGCGCGACTTCTTCACCGCCGCCAGCCACCCCGCGCTCACCGACATCGAGATCGACTGGAGCGCGATGGCCGCCAGCGACGTTTTCCCCGGCACCGGCCCGGTCGGCGTCGGCGAAACCCCGGGCGTCGCGTGCTTCGGCCGGCCCTCCGACGTGCCGGACCTCTTCGTCGGGCGGCCGGTCGTGCTCAGCGGGCGGTTTGAGGGGCCCGTCTCGGCGCTGCCGCGGAGCGTGCGCGTCCGCGCCCGCGTGGGCGGCAGCGAGCGCGTCATCGACGTGCCGATTTCCACGGCCGACAGCGACCTGGCCGCCTCGGCGATGCAGAAGGTCTGGGCCCGCCAGAAGATCCTCGCGATGGACGAGTGGTCGATCCTCCCCGGCTGGGCGCACCTGGCCGACGGCGTCCAGAGCGTCGCGCTCCGCTACGGGCTCATGTCCTCGTACACGGCGTTCATCGCCGTCGACTCGGCGGCGTCCACCGAAGGGGCTTCCGGCACGACGGTCAAGGTCGCCGTGCCGACGCCCGATGGCACACGCTACGACACCACCGTCGAGCCGGCCCACCACGAAGAACTCGGTGTGTGGAGGGATGAATAAAGAAATGCGGTTTGCACTGGGATTTTGGACTACCCGCACTTTTATGCCCGGAAGCCTTGGAAATGCTCATGATTATCAAACGAATCGAAACTGAGCGTTTTAGCTGGCTGGGCGTTTGGCGGTCCGGCTCTCCGAGCCGGGTACACGGCACGGAGTGCCGTGCCACCCAGGACCTTCATCAACACACGTCCGCCAGACTTGGACTGAAACCGCTCTAGATGCGGGTTCCAAGATACTCTCGATCGCAAGAGCTTACAGCATTGGTAGGCCGAGCTTCGCCGAGACAGTCGCGCGGACATCTTCACCGTGCCGGCGCTGTTACCGGCTCTTCGACGGCCGGGACGGCCTTGCAAACCGAGGGTGTGGACGGGCGTGCGCGGGCGAAGAGCGGGCGTGCGCTGGCGAAGAGCCCTGCCGGGGATGCTCTTCCCGCATCCCCGCGGCGTTCTTGCGGGGCGGCTTTTCGCTTGTGCGGGCGTTGCTTCGCGGCGCACTCTGACGGCCGCCGCGCTGATGGTGCGCGGGCCCGCGGCCCTGGTCCGCGCCCGGCTCATGCCGTGCGGCGGGCGCGTGCTGATCGTTCACCACCGCGATGGAGGCCTTGATGGTCTTCTCGATCGACCTCAACAGGCGGCGTTCGCTCGGATCGCAGAACGCGATCGCCGTGCCGGCGGCTCCGGCGCGGGCGGTGCGCCCGATGCGGTGGACGTACGACTCCGGCTCCATCGGCAGGTCGTAGTTGAAGACGTGCGAGACGCCGTCGATGTCGAGCCCGCGGGCGGCGACGTCGGTGGCGACCAACACCCGGTGCCGCCCGGCGCGGAAGGCGTGCAGGCAGCGGTCGCGCTGGTTCTGATTCTTGTTGCCGTGGATCGCCGCGGCGGTGATGCCGGCGTCGGTGAGCCGCCTGCACACAAGGTCGGCGCCGCGCTTGGTCTTGGTGAAGACGATCGCCCGCGTGACCGCCAGCGTGTTCACCAGCTCTTCCAGCAACCCCTGCTTGCCGCCCTGCGGCACGTGGTAGACGCGCTGCTCGATCTTCACCGCCGTGCTCGCGACGGGCGTCACCTTGACATGCACCGGGTCGGTGAGCAGCGTGTCGGCGAGCTTTTTGATCGCCGGCGGCATGGTCGCGCTGAAGAGCAGCGTCTGCCGCTGCTCCGGGATCGCCGCGGTGATCTCGCGGATCGGCGCGATGAACCCCATGTCGAGCATGCGGTCGGCCTCGTCGAGGACGAACATGCCGATGCTCGTGTAATCGATGAGGCCCTGCTCGGTGAGGTCGAGCAGCCGCCCGGGCGTTGCGACGATGATGTCGACGCCGCGGGCGAGGGACTGTTCCTGGCGGCGCTGGCTGACGCCGCCGAAGATGACCGCGCCGGTGAGGCCGGTGTAACGGCCGTAGGTTCGGAAGCTCTCGGCGATCTGCGTGGCCAGCTCGCGCGTCGGGCTGAGCACGAGCGCCCGCGCCCGCTTCGGCCCCCTGTGCCCCTTGGCCGCGTGGGCGGGCACGGGGTCGGTCATGAGCCTGTGCAGGATCGGCAGCGCGAACGCGGCGGTCTTGCCCGTGCCGGTCTGCGCGCACCCCAGCACGTCGCGCCCGGCCAGCGCCGGCGGGATCGCCGCCGCCTGGATCGGCGTCGGACGCTCGTACCCGTTTTCCGCAAGAGCACGGTGGACGGGCGGCGTGAGATCCAGGTCCGCAAACGTCTTCTGAGAATGAATCGGATTCGACGAACGCGATTCGGACAACAGCAATGAACTCGACAACGTTCCTACTTTCTCGGCGTCATGGCGGTTTCGGCATGACACGGGCGTGCTCGCGGCCATCGCGGCGTCCCAATAGGAGGGACGAGGCCGGGAGCTTAAAACAGGCCGGCTCCGGACGCGTGCCGTAGTTCCCATGACCGGCGTTGGGTCGGGTTGCCCCGATATCGATCGGGGCGGCACGTTCGTCGACGGACACACAGGTTGCGGCGTTGTCCCCCACTTCCAGAGAACCGCCGCCAGAGCTGAACCACCGACACCTCATGATAGGCGGGGCCCCGCACCGGCAAGAGCGGGGGGTTTTCCGTCTGCTCAAGCCCGCCGCTCGCGTCAGAGTTCCTGGCGAGTCGGGCGGTATCGAATCTCGTTGATGTCGACCTCGTCGGGCTGGCTCATGGCGAGTGCCACGGCCCTCGGGAACGAGTCGCAAGGATGGCGAAAAACTCGCCGCGTCAGCGGGCGCTCGGGCGCGATGCGGAGCATGGTCTTCATGGTGCGTTCCTTTGTATGTACCGTGTTCAACAACGGATGATGGAATTTTCATATTTGTTTCATCACTTCGGCGGTATTCGCACGCGCGGCTTCATGTTGGCCGGTCGGCCGACGAGGTAGCGGTGGTATACTCGGGCGGAAGGGCGCCCGTCCAGCACGCCGGTCGCGTGTTGTTCTGCGGCGAAGGCCGGTCTTTCTCTGACGATGAGCGCTGTGTTGCTGTGTGGATCGTCCGCGAAGCGTGTGGCCGCTTCTCGCGGTGCATGTTGATCATGTGCGGCCGTCGAGCGTCGGCCCGCCTTCAAAGCGAGAACAACAGGATGCGTTCCGATTCCGCCGTCGAGATCAAAGACCCCGCGAGCAACGGTCACGTTGCGCCGGACTGGAGCGCCGCCGAACTGCGCGAGCTGCTGGTCGTGCTCCAGGCCGTCCAGGCGGGCGACTTTTCGGTGCGCCTGCCGGGGTACTGGACGGGGCTGGCCGGCAAGATCGCCGACACCTTCAACTCGATCGTCGGGTCGAACGAGCGGATGGCCAGCGAGCTCGAGCGCGTCGGCGAGGTGGTCGGCCGGCGCGGGAAGACGCGACAGCGGGCCCGGTTCGGCGGCACGGGCGGCGCGTGGATCGAGATGGAGCGCTCGCTCAACGCGCTGATCGACGACCTGCTGCGTCCGACGACGGAGATGACCCGCGCCATCGCCGCGGTGGCGCAGGGCGACCTGCTGCAGACCGTCCGGCTGGACGTTGACGGCAGGCCGCTCGAGGGCGAGTTCTTCCGCTCGGCGACGATCGTCAACACGATGATCCAGCAGCTGGCCGTCTTCACCTCCGAGGTGACGCGCGTGGCCCGCGAGGTCGGCACCGAGGGCAAGCTGGGCGGCCAGGCCGTCGTGCCGGGCGTGGGCGGCACGTGGAAGGACCTCACCGACAACGTCAACTCGATGGCCGGCAACCTGACCGCCCAGGTGCGCAACATCGCCGAGGTGACCACCGCCGTCGCACGCGGCGACCTCTCCCGCAAAATCACCGTCGACGTGAAGGGCGAGATTTATGAGCTGAAGAACACGATCAACACGATGGTCGACCAGCTCAACGCCTTCGCCGCGGAGGTGACGCGCGTGGCGCGCGAGGTCGGCACCGACGGCATGCTCGGCGGCCAGGCGGAGGTGCGGGGCGTCTCGGGCGTCTGGCGGGAGCTGACGGAGAACGTGAACTCGATGGCGCAGAACCTGACCTTGCAGGTGCGCAACATCGCCGAGGTCGTGACGGCGGTCGCCCAAGGAGACCTGAGCCACAAGATCACGGTCGACGCCCGCGGTGAGATCCTCGCGCTCAAGAACACCATCAACATGACGGTCGACAAGCTAAACTGCTTCTCGAGCGAAGTGACTCGGGTGGCGCGCCTGGTCGGCACCGAGGG
>CAZZDW010000133.1:0-6921 GCA_964652945.1 uncultured Phycisphaeraceae bacterium
TCCCCGGAGAGCGAACCCGTATCACGTCAACACGCCGGCACGCTGCCCCGACGCAGCGCGGCTGGCCCCACGCCCCCCCCACCCCCCCCCGCAACCGCTCTCTCCTCTCACCATCGCGGAACCGTCCCGGCGAGCTCCCGTGAGCCCGCGGATGGTCGCGCACCCAGGTTTTTCAAGGGAGAGACACATGCAACGGTTCTGGATGACGGTCCTCGGGTCGATCGCGGCTCTTTCCGGCGCGTCCGCGCACGCCGCCACGCTCCTGGGCGTCAACTCCGTCGACAACGGCGGCGGGCTCTACCTCATCGACACCGCGACCGGCGGCACCACCTTCTTCGCCCCAACACCCCTGCCGGGCGGCGGCACGTTCGGCCCCAACTGCCTCGCCTGGGACGCGACCAACTTCCGCGCGTATTACACCAGCCTCGGGCTCGGCGGCGACCACCTCTACCGCTACAACGCGACCGACGGCACGACCGCCGACCTCGGCGAGATCGACGCCGCCGCCAACGGCAGCTTCTACAACGGCCGCTACTACACCATCACCAGCAACGGCCGCCTCCTCGAAGTCCGCTTCGACGCCGGCGGCAACGTCAGCGACACACGCCTCTTCTCCATCCGCGACGGTCGCGCCTGGGGCTTCGGCGATATCGCCATCACCAAAGACGGCGTGCTCTACGGCAGCGGCACCGACTTCAGCACCAGCCTCACCGACCTCTTCACCATCGACCTCAGCGTCATCCCCGACGACGGGCCCTCGCTGACCGTCCTCGAAGCCTCCTACATCCTCGACGGCAAATCCGAGCTGCTGCAGCTCGCCTTCGCCGGCGATGATCTGTTCGGCATGCGCACGAACACCGGCGAGATCTTCCAGGTCGACACCGGCACCGGCGCACTGACGTTTCTCTCCCAAGCCCCGGCGGGGTTTGCGATCAACGACCTGGCCTCGGTGCCCGCCCCCGGCGCGGCCCTGACGCTGGGTCTCTCGGGGTTGATCGCCGCCCGTCGCCGGCGCTGAGCCACGGTCCACGACGATCGTGCGTCCCCGCGGCGTTTCCAGGCCGCCGCGGGGATCTTTGCCGCGCGCACGCCGCGGACCTGTCCGAGATCAGCCCTTGCGGGCCTTGAGCCACGCGTGCAGCTTCTTGGCGCTCCAGGTGTTCACGCAGCGCTCGGGCGTCAGCCAGCCGCGTCGCGCCGTCAACACGCCGAACCGCAGGTTGTCGAAGTCTGCCGGGTGGTGGACGTCGCAGTCGATCGCGATGAGCGCCTCGCGCTTGCCGTATTCGACGGCCGCCCGCACGTGCTGGTCGCGCAGGTCCAGGCGCATCCAGTGCGCGTTGACCTCGAGCGCCACGCCGTGCTCGACCGCCGCGGCGATGATCTTGCCCATGTCCGGGCTCAGGCCGCTGCGCCCGTTGATGAGCCGCCCCGTCGGGTGCCCGAGGATGTTGACGTACTTGTTGCTGATCGCCTTGAGCAGGCGCTTGGTCGCTTTTTCGGGGTCCTGCGAGAGGGCCGTGTGCGGCGAGGCGACCACCACGTCGAGCTGCGCGAGCACGTCGTCGGGGTAATCCAGCGAGCCGTCGGCGAGGATGTCGACCTCCGAACCTGCGAGGATGGTGATGCCCTTGATCTTCGCATTCGCGTCGCGCACCGCGGCGACGTGCGCCATCAGCCGCTCGACGCTCAGCCCGCCCGCGATGACCGACGACTTGCTGTGGTCGGTGACAGCGATGGTGTGGAAGCCGCGCGCCTTCGCACGCTCGGCCAGCTCCTCGATCGACATCTCGCCGTCGCTGGCCGTGGTGTGCGCGTGCAGCTCGGCCTTGATGTCGTCCAGCTCGACCAGCCGCGGCGACTCGGTCAGCTCCAGCTCGCCGTGGTCCTCGCGCACCTCGGGCGGCAGCCACGGCAGGCCCAACACGCCGTAGATCTCTTCCTCCGTCGCGCCGGCCGTGGGCTTGACCCCGCGCTTCTGCGGCGGCTCCTCTTCATCGTCGAGCGGAAAGAGCCCGTACTCGTTGAGCGTGAGCCCCATGCGGATCGCGCGTTCGCGGAGGCGGACGTTGTGCTCCTTGCTGCCGGTGAAGTACATCAGGGCCGCGCCCCACGAGGCCGACGGCACCACGCGCACGTCCACCTGCACCGTGCCGCCGACGCCGCCGACATCTCCCTCGCCTTCGGGCGCATCGCCGGCCTTGCCCTCCATCGCCCAGCGTCCCGCTTCGGGCTTGAGCGCGACGCGGACGGAGGTCTTCGTCTCACCGCTGAGGAGCACCTTGACGACGCCCGCCGCGTGCTTCACCGCCTCCATCGCCGCCGCGGCCGATTTGGCGTCTTTGGCGGCAACCACGATGTCGATGTCGCCGATCGTCTCCTTGCCGCGTCGCAGCGAGCCGGCCGGCTCGATCCTGGTCAGGCCCTTGACCTTCCTGAGCAGTTCGACGAAGCGCTGCGCCACGTCCCACGCCGGCCCGATGTGCAGCCGCGTGTGCCCGGCCTCGTAGAACGCGATCGCCTCCTTGATCTTCGCGACCGCCTTCTCGCCCATCCGCGGCAGCTCGGCCATCGAACCGTCCTCGATCGCCCGCTTGAGCCCCGCGAGATCCGTCACGCCCAGGCTCTTCCACACCACCGCGGCGGTCTTGGGCCCCATGCCGGGGATCTCCATCACCGCGAGCAAGCCCGCCGGGACCTGCTGACGCAGCTCGTCGTACTCCCTGATCCGGCCCGTGCGGACAAACTCGGCGATCTTGTCGGCGATCTTGGGGCCGATGCCGTCGATCGCCGTCAGCGCCTTCTTGTCCTCGGCGATCGTCGCGACATCGACGTGCAGCCCCTCCACCGCCCGCGCGGCACGCTCGTTGGAGATCGCGCGGAACTTGTCCGCCCCCATCAGTTCCTGCATCCGCGCGATCTGACGCAACACCTCGGCGACCGCCTGGTTCGTGCTCATAGGCGCATGGTAGAAGAACTACCCGACGCACGTGGCACAGGCGTCCCGCCTGTGCCGGCCGTCTCCGGTGTTCTTGCACAGGCGCCCCCCCAACGCCTGTGCCACGGAAAGCCAAGTTCTCTCAGATCTTCATCGCCTCGGCCATCGCCTTGCCCATCTCGGCCGGGCTCATCGCGACGGAGACGCCCGCGGCCTGCAGCGCCTTGATCTTCGCCTCCGCCGTATCGTCCGCGCCGCCGATGATCGCCCCCGCGTGCCCCATCCGCTTGCCGGGGGGGGCCGTCCGCCCGGCGATGAAGGCCGCGACGGGCTTCTTGACGTATTCCTTGATGTACCGGGCGGCCTCGATCTCGTCGGTGCCGCCGATCTCGCCGATCATCAGGATGCCGTGCGTCTCGGGGTCATCTTTGAAAAGCTCGATGACGTCGATGTGGCTCATGCCGCGGATCGGGTCGCCGCCGATGCCGACGCAGGTGCTCTGCGCCAGGCCGAGGTTCGACGTCTGCCACACGGCCTCGTACGTCAGCGTGCCGGAGCGCGACACGATGCCGACCGACCGCCCGCGCGGCGCCTCGCTGATGTGCGTGTTGATATACCCCGGCATGATGCCGATCTTGCACCCACCGCCCTCGCCGCGTCCGTCCGACAGCCGCGGCTTGCCGGCGCTCGTGTACAGGTCCTTGGACGACTGGCCCGAGCCGGTCTTCGGCCCAGGGGTGATGACGCCGGGGCAGTTGGGCCCGATGAGGATGACCTTGTCCCTGGCCGCACGCCCGGCGTTCATGTCGTCGAGCACGGCCCGCGCCTTGACCATGTCGTTCACCGGCACGCCCTCGGTGATCGCGCAGATGACCTTGATCCCCGCGTCGGCGGCTTCCAATATCGCGTCGGCCGCGAAGGGCGGCGGGACGAAGATCATCGTCGCCTCCGCGCCCGTCGCTTTGACGGCTCGCTCGACGGTGTCAAACACGGGCACCTTGGCCCCCCCACCATCGGCATCGATCTCGAAGGACTGGCCGCCCTTGCCCGGCGTGACGCCGCCGACGATTTTGGTGCCGTAGAGGTAGCACCCCTTGGTGTGCTGGCCGCCGAAGGAGCCGGTGATGCCCTGACAGATGACGCGCGTGTCTTTGTTGACGAGGATGGCCATGGGAGGCAAGCGTAGGCGATACAGAGCCGTAAGGCGTCGGGCGCACGACAACTCCAGCCGTGGCACAGGCGTCCCGCCTGTGCACGATGGCGAGAGGCGTTCGCACAGGCGGGACGCCTGTGCCACAGTCAATGTCGTTATGAGATCGACAGCTCGGGCCTCGCCGCGCCGGAGCGCATCGCCGCCAGGGCCACCTGCTTCTCCAGCGTGTCGACGAGCTTCTCCAAGGATTCCGCCAACACACGATTCCGCGGCGAGCGGTCCTCAAAGTTCTTCAGCGGCGTCCCCGCGTCCGAGTTCACCCGCAGCCCCATATTGATCGGCACCGTCCCGAGCAGCGGCAGCCCCAGCCGCTGGGCCATCACCTGCGCGCCCCCGCGGCCGAACAGGTCGTACTCCTTCCCATCATCGCCGACGAAGTAGCTCATGTTCTCCACGACGCCCAGCACGTCGACGCCGAGCTGCGTGAACATCCGCGCCGCACGCGTCGCGTCGTCCTGCGCCACCTTCTGCGGCGTGCACACCACCACCGCCCCCGCCAGCTTCAACATCTGCGCCATCGTCAACGCCACGTCCCCCGTCCCCGGCGGCAGGTCGATGATGAGATAATCCAGCTCGCCCCACTCCGTCTGCTCGACGAGCTGCTTGAACGCCCCGTGCGCCATCGGCCCACGCCAGATCAACGGCTTGTCCGGCTCGACGAGCTTGCCGAGCGTCATCGCCTTGACGCCGTGCACGTAGAACGGCTGCAGGCGGTTGCCGCGGGCGATCGTCTCGAGCGCGTCGAGCCCGAGCATCGTCGGCAGCGACGGGCCGTAGATGTCGCCGTCCATCAGCCCCACGGCGTGCCCGTTCCGCGCAAGGCCCACGGCGAGGTTCACCGCGACCGTGCTCTTGCCCACGCCCCCCTTGCCCGCGCCGACCGCGATGATGTGCTTGACGCCGGGGAGCCCCCCCGAGGCGTCAACGCTCCCGCCTCCGACACCCTTGATCGGCGCGTGACCGGCACCCCCGCCTGTTCCCGAACCGCGGGGCTCAGCCCCGCGGCTTTCAGGCTGGGGTGCTTTCGGAGGCTGGGCGCCACCGGCCGGCGCGTTCTCCGAAAACTCGACGTGGACCTCGCTCAGCTCGTCGCCGGACTGCTGCGCGTAGAGCCGGACGGCGGCCGTCGCCTGCTGCATCAGCCCACGCTTGTGGTCGTCGTGGAGGTTCGACCCGGCGAGCCGGACGCTCACGAACCCGTCGCAGACCGAGATTTTTTCGACGGCGCCGCTACCGACGATGTCGCCGCCGCCGCGTTCGATGAGCCTCGGGTCGGCCACGCGCGTCAGGGCCAAACGGATCGTTTCTTTCGTGAGTGCCATGTCGCACAATGTTATGCGCCGCGTGTGCTGCAGGTGTTTTGTGAGACGGGGCGTATCGCCCCGACGATCCACGCACAGATTATCTTGACGGGGCGACACGCCCCGTCTCACAAGAGGCTCTGTTCACGCTGAAAAAAGTCGATCAAAGCTGTCTCCGTGCGCACCGCTGAGGCCCACCTTTGTGGTAGCGTGGGCCTTCGAAGACGCACAGGCGAGACGCCTGTGCCACGAAGAAGCCGGGGGGGGAGGGGGGCATCATGGGGGCGAAGAAGAAGGCATCGGGAAAGAAGCCGCGTGCGCGGCGGGCGATCGCGGAGCAGCGGGCGCGGAACCTCGCCGCCGAACGCGAACGGCGGCGACGGCTCGACGAGTACGACGCGGAGGTCGCTCGGCTCTCGGGGAGCGAACCGAGCGAGGATGCACCATCTCAAGATCGCCCACGCACCGCTCGGAGAGCGGTGCCACCAAGACTCCGCATCCTTGCCGAGGGGGATTCGTGGTTCGACTTCCCCTTCGGCGGCCGGGCGCTCCGCGGCGGGGACGTCATCGAACGCCTCCGAGAACTCGTCCCCTATCCCATCATGAACCTCGCCGTCCGCGGCGACGACACCCGGCGCATGCTCGGCGTCGCGCAACGCGAGCGACTGATCGAGTTGCTGGAAGATGAAGAGCGCGACTTCAACGTCCTGCTCTTCTCCGGCGGGGGCAACGACATCGCCGGCGACTGCTTCCGCCTCTGGCTCCGCGAGCGGGACAACACGCTGCCCCCCTGCGCCCCGCCCGACCCGGTCTTCACGCCGGCCTTCGACCACGCCCTCGGCGTCGTCCGGGCGGCCTACGAAGACCTGCTGGACCTGCGCGACCAGGTCGCCGCCCAGACCCCCGGGCGGCGGATCGCCGTCTTCCTGCACGCCTACGACTGGGCGATCCCCTCGGGTCGGGGGGTCTGCGGCTTTGGCCCCTGGCTCAAGCCCTCGCTCGACGACCGGGGGTGGCTCGACCCGGCCGAGGCCCGCGGCGTGGTCCGCCTGGCCCTGGGCCGGTTCGCCCGGATGCTCGAAGGGGTCGCCGCGGGGCGGCCGGACGTCTGGGTCGTCCCGACGCAGGGGCTGCTGGGCGATGGGGACTGGCATGACGAACTGCACCCGAATCGGCGGGGGTTCGCCGCGATCGCCGGGGCCTTCCGGGAAACCATGGGCCGGGCGCTGGGGTTCTGAGCGGCGGGGCAAAATTTTTGAACCTTCTGCGGCATTGCGACGGGCCGGGGCTTGCCGTCGGGGGGGAAATGCCGTGTAATGCGTGCCCGCCGAAAGGGGCGGCGGGCAGGGGGAGCGGGCCCGGGGGGAGGAGACGGGGGGCGGGGGGTGGGGAGGGGTGATGAATAAAGAGTTGAGGCCTATGGCGAATGACGTGAAGCACCAACAGTTTACCCCGGTTAACCTAGAGAA
>CAZZDW010000134.1:0-6858 GCA_964652945.1 uncultured Phycisphaeraceae bacterium
CATGCACGCCTCACTTTGTGATCAAACATGCCTATATCTGCGCAGAGATCAATAAGAGAATCTGTTTGAAATAGTTTCGATCGGCGAGCGGTCGAATCTCCCGCTACTGAAGCTCGCCTGCTCCTCTCATCATGTCCGAGCTCGCGTCCGCCCGCAGGTGGATCAGCGTGTGCATGAGCGGATATTTGACCTGCACGCGGTACACGTCAAACTCGCGCTCGGCCCAGCCCAGCTCGCCAAGCGTGTGCTCCAGAATCTCCGGGTACCGAGGCATCTCAGGACAGGCCAGATCCCGCCAGTTCGTGCCGAGATGCTGGGCCTGTTCGTACGTAGGAAGTTCGAACTCCGGTATCCTGGGGGCCACAGCTTCATACATCGAGACGTTGCCGTGCGTCGAGGCTCGGATCGATGCCGGCTTTGTCCACCCTTTCGGCACCAGCATGTCCACGAGCATGATCTCGCACGGGACGCCGACGCCCTTGGTCGCGCCGATCCAAGGCTGCGGCACCGAGCCGTAGATGTTGGGCGTCACCGTCGCCGCAAAGATGTCGATCGCCGACGTCTTGCCGATCTTGTCGAACAGCAGCGACGCTTCGCGCATTCCCTGGGCCGCGGGCCCGGTCTGCAGCGGCGGCAACGGGTCGGAACAAAACTCCTTAAGCAACCTCGCCCCACTCAACATCCGTGGCTGCTTATCGGCGGTGGACGGCCCGGTCACGCTGTAGCCGGCGGAGATCATCATCAGGCGGAAGTTAACGTTCCGGCGGACCGCGTGCAGCCCGAGGTAGCCGCTGAGCAGGAGTGAGTCGATCTCGTCGGGGCCTTGGCCCGGATAGGAGACCGTGAGCATAAGACTGGTGTGCGACTGGATACCCCAGGCGCAAGCGTTGGCCTTGAACGCCGCACGGCGTGTGGCGAGGTCGAGCGTGCGGTTGGACTCGCCGTTGACGTTGCCGATGAGCGTATTGAAGACATCGCGCCCGCCGGCGCCCATCTTTCGGCCGGGGCCGCGTTTGGGATCATCGCCCGCGTGCTTGCGCACAACTTCTTCGAAGCGAGCGTACTCGCGAGCGACGCGCGCAGTGATCTTTTCGGGCAGGCCCTTCTTTTCCGCCGCGTTCAGCAGCCGGCGGAGCGGCCGCGGACGGGGGATGTGCACGCCGGCCTCGCCGGGGTCTTTGGCGTGCGCGACGGTGTAGACCCGCCACGCGAGGATGTAATCGATCTCCAGCGCACGCTCGAGGTCACGCGGCCCGTCGATCGTCGCCGGGATCGCCCGCACCAGCGCGTGCAGCGCCAGACTGAGCTTGCGGATCACCGGCAGGGTGTCGATCTCGAACGTCGTCTCGGCGGCCGACGGCTCCGCGCTGATTCCCGCCGCCGACGGCTCGTCCGCCGGCGCCCGCGCACCGCCGCGCTGCCTGGTTGTCCGCGTTGAGGCTCCCACGGCAACAACGGTATCGGCCAACAGAGGGACGATCACGGGGTCGATGTCGGTTAGAAATCTGGAAGGATGGGACGAGAGCGGGCCCATGCCCAAGTCTGCTCGGTAAACCGGTCGATGTCAAATTGATTCTAGAATCATATTGACTTCTCCCGGTTTGGAAGTATCTTCAGTTCTATCTGCCGTCCGCCACCTTTTTTCCGCAGCGTTCGCTGCACGAGAGGCGTCAATGAGGAACTCCCGAATGTTCGCACGTGGTTTAGCTGTCTTTGCGGGTCTTGCCGCGTCCCCGCTGGCCTTCGGCCAGTTGGTGGTGGGCAACTCGGACACCGCCGGGCCGGAGATCAGGCTCTTCGATCTCGGCGGCGTGGCGTCGCCGCGGCTGCTGGTCTCCGGCACCCCGGTGAGCAGCCTGACGATCGGCCTGGATACCGATAACGTCACGCCGGTCCTCTACTGGGCCAAGTCGACGACCACCCGCACGCTTTCCAAGGGCGGGCTGACGCCCAGCGGCCTGCTCAGCCCGGTCACCGTTGTCGGCCCGCTCTCCACCACGATGCGCGGCATGGCGTGGGACAGCACCAACAACCAGCTCGCCGTCACCACCTTCTCCACGATCGGCACGCTCGACCGCTCGACCGCCGCGTACTCCAGCAGCTTCTCGCAGGCGCGGCTCGACGGCCTCGCCTATGACGCGGGCACCGACAGCTACTACGCGCTCTTGAGCACCTCGGGGTACCTCGACGGCACGGGGCTCTACCACATCAATCAGCCGTGGAGCGCGCCGACGTTCACCAAGATCGCCGAGCTGCCGGGCAACGGCGATTCCGGCATCCGCGGGCTCGCCTTCGGCGACGGCCGCCTGTTTCTTACGCGGCAGTCCGACGACATGATCCACCCCTACATGTACGTGTACAACCTTGCTTCGGGGGTGTATGAACAGGGTGTGGCGCAGCCGAGCTTCACCAGCAACGTCGGCGGGTTCTACTCTCCCGCCGTCTGGGCGCCGCAGTTGTACTCGCCGCCGAACGGGACGAACCTCGTCGTGACGATGGGCGCCTCCGAAGAATGCACCCGCGGCCCCGGCGACACGATGGTCTTCTCGGTCCACGTCGGCAACTTCGGCGACACGGCTTCCGGGCCGGTGCAGGTCGTCGTCGACCTGCCGCCCGGCGGCGACGCGATGTTCGCCGGCTCCTTCCCCGCGCCCACGACGGCGACGGCGACACAACTGACCTACCAGTTGCCGTCGCTGCCCGCCTTTGGCGCTTCGTCCTTCGCCGACATCACGATCAACCTCACCGTGCTCGCGCCGGCCGCCACGATGACGGTCTCGGCCACCGCGTCGACGACGTCGGACATCGACTTGGCGAGCAATGCCGCCAGCGCCGTCACGACCAGCCAGCCGGCGCATCCGGCGACGGCCGACGCCGAGGCGATCGTGACCAGCCTGTCGGCCTCTTCCACTTCGCTCGTGCCGGGAGGCGGCGGCGTCCGCATCACCGACTTCACCCGGCCTTTCTCGAGCCCTGACGGCTCCCATTGGGTCCTCAAATGCACCACCAATGACGCCTCGACATCGAACCAGATCCTGCTGCATTCCTCCGGCGGCGGCGCGCCCTCGGTGGTCATGCAGACCGGCGTGACCAACACGCCCAACGGCCTGATGACCGCCATCGACATCGGTGCGCACGTCAACGATTCGGGCGTGATCGCCTTCACCGGCACCACCAACGCCGCCAACGCGACCAACGGCATCGTCGGCACGCTCAACGGCGCGACCGTCACCGAGATCGCCCGCGAGGGCTCGCCGGTGCCGGCCGTGCCGGGGCTCAACTACGGGCAGCTCCTCGGCAACTCCGGCATCTTCAGCAACAACAGCGTCTTCCTCGGCACCAACAACAGCGGCAACATCGCCTTCCTCAGCAACAACGGCAACACGCTGATCGCCCAGGGCGGCGTCACCCAGCCCGTCGGCGCGTCGATGCCCATCAACGCCGATCAGGGCCTGATGCCGATCGGCGTCTCGGGACAGATCGGGTTCACCATGGACCCGTCGGGAGCGCACTCGATCTATCAGGCGAGCCTGAACCTGCCGTCGAATCCCTTTACGCCGCTGATCGTCGTGGACAACACGGTGGTGGTGCAGGGCGATTCGACCGTGCTGCCCGGCAACGCATCGCCGGTCGTCAGCTTCAGCACGTACGCGATCCGGATGACCACGGGCGGGCGCTGGATCGCCGGCGCGACGCAGCAGGACGCCCCCGACTTTGTCATCCTCGGCACCGGGCCGTCGATCGGCACCGTAATCCAGCCCGGCGATGCGCTCTACCCCGGCTCCGCCGAGCACTGGGCCGAGATCGCCGACCCGAATCCGGCGTTCCCCAAAGCGTTCTCCTACCTCACGATCGGCGACAACGGGCATTACGTGATCGCCGGCAACACCGACAACGCCGACGACGCCCTCGCCCGCGTGCTCGTCTTCGACAGCGCCCTCGTCCTCGCCCGGACCAACGACCCGGTCGACATCGACGGCAACGGGATGTTCGACGACGGCTACTACATCCGCAGCTTCAACCAGTCGGCGATCGTCGGCGACGCGGTGCTCGTGGTCGTCTCCCTGCGTGACGCCAAGGCGGCGCTCTGCGGCATCAACGACGCCGACGCCGGCGTCGCCCTGCTCCGCATCCCCCTCCCCAACCTCTGCCCGGCCGACTTCAACGGCGTCAACGGCGTTACGGTGCAGGACATCTTCGACTTCCTGACTGCCTGGCTCGCCGGCTCGCCCTCGGCCGACTTCAACGGCGTCAACGGCGTCACGGTGCAGGACATCTTCGACTTCCTGACCGCCTGGCTCGCGGGTTGCTGAGCCGATTCCTCCCACTCCCCCGCCTTCTGAAAAGGACGCGGGGGGCTTCTGGTTTTACGGAGTCCACGGATGACTGATCGACGGGTTGTTCAACGTCCGGCCTTCTCGCTCATCGAGCTGCTGGTGGTCATCGCGATCATCGCGCTGCTCATGGGGCTGCTGCTGCCGGCCCTCGGCAAGGCGCGCGCCGCCGCACGCACGACGGTCTGCACCAGCAACATGCGCTCGTACGGCCTGGGCATGGCCAACTACGCCTCCGACGCCAGGGGCTACATCGGCATGTTCAGCTGGAGCCGCAGCACCTCGCGCAGCACGTGGAGCGATCTGAACAACGCCCCGCTGGCGACGACGGCGCACTGCTTCCAGGCCGTCGACATCGTCCGCCGGAACCTCGGCCGCGACGCCTCGTCTCAGCCGGCCGTCTCGAGCCTCATGGCGAGCCTCCGCTGGTCGTACCTGGCGATGCTCGACGGCGGCTACCTCGGCGACAAGCTGCCGCTGCCCACCGCGGCGTGCCCGGAAGACCGCGACCTGCTCGTCTGGCAGCGCAACGTCGACACGCCGCTGCAGGGCGTCGAGCAGACGGGCGGCACGGACTCCACCGGCGTCTTCAACTCGGGGTCCGTCGCTTACCAGATGATGACGCCGTTCGAGTCCAGCTACCACAAGGTCCCCGCGGCTCTCGCCAAGAACGAAACCGGCTTCCCCATCCCGTCGACGTCGACGAGCCCCGGCAGCCACCTGCTGGTGACGGTGAGCACGGCGACCGAGTTCCGCGTGCCGCGGATCGACGAGATCCACTTCGCGTCGCAGAAGGTCTCGACGTTCGACTATTGGGACCGGCACAGCTCGAGGACGCGGCTGTGGCACGCCTATCCGCAGGCGTCGCAGCCGCTGCTCTTCTTCGACGACCACGTGGCGGTCCGCAAGACGGCCGACGCCGACAAAGGGTGGAACCCGGAGGACCCGGCCTCGCCGTTCTGGACGGTGTACACCTATTCGCCGCGGCCGGGCGAGCCGCCGACGCTCAACGGCCGCAAGGACGAGCAGATGATCGGCTACTACCGCTGGACGCGCAACGGCCTCAAAGGCGTCGACTTCGGCGGCAGCACCGGCCCGCAGTAAGACCGCTGTCGCAGGTAATCTTGTGCCGGCGCAGCTCGGCCTCGAACTCGGGACCGGAATTGCCGTCGTTGTCGCGGATGAGTATGCGAGCCTGATTGCTGGCCTCGCGCGCCGTGAACGCCAGGGTCGCCGGCAGCTGTGGCGACGCGCGGTTGAGCATCGTCAGCCACAGCACCCGCCACTCCAGGATGCACATCATCGCGATCAGGTTCGCCAGACGATCGGCCGTCCGCAGTCTCGACTCCTCGGCCTTGCACCCCGACTTCATAACTTTGTGGAACGTCTCGATCTTCCACCGCAGCGCGTACCACTCCAGCTTCTCGATCGCGTCCGACCGGTTGCGGATCGGCAGGTTCGTCACCAGCTTCCACTCGATGCGATCCCGGTCCTTCGGCTTGCCGCGCTCGGCGGGGTGGATCACCGTCAGCTCGAGGTCGTCGTAGCGTTTCTCCTTGCCCAGCGGCGGACGGACCGTCATCCGTTCGTATTTGATCTCCAGCACCGCCGCCGATGGCTCGCCCTTGTTGTTCCGCACCTCGATGCGATGCACGCCCTTGACGCGCTGCGCCTCCATGACTTTATAAATCGTGGTCCCGCCGTCGAGCACGCGGCGGTTCACGCACGTGCGGAAGACGAACTTCGTTCCCAGCGACTCGCATGCGCAGAACAACTCGTAGATGTCGCTCTCGCGATCGCCGACGTGGACGCAGCGGCTTGCGTCACCGAGGGTCTGGGCCGATTGTTGCGTGTTCTCCAGCCAGCGGATGCTCTCCTTCTTCTCGATCGGGATGCGTGCCGCGTTCACGGTGTGCTTGCCGCCTTCACGGCCCCTGCCCGCCAGCGCGTCGGTGCCCTTGAAACGTCGGCGCGTCCACAGCTTGATGGCCGCCAGCCCCAGCGGCAAGCCGTCGGTGGTCACCACGAGACTCGAGTGCATGAGGATGCCGCAGATCGTGTGCAGCCGCGGCCGGCCGCGATCGTCCATGCGGCCGTCGCCGACCTTGCGGGTGACGCCGATCGCCTTGGTGTCCTCGCGCGTGAACGAGAACTCGGTGGTGTCGTGCAGCACGAGCACGCGGCCATCGACGGCGTCGAAGCGGTCGCGCGTCGCGGCGAAGTGTCCGGCGAGGATCTCTGATTCGCGCACGCGGTCGTTGTCGAGGAAGCGGTACGCGGCCTTGGTCGCGGCCCAGTCGCCGCACGCCAGCGGGATCGTCCGGCCGATGCCCCGGGAGAGTTGTTCCATCAATACGCCAAACCGCTTGCCCAGCCGCTCGTCGGCGAACCTGCAGCCGGCTAGCTCCTGATCGATCCATGATCCCATGCCCCGGCTCCGTTCGAGGAAGAAGACGCCATTCGTGGGCTCTATTGATCTCTGCGCTGATATAGGCATTGTGTGTCACAAGGAGAGCCCGGCGTG
>CAZZDW010000135.1:0-6822 GCA_964652945.1 uncultured Phycisphaeraceae bacterium
GGCCATCTCGGCCGGGGAGCGGAACGGCCCCTTCTTGATGTTGACGGCCCCCCCTCCCCCCCCTCCCCCTTCCCCCGCGCGATCGGGGCGTTTGTTGGCATGGGCCACCGCCTTGCCGACGGCAAAGAGCAGGTCGGTCTGCCGGCACAGGAAGGCGGGGATCTGCAGGAGGTCAATCACCGCCGCGACCGGCTCGGCCTGGGCCGGCTCGTGCACGTCCGTCGTCACCGGCACGCCCAGCTCGCGGCCGATCCGCTCCAGCCACGCCAGGCCCTGCTTGATCCCCGGGCCACGCGGCGAGTCGACGTGCGAGCGGTTGGCCTTGTCGAACGAGGCCTTGAAGACGTACTGCAAGCCGTGGGCGAGGCAGGCGTCGCGGACAGCCGCGCCGATCTCGAGGCCCAATTCATACGACTCGAGCACGCACGGCCCCGCGATCACCGCGAGGGGCTGGGCATGGCCGATCTTGACGGAATCACCGACGGTGCACAGGCGGGGCATGAGGAAGAGTATGCGCACCGAAAAAAGACGAACGCGGCGGACGCGGAGCAGAGCGGAGCACGCAGAGTTGAAAACGTTGTTGAACGCGAAGCTCGTGGAGGCTCGAAAGATACATGGTCTTCTGCTTTGCTGACGAGCCCGAAGCGCGAGCGAGGGTTGAGATGAATCGTTGACAACCGAGCATTCCGCGCTCGCCCTTGCTTGCGCTGCGGGCTCGTTTCAACGCACGACCATGCCTTCAGGGCTCTTCTCCACGTCTTCGCGATCTCCGCGTTCAAATATTCCGGTGTCTTTTCTCCGCGTCTCCGCTCGCCTCCGTTCCTCCGCGTTCTCGGGGTGCATCCTACAGTGTGGGCCCTCACTTCGACCCCCTTTGCAGGAGTTTTTGCGTGTCGGACAAGCACTTTGACGTGATCGTGATCGGTGGAGGCCCTGCCGGGTATGTCGGGGCCATCCGGGCCGCCCAGCTCGGCTTCAAGGTCGCCTGCGTCGAGCGGGCCAAGCTCGGCGGCGTCTGCCTCAACTGGGGGTGCATTCCCTCGAAATCCCTCCTCTCCAACGCCGAACTGGTCGAGAAGATCTCCCGCCGCGAGGATCAGGACTTCTGGGGCATCAAGCTGCCCGGCGACGGCAAGGTCGAGCTCGACTGGAGCCGCATCATCGGCCGCTCGCGCGACGTCGCGGCCAAGCTCAACAAGGGCATCGAGTTCCTCTTCAAGAAGAACAAGATCACCCACATCGTCGGCAGCGCCAAGATCGTGTCGGGCCGCAAGGGCAACGCGCCGTGCAAAGTGGAAGTCCAGGAGTGCAAGGTGCAGGAGGAGCTGACCTCCGCCCCCGCTACGCCCGGCAAGACCGTCGACACCCTGACGGCCGACCACGTCATCGTCGCCACCGGCTCGGTCGCCCGCGATCTGCCGTTCGCCAAGTTCGACGGCCAGAAGATCTGGGGCGCCCGCGAGGCGATGTACAACAAGGAGAAGCCGGAACGGCTGGTCGTCGTCGGGGCGGGCGCGATCGGGATGGAGTTCGCCTACTTCTACTCGACGATGGGGACCAAGGTCACCGTCATCGAGATGCTCGACCGCATCCTGCCCGTCGAGGACAAGGACGTCTCCGACGCCCTTGGCAAGCTCTACAAAAAGCACGGCATGGACATCCGCACCGGGACGACGACGATGGCCGTCGACACGAGCGGCAAGGGCGTCAAGGTCACCGTCGCGCCGTTTGTGAATGGGAAAGCCGACGAGAGCAAGAAGGAAACGATCGAGGCCGACAAGGTGCTGCTGGCGATCGGCGTCAAGGGCCGGACCGACGGCTTGTGCGATGCCTCGCTGGGGCTGAAGATCGAGAAGGACCACATCGTCACGGACTTCAAGCCGGGCGTCACCAAGGCCGAGGCGATCGATTACAAGACGAACATCGATGGCGTGTACGCCGTGGGCGACGTGATCGGCCCGCCGTGGCTGGCGCACGTGGCGAGCGAAGAGGCCGTCATCTGCGTGGAGCGCATCGCGCTCAAGGCGAAGAAGCCGGCGGCGGGGGGGCACGAGCCGTACCCGATCGATTATTCGATCATTCCGGGGTGCACGTATTGCTTGCCGCAGGTCGCGAGCGTGGGCTTCACCGAGCAGAAGCTCATCGAGATGGGGCTGGCCAAGGGCAAGGACTACGAGGTGGGCAAGTACCCGTTCATGGCGCACGGCAAGGCGATCGCCGCGGCGCACACGGACGGCTTTGTGAAGATCATCCGGGGCCTGCCGCGTGGAGAGATCCTCGGGGCGCACATCCTCGGCGATCAGGCGACGGAGCTGATCGCGGAGATGACGCTGGCCCGACGCCTCGAGGCGACGACCGAGGAGATCATCGCGACGGTGCACGCGCACCCGACGATGCACGAGGCGCTCAAGGAGGCCGCGACGGCCGCCGAGGGCAAGCTCATCCACGGCTAAGCCCTCAAAACCGTAGTTTTTTCGGAACACGCTCCCGTGTGCTCGTCATGCGGGAGCGTGTACACTTAACCGATGTCCGCGGCTCCGAAGCACGATCCCCGCTTGGGCTACGCCGGCCTCCGCATGACGGCCGACGAGTTTCTCATGCTCGGCGAGACGGCCGAACGGTATGAACTCATTGACGGAGTCGTGGTGATGTCGCCGAGTCCGACGCCGGGTCACAACCAGGTCGCCGCCGAAGTGCTCTATCAGGCGATGGGCTTTGCCAAGCAGACCAACCAAGCCAGTGTTTTTCACGAGACCGACGTCCGGTTTGCACGAGAGAAGGTTTACCGCCCGGACATCGCGGTGTACGTTGCCGATCGCATGTCGATGCGGATTGATCGGCTTGACATCGCGCCCGATCTGATCGTCGAGATTCTTTCGGCCGGCACCAAGATGCTCGACCTCATCACCAAGCGCGACGATTACGACCGCTTCGGCGTCGCCGAGTACTGGACGATCGACCCCGAAAACGGCGACGCCCGCTGCTGGCGGCGCCAAGGTTCGCGTCTGTGCGAAGTCCCGATCGAGGGGTCAGCGATCCAATCCAGCGCCATCGCCGGGTTCACGCTCGACCTGATGCCGATCCGGGCGCTGGCCGACCGTTGAACGGCGTCGTACCACTGTAAGTTACCCATTTTCACGGGATTTTCACCGGGTTCGCGCGCGAAATCCCGCGAGGTCGCCTGCGGCCGCGTTTTTTCTGCACAGATTCATGCAAAACCTGAATGACCGGCTTCATTTTTGAGGCCGGGTCTTTACACTGGCCGTCATGACGACCACAACACCCGCCGGACGAGTTCGCCGTGTTCATGGACTGGCCGCATGCCTTGCCGCGGCGGCGGCCGCCTGCTCGGCGATCGCCGGCGTGCCGACGAGCTACCAGGCCGGCGTGAACGTCGGGAACCTCGACTACGACGCGGTTATCGAGGCCTCGGGCCTCGTCGCCGGGCACAACACCCCCGGCACGCTGTGGACGCACAACGACTCCAGCGAGCTCACGGGCCGCGTCTTCGCGCTCGACACGCAGGGCCGCGTGCTCTGCGGCTACTCGCTCACCGGCAAAGCCAATGTCGACTTCGAGGACATCGCCCGCGGCCCGGGGCCGCTCTCCGGCGCGACCTACCTCTACGTCGGCGACATCGGCAACAACGGGCCCGCACGCACGCAGTTCCCGGTCTACCGCTTCCCCGAGCAGACGCCCGACCTCGCCTGGGCCGGCAGCCCGCACGCGGTCGTGATCGGCTCCGCGATCATCCAGACGTTCAAGCTGCAGTACCCGGCCGAGGCGTTCGTCGACGACAAAGCGCCCGACGCCGAGACGCTCTTTGTCGATCCCGTCAACCGCGACCTCTACATCGTCACCAAGGTCTTCGGCTCCGCCGGCGTCTACGTCGCGCCCGCCTCATCGCTCGTCAACAACGCGACCATCACCCTGTCGCTGGTCACGACGATCCCGCTCAACGCCGGCCAGCGCATCACCGGCGGCGACATCGCCCCCGACGGCAGCGCGATCCTCCTCCGCGGCCTCGACTTTGCCCTCATGTGGGAACGCGGCTCAGAACAGACCATCGCCCAGGCGCTGAGCGGCGCGGCGATCGGCGTGCCCGTGGCGAGCGAGCCGCAGGGCGAGGCGATCTGCTTCGCCGACGACGGGCAGGGGTACTACACGCTCAGCGAAGGGCTGTACCAGCCGCTGTATTTCTACGCGCCGGGCGCAGAAGAGCCCGCGTGCCCGGCCGACTTCAACAACGCCAACGGCGTCACGGTGCAGGATATCTTCGACTTCCTCACCGCGTGGCTGGCCGGCAACAGCTCGGCCGACTTCAACCAGACCAACGGCGTCACGGTGCAGGACATCTTCGACTTCCTCACCGCGTGGTTGGCGGGGTGCTGAGCCAGAGGGAGCAGAAGGCCATTGGCCATTGGCCGATGGCCATTGGCAAGACAGAGAACGCTCATACATACAGCAAAACAAGACCAACGGCGGCACTGACAATCTCACTCCAGCTACAGACGCCTCACGCCCAACGCCTGTATTTCCTGCTGCCTGCTGCCTATTCCCTGCTCCCTACTTCTTCCCCACATCCTTCCCCGGCTCATACCCCTCGATAAAGACATCGACGAGCTGGCCCGGGTACAGCCGAACCGGCGGCTCGGAGGGCCCGGCCACCGCGAAGAGCACCTCCAGCACGCGCGTGTCGACCCGCTCGGTCGTCGAGCCGCTGAGCGTCGTCTTGGGCCGGGCCAACGGCTCGATCCGCACCATCGTCAGCGGCACGGTGATCTCCGCCCGCCCGCGCAGCCTCGCAACACCCTTGGCGCCGTCGCGCAAGAGCGGCAGGTCCTCCTCGTCCACGCTCGCCCGCACGTTCAGGCTCGACAGATCCCCCACCACCAGCGACGGCGCGTTGGTGTCGGCGAACTCGCCCAGCACGATGTTGCGTTTGAGCACCGTGCCGTCGACGGGCGACTTCACCGTTCGGCGTTCGATGAGCAGCTCGATCGCCTGGACCGCCGCCCGCGCCTGGTCGAGCTGCGCCCGCGCGACGCCGACGTCCTCCGCCCACGCGCCGGCCTCGGCGAGGGCCAGCTCGGCCTTCGCCTGTTCGAGCCGTGCTTTGGAACCCTGCAACTGGAAGTATCGGCGCTGCAGCTCGCTCGTGCTCGCGGCGTCCCGCCGCTCGGCGGCCTGCAGGCTCGTGTACTGGTCCTCCCAGTCGGCGTACTCGGCCTCCATCGCCTGCACCGCGGCCCGCAGCGGCGGGATCGTCTCCAGCCGCGGCTGGGCTTGCAGGCGGGCGAGGCTCGCGCTCGCCACCGCCACGTCGGCCCGCGCGCGGAGCAGGTCCGATTGCAGCGGCCGCGTGTCCAGCTCAAAGAGCGGCTGCCCGGCCTCGACCTGATCGCCGACTTCGACAAAGAGCTTCGTGACCAGACCGCCCCCTTCGAGCGGCGCGATCTCGATGTTCCGAGAGGCCGCCTCGACGAGCCCCGAGCAGGCGATGCCGTGCTCATAGGGGTTGATCGACGGCGCGGCCGCCAGCGGCATCGGCGGCGGCGCATACTCGGCCGTCGAAACCGCGTAGATGCCGACGCTTAGGCCGACGACGGAGAGCAGGATGGTGGTCCACTTGATCATGAGAGATTCCTTGAACCCGTGTGCACAGAGCCGAAGCCGGGTTCCGGGTTCCGGGTTCCGGGTCTCGGGTTCCGGGTACAGACAGCACAACCAGCGGCCAACGGCTTCAACGTGCAGCACAGAAACACCGCAAAGACCTTGGATCGGTGGCTCGAAACCCGGAACCCGGAACCCGGAACCCGAGACCCGGAACCCGATCACAAAGCAGCCTTGGCATCGCCATCATCGCCTCCATTCTCATACTTCGGCACCCACTTGGCCTCTTCCTCGATGAACCTGCTGGGGTGGTTCTTGAGCCGGCCGTCCTCCATCTCTTCGATGCGGTCGGCGTAGTGGAAGATCCGCGCGTCGTGGGTGACGACGATGACGCAGCGCTTTCGGCCGTCGCGGTCGGCGCCGCGTGAGGCGTGGTGGATCAGCTCCATGACGCTCTGGCCGGTGCGGGCGTCGAGGTTGGCCGTCGGCTCGTCGCAGACGAGCAGCGGCGGGTCGGCGACGAGGGCCCGCGCGATCGCGACGCGCTGCTGCATGCCGCCCGAGAGCTGCGCGGGGCGCGACGCCGCGCGGTCGCCCAGGCCGACCTGCCCGAGCATCTCGCGGGCCTGTTTTTTCGCCTGCGCAAAGCCCACGCCGCGGATGATCAGCGGCACCGCGACGTTCTCCTCGTTGCTCAGGCTCGGGATCAAGTTGAACTGCTGGAAGACGAAGCCGACGAGCTCGCCGCGGAGGGCGGTGCGCCGGTCGGAGCGCAGGTCGGCCCAGCGCGTGCCGTAGACCTGCACGTCCCCTTCGTCGGCGTCGAGGACGCCCGAGACGACGGAGACGAGCGTGGTCTTGCCGCAGCCGGAGGGCCCGACGAGCATGACGAGCTTGCCCGGGTCGATGGTGAGGTCGACGCCGCGGAGCGCCGGCACGGCGGCCGTTCCCTTGCCGAAGGTCTTGCTGACGCCCCGCGCGTAGACCGCGGGGGTCTGCGTGGAGTTGTCAACGGTCGTGGTCGTCATACGCGCTTCAGTCTCTTCTACGCTGGCAAAGCCGATTTGAACCACAGAGATCGCAGAGCACACAGAGAGGCGTATCCAACTCGATCGATCCCGCGTTGACCGCAATCTGGCTTTGCCTTTCTCTGTGATCGGAACTGTTGCCCGAATCGCGCAACCGTTCCTTGAAGGATAGCGTATCGGC
>CAZZDW010000136.1:0-6723 GCA_964652945.1 uncultured Phycisphaeraceae bacterium
GCATCTCATAGAGACGGTGCACGCCGGTGGTCGTCTCCTCGCTCACGCCCTTGACCGACTCGCGGACCTTCGTCCAGCGGTCCTTGCTCTCGCCGAGGCTGCGGCGGAGGGTCTCGAGGATCACGCCCCATTCCTCCGGCTCGCTCGCGGCGTTGAACGCGGGGACCTTGCCGGCCTTCTCGAACTCCGCGCCCTTGAGCACCAAGAGCGTGGCGTCGCCGCCGTCGTCGAGGATGAGGTTGGGCAGCTTCCCGCCGCCGAAATCGAACAGTTGCTCGGTGCACCACCAGTAATCTTCGAGTGTTTCGCCCTTCCACGCGAAGACCGGCACGCCCTTGGGCGATTCGACGGTGCCGTCGTTCTCGGGGCGGCCGACGACGACCGCGGCGGCCGCGTGGTCCTGCGTCGAGAAGATGTTGCACGAGACCCAGCGCACCTCGGCGCCGAGGATGACCAGCGTCTCGATCAGCACGGCGGTCTGCACGGTCATGTGCAGCGAGCCCGCGATGCGTGCGCCGGCGAGCGGCTTGGTCTTGCCGTAGCGCTCGCGGAGGGCCATCAGCCCCGGCATCTCGTGCTCGGCCAGGCGGATCTCCTTGCGGCCGAAGTCGGCCTGCGACAGGTCCTTGACCTTGAACGACAGGCCGCCGGCGGTGTCCACCGTGCGGGCCGCGTGGTGGCCTTTGGTCGAAGCGGGAATCGGTGCGGTCATCGTCGTCACAGGCAATCTCCTATATCAGGGTTCCAAAAGTTGTTCAAGCTTCTCAGTATCCGTTCGACTGGTTTTACCACAGAGGCACAGAGGACACAGAGTTCACAGAGAAAGACATAAAAACCTAAACCTCTTTGAACCACGAGCACATCGGGAGGGGGGGGGAGGGGGGGCGGAGAGCATGGGGAAAGGCATTCAAATAAGAATGTCATTGATGAACGGCCATGGGATGAGTCATGTTGCGCAACGCTCAGTGTTCTCCGTGATCTCTGTGGTTCAATCTGTATTTGTCTTCCTCTGTGAACTCTGTGTCCTCTGTGCCTCTGTGGTGAAAACCAGCCGCAAGTCATCAGTTATCGACCGGCCTCGTCCCCGGCACAAGCCGTACAGACGAACAACCCCGGCCCCTTCCCCGCCGGATCGGCCGGGAGCGGCACAAAGCGCACGCTTTCAGCCCGATAGCCCGCCCCGCCGAGCCACTTCGACATCAGTGGCTTCGAAAAGCCCTGCCAGCGGTGCCCCATCGTGTGCTTGTACGTCCGCCGATCGTGCTCCAGCATGTCCACGATCAGCATCACCCCATTCGGCTTGAGCACACGCCGCGCCTCGGCGAGCAGCTTCACCGGTTCCTCGGCGTGGTGCAGCACGAGCACGCACACCGCCGCGTCGACGCTCGCGTCCTTGAGCGGCAGCGCCGTCAGGTCCGCTTTCACAAAGTCCACGTTCGTCACGCCGCCCACCCCCCCCAGCCGTTTGTGGGCGGCTTCGAGCATCGTCTCCGACTGATCGATCGCCAGCACGCGCTTGACATGCGGCGCGAGCAGCTCGGTCGCGTTGCCGGTGCCGCAGCCCAGATCGGCGACGACCCAGTCGCCGGGGATGAGCGCGAGCAGCGCCTGCGACGTGAACCGCTGCCCGAAGAGCTCGGCCCGCACGTTGTCCCACTGCCCGCCGATGCGGCCGAAGAACGCCTGGCTGTCCTCGCGCCGTTCTTCGAGCACGGCCGCGAGCCGCCGCAGGTCCTCGGCCAGTTCCGGGTCGTCTCCCTTGGCGCCCTGTGCGGCGAGCTGCTCGCGCACCGTCACCCAGATCGCCCGGTTCTCAGGCGGCAGGTCGTCCAGCACCAGCCGGTACAGCGTCGCGGTCCCCTCCGGGCGTTTGACGAGCCACCCGGCCTCGCCGAGCGTTTTGAGGTGCCGCGAGACCGTGCTCTGCGGCAGCTGCACCACCTTCGCCACCTCGCCCACCGACAGCTCCTCCCGCTCCAAAACCCGCGCAATCCGCAGCCGCACCGGCTCGGCCAAGCAGAGCAGTTGTTCGGAGATGGTGTGGGTTCGCCCGAGGGAGGTCATATTCATCCGTTTATGCGGATGAATGGTAGGAAGAGGCTCCCCGGAGGGTCAAGCTGGAGAAACAGCTTGGTCTTGGGTCGAGGTTCAAGGGTCTTGGAAACGCACTTCAAGAGACATGCCCGAGGCCCAAGACCCGAAACCCAGGACCCAGGACCCAAGACCCAAGACCCAAGACCCAAGACCCAAGACCCAAGACCCCATTTCAGTCCACGATCTGCGGCGCTGTTGCGAACGACGGCCCGACGATCTGGTTGAGCGCCTGGGCGCGGGGGCCGATCCGGCCGTCCTTGGGGTCGATCGCGTAGGCCATGCGGAGGTACTGCACGGCCTTGTCGTGGTCGTTGACCGACGCGTAGAAGTCCGACAGGGCCAGGAACGGCTCGGCCGTCTGCCCGGCGTCGACGCGGGCCGCGGTCACCAGGGCCCGCTTGGCCTCGTCGGCGTCGCCCATCTTCTGGGCGTAGGTGCCCAGGCGGAGGAAGTCGGTCATCTTGCCGCGGTCGATGGTCCGCTGGCGGAGGATGCGGGTGAGGTCGGTGTACGACTCGTTGGCCAGCAGGGCCTCGCAGAGCTGGTCGAGGATCTCGTCGCTCTCAGGGGCCTGGGAGTGGGCGACGAGGAGCTGCTCGCGGGCGTGGGCGGTCTGGCCCTGGCCGAGGTAGGCGGTGCCGAGGCTGGCGCGGACCTTGGGCTCCCACGGCCGTTGGTCGAGGTATTCCTGATATTCGGCGACGGCCTTGTCGTAATCGCCCTGCACGAGGGCCTTGTCGCCGGACTCGCGGATGGCGGTGAGCGTGCGCTGGCACCCGCCGCCGGCGAGGGCTGCGGCGGTCAGCACGGCGGCGCAGGCGAAGGGGCGGAGCGAAGAGAAGCTGGTGGGCATGGACATGTTCCCGAAAGAGGCGAGGAGCGCAGTATAGACGGATCTCTTTCATCGGTGCGGGCCACGCGGCGGGTGCAGAGAACCGCCGAAGCCCCGCGAAGAGCGTAAAAAAAGCCCCCCGGTGTATGCCGAGGGGCTCCGAGTGGGCGGGGTTATATGCGGCCGGGGTGTGGTGGTTCAGCACCAGCTGTGCTTGCGGGTCTTCCACGAGGACTTCCACCAGGAGAAGTCGCCGCAGTTGTTGTAGTCGCGGTCCCAGTCGCAGTTGTTGTCCTTTTCGCGCTCACCGAAGTTGTAGTTGGTGGCGTCCTCGCACTTGTCGAGGCAGATGTTGGTGAACTTGTCGTTCCACTTGTCGCCGCCGGCCGAGCCCAGCGAGTCCTTGCCGTCGTCGTAGCTCTTGGGCTGGGTCTCGACGATGGTGTACTTGCCGGCCTTGAGCCCGTCGAAGACGTACTTGCCGTAGGCGTCGGTGTAGCGGGTGACGGTCTTGGTCTTGCCGTTCTCCGTCCAGGTGAGGACGATCTTGACGCCCTCGATGCCCTTCTCCTTGGAGTCCTTCTTGCCGTCGTTGTCCTTGTCGTTCCAGACGAACCCGGAGATCGATCCGGTGCAGTCGCACATGGTGCAGGCGTTCTTGCCGCCGTTGTCGGCGGAGATCAGGCGCATCTGGGGCGAGTAGAAGATGTTGGAGCCGGCGGGGCCGAACTTGTCGATCGCCTCGCCGCAGACGAAGTCGACCTGGTAGTAGCAGTCGGGGAGGGTGACGCAGAGGGTGTGCGTGCCGGGCTGGAAGAGCTCGGAGTCGACGTCGAAGATCTTCTGCTTGTACGCCTCGGAGGCGACGAACGTCGCGCCGGGCGCGGTGTAGGCGACCAGCGTGAAGACGTGCGACTCGGTGCCCTTGAGGGTAAAGGTGACGCAGACCTCGTCGCCCTGCTGCGTCTTGCCGCGCAGGTCGGTGACGCAGAAGGTGTCGGTGTACGTGCGGCCCCAGCAGTCTTTCTTCTCGCGCTTGATGGTGTACTTGACGTTGCAGATGTTGTCGCCGGTGCACTTCTCGGCGTTGGCGAAGTCGAGGCCGGTGACGGTCTGCCCGGTGGCGAGGGTGACGCTGTAGTGGTCCTCGATCGCGGGGCCTGTGCGGACGAAGCCTGCGGGGACGACCTCGCGGACGGTGTACATGCCGGGGGCGAGGTTGTCGAAGCTGTACCCGCCGTTGACGTCGGTGATGGTGGAGGCCTCGCCGTTGTCGAGCATGCTGTTGTTGTTGGCGTCGAGGTAGACGGTGACGCCGTCGAGGGGCTGGTCGTCGTCGGTGAGGCCGTTGCCGGTGATGTCGAAGAACTTGGTGCCGGAGATCTTGCCGCGCTCGGGGGCGTCGATGGGGCCGAAGTTCCCCTTGGCCCCGCCGCCGAAGTTCTCCTGGAAGGAGCCGGCGAAGGAGGAGCCCTCGCTGGTCATGGAAACGCCGAGATCCTTGCCGGTGAACAGCGAGGCGAGCAGGCCGCCGGTGACCTGGAACTTGAAGTCGAAGGCATCGGTCGGCGTGCCGGTGTCCTGGTGGCCGAAGGCGTAGATCTCGCCGGTCAGGAGCACGCCGCTCTCGCCGGCGCCGATGGAGCCGTTGCCGTCGATGTCGACGCTGCCGCGGAGGAGGAAGTCGTCGCCGCTGACGCCGCTGACGAGGTTGCCCGAGCCGTTGACCTTCGCGTGGATCTGGATGTCGCCGTGCGTGGCGATCATGTTGCGCGGCCCGGTGGTGAAGAAGATCGCCAACGGCGTCGCGTTGATGTCGAGCGAATCGCTCGCCGCGTCGTAGGTCGTGACGCCGGTGGAGTTGAAGGAACCCAGCGGCAGTTCACCGAGGGTCACGCCGGCGAGGCTGAAGACCTCGCGCTTTTCCAGCAGCTCGCACCCGACGGGGAGATTCCCCTGGGCCTGGCCGACGCGACGGGTGAGACGGTGGGAAGGACGATGAGCGGTGGACGTGCGACCGAATGACCGGGTGAGCAGCATGGTTCAGATCTCCTGCGGCCTTCGGGCCGCGTGTGCGTTTGCGAGAGACAACATGACAGCCCCGTGCGTCAGCACGAAACTGCACAGATCGAGTTGTGATGAACGTGGCGAGAGATATGTGGTAGAGAGAGAAAGGTTTGCGAGCTCCTGATCCGCAAGATCAGGAAGGAAGAGCGCACGTCACGGTGCGCTCCGTATTCGTGGTTCATGCCGTAGCCGCGGCGAGATCCGCGGCATCGACCCGTGGATGGACGCGTCACTCAGCGGCGGCGGCGACGGCCGGCCAGCGCCACGCCGCCCAGCCCCAGCACCGCGGTGGCGGGCGTCGGGACGAGGAAGGCGTCGGCGGTGGAGGCGATGCTGCTGCTGAAGCTCTCGCTGAAATCCGTTGCGGCAAGCGTCGAGTTGCGGAAGATCACGCCGATGGGCGCGTTCGTGGGGTTGAGCGTGCCGCCCGCGGGGTTGAAGACGAACTCGAGCGTCGCGCCGCCGCCGGCCACGCCGCCGAGCGTGAAGCCGAACTGGCTCAGCGTCGTCGAGGTCATCAGGTTGGACGACCCCGGACCCGGGAATGGGCCGGTGAGCAGCAGGTTGGCCACGCCGCCGCCACCGATCGTTCCGTCATTGTTGATCGTGGCGGTCAGCGTCCACGTCCCGAAGGACGAGAAGTTGCTGATCATCGTGTTCGGCGGCACCACAGCGCCGGCCGTCATCCCGCTGATGCTCAGCAGGTGCGTGGTGGCGTTGTACTGCGCCGAGATAAACGTGCCCGTCACGTCGGTCTTGTTCGGCACCGCCGGCGGAACAAGATTGAGAGGGGCGGCCAGCGCAGTCCCGGCGGTCAGTGCCAGGGCTGCAACGACAGTCAGCGAACGGATCATGTATGAATCTCCTCGGGAGTGAGAGAGGTGACCGGTGTCAGGAAACACCTGACATCAGGGATTGTCTCGAATTCGTCGTGGCTAATCAAGGCCGTTAAGCAAATGAATCGCGAAAAATTTTGGCCTCGCGATCCGTTTGTGCGGTGAACCTCCGTGTCTGTGAATCTGGGGTAAATCCCTGGGTCTCCACCAGGTCCGCGAACTCCTCCGAGCCGCGGCGGCGTCAACCGTGGGAAGCCGGCTTAAGGGCTCGCCCTGACGCCAACCTGAGTTTGCCTTTTCGGCCGGCTCCCGCCAGCGACGCGACGGATTTCTCTGCCGTGCGCATCCAGTCGTCGGGCGCATGCCGTCTTGCCCGCCGGGGCGAACTGGACAACGGAGGAAAATCAGGAAAACCTTGCACCCTGCTCGGCTCGCCCACGCCACCCGGCCGGTCTTTTCCTCTATAAATGGATACACCATGACGACTTACGACATCGACGGGCAGGTCCGATCAGCCTCTGAAACCATCCGCAAACTCCTCTCCGCCGTCGAGAGCGTGGTCATCGGCCAAGAGCAGATGGTCGAGCGGCTCGTCCTCGGCCTGCTCACCGGCGGGCACGTCCTCCTCGAGGGCGTCCCCGGCCTCGCCAAGACGCTCACCGTCAACACCCTCGCCAAGGCGATCCAGGCCAAGTTCGCCCGCATCCAGTTCACCCCTGACCTTCTCCCGGCCGACCTCGTCGGCACGCTCATCTACAACCCCAAGGAGGGCACCTTCTACCCCAAGAAGGGGCCGATCTTCGCCAACATCGTGCTGGCCGACGAGATCAACCGCGCCCCAGCCAAGGTCCAGTCGGCGCTGCTCGAAGCGATGCAGGAACGCCGCGTGACGAT
>CAZZDW010000137.1:0-6621 GCA_964652945.1 uncultured Phycisphaeraceae bacterium
CGCCCCCGCCCGTGCCTTTGCGACAGGCCACTCGTTCCTTGACCCAAGACCCAAGACCCAAGACCCAAGACCCAAGACCCAAGACCCATTACCATCCTGTCATGCCCGACGACGCCCACGACAGCCCCACGCCCCACCGCGACCCGCGCCTGGAGATCCCCAAAGCGCTGCGCACGCCGGTCGAGAAGCCCGCTTCGCTCATCCGCGAGGAGCAGGAAGCCGCCACGCGGCAGCAGCAGGCCGGCAACCTCTCCGGCATGGCCAAGGCCTTCGCCATGGCCACCGACTTCATCGTCTCGATCCTCGCCGGGGCGGCCCTCGGCTACGGCGTCGACTACTTCGCCGGCTCCCTCCCGTGGGGCACCGTCGTCGGCCTCTTCGCCGGCTTCATCCTCGCCACCACCCGCCTCATCCGCATGACCAACCGCGAAGAAGAAGCCGCGAAGAAAGCCAAGAACCCCTGAATCGCTCTTGTACGAGACGCGAAGCGCTCCCCGAGCGAGCGTCTACTCATTCGACTGCCGCGTGCGCAACAGCCGCTCGATTTCTGCTCGAACGCTCTCCTTCACCTCATCGCTCACGCTCACGGCGTCGACGCTCACCGTGCCGATCAGCACACCGTTCAGATCGACCAGCACAATCGCCGTCGACGATTCGGGCGCGAAGCGGTCGATCGTCCCCTCCGGCGACGCCGCCCAGAGCAGCCCGTTGTCTTGAGATATCACTTCCGGCACGCGCTCGAGCGCCGTCTGGATCTTTTCGAGCGACGCCGCATCTTCGAGCGTCGACACCAGCACCGCCCGTTTCACCCCGCCGACGTGCACGGCATCCATCGCCTCAGCCGTCAACCCCCACGCGGTCGACAGGTCCGGGTACGCCTCCGAGCCGGCGAGTTGCCCCTCGATCCCCTCCACCGGCACGCGCGTGAAGATAAGCGCCTTGACGCCCGCAGCGCCGCCGCCATCGGCAAGCTCGCTGATGCGCACGCTCTTGCCTTCCGTGTCCATCAGCGCCACGCGCCCGGCGTTCTCACCCGGCGCAAACACCGTCGCCCGCGGCTCGAGCAGCGCCGGCGAATCCACCAGCCGCTTCCCCTCGATCGACGGCCGCCACGCCGCCGGATCGCCCGGCGAGAGCCGCGTGAACCGCAGCTCGATCTTCACCCCCTGCTCGGCGTCGGCGGCCTTCGGATACTCGATCGTCGCGTCCTTGAGCCGCCCCGTCTCGGCGAAGACCGACACCGCGACCTCGGCCGTCTGCGGGTGCTCGGCGCTTATCTGCGATCGGCCGCGCATGACGATCACCCGGCCGTGGTCCTCGCTGTTCACCGCCGTGAACATCACCCGGCCGATGATCGGGAACAGGTCCACCGCTTCATCGGCGGCGTGCTCGATCGCGTCATCACTCAGCCACGCCGCCGCGACCTGCGGCATCGCCACCGGCGGAAACACCCGCCGCATCGCCCACAAGACATTGGTCCTGCCACCAGTCTCAAATGTCCGCTGGAACGCCACCTCCCCCGCGCTCGGCGTCACCGCGACGACCTCCACGCCGTCGGTAAAGATCCGCACGCGCCCGAGATCGACCTGGAGTTTCTCCGAATCCCCCGCCTCGACCGGCCGTGCGTACCGCACGACGTACGTCGAGCCGCGCGCCACGCCGCGTGCGTCGCTCACGACCATCCGCACGCGCTCGGCCCACGCCCCCCCGCCGCCGCCCCGCGCATACACCTCGCGCACACGCCGCAGCACGCCCGCCGGCGTGAGCTTCTCCTCTTCCGCACGCACGCCCCCCGCCCCTTCCACCACCCGCGGCCGCGCCGGCTGTTGCGCATGCACACGTACCTGCCCGCCAACCAGCGCACCGACCGCCGCCGCAATCAGCGCCAGCAGCGACGGCTTGATCCCCTTCACCCGCGCCGCCTTCGCCGAATACGCCTGCTCGATCTGCACGCCCAGCAGCGCCGCGACGCTCCGGCCGAGCGTCGGCACCACGATGCCGGGCGCGATCGCGCACAGCGGCTCAAGCACAAACCGCCGCTCGTGCATCCTCGGATGCGGCACGTGCAAGCCCTCCTCCTCGATCACCCGATCGCCATACAGCAGCAAATCCAAATCAATCGTCCGCGGCCCCCACCGCCGCGTCTCCGACGACCGATCACGCCCCAGCCGCCGCTCGATCGCGTGCATCGCCTCCAGCAACGCGCGAGGCGGCAGCGTCGTCTCGACCAGCGCCGCCGAGTTCAGATACGGCCCGCCCGCATCCTCGTTGTCTTTTCCTTTTCCCCCCGGCCACGCGACCGCCGCCGTCTCGATCACCGGCCCCGGCACGACCCGCTCCACCCCCGGCGTCTCGCCCAGCAGCCGCAGCGCCTCGGCGATGTTCCGCGCACGGTCGCCCAGATTCGCCCCCAGCCCGATCGCCGCCGTGACCACGCCCGTCTCCGACATGCTCAACTGTAGAGCCAGTCGGATCGCTCCATCCGGAGCCCCAGGCCTACAGGACTGTTTGCATCAAGCCTCGCGCTTTCATACGAGACGCGACCGTCAGGGAGCGTGCAGCACGCTGAAATACGGCAAGACGCCCGCTCACGCTTCGCGTCTCATACAAGAGCGCCAGGGTTGATGCAAAGCACTCCCCGGCATGTCCAACGACTCCTGCCAAAAGAAAGACACAGGCTCTTGCGAACCTGTGCCTCGAGAGAAGGTCACGAACCCCCCTTGCCCTTCCCCCCGCCCTTGTTCCCCCTTCAGTGAATCGGTTACTCCGCCGGCTCCAGCTCCCGCACCTTGTTCTGCATCTGCGCCTTGAGCCGCGCCAGGATCGACGAGTGCATCTGCGACACGCGGCTCTCCGAGAGGTCCAGCGTCGCGCCGATCTCCTTCATCGTCATCTCCTCGTAGTAATAGAGGATCACGATGAGCCGCTCGGCCCGCGACAGGCCCTTGGTCACCAGGTCGCGCACGTCCTTCCGCTGGATCTCGGCGAACGGGTTCCGCTGCGACTCGTCCTTGATGACGTCGATCTCGCGGACGTCCTTGCTCCCGTCCGAGCTGAAGCACTTGCGCGTCAGCGAGAAGGTCACCACGGCCCCGGAGTCGCGCTTGAACTTGTCGAACTCCTCGCCCGACAGCCGCAGCGAGTCGCTCAGCTCGTCGTCGGTCGGCTCGCGCCCGTTGGCCATCTCGAACTGCTGCCGCGCCGCCTCGACGCGCGCCGAGCGGTGCCGCACCAGCCGCGGCACCCAGTCCATCGAGCGCAGCTCGTCGAGCACGGCGCCGCGGATGCGCGGGGCGCAGTACGTCTCGAACTTCACGCCGCGAGACAGGTCAAAGGCGTCGATCGCGTCCATCAGCCCGAACATGCCGGCCGAGATCAGGTCCTGCAGGTCCACCTCGTCGGGCAGCCGCGCGTAGATCCGCTCGGAGTTGTACCGCACCAGGTGCAGGTACTTCTCCATCAGGAAGTTGCGGATGTCCTTCGCGCGGCCGCGCTGATACTCCTTCCAGACATCCTGGATGGGCATGTCGTCGTAGGGCGTCGGAATTTTGGAAGGTTGGGCGTGCTCGGCCGCGTATCGGCCGCCGCCCCGTGAACGCGACGATGAGAGTGCTCTCGTCCTGACCATGGTCTGCTCCTTGACCATTTCCTATGTGCGTCGCCACTGCCGTAGTGGCGCTCATTCCATTGATTCCCGCCAGCAAATCCGTGCGGCAAGATGGCGGAGTATACATGAGAAAAAAATCAAGTGTTGGGCGGTGGATAACTTCTTGAAAAATCTTTACGCCGCCGCACGCTCACCCGCCGCGCCAACCTCGTCTTCCGGCGAAACCGTCACAATCGTCGACTCCCGCGCCGCGCGGGCCGCCTGCTGCGCCGCGGCCTGCGCCGCCGCCGCCTTCACCTTGTACGCCTCCAAACTATCCCGAAGCGCCCGCTCCATCACCGTCCCCACGCCGTACCCGACGACGTGGCAGACCACCATCGCGACCAGCGCGCGCGTGACAATGCTCTCCAGGGGGTTGTCCGCCGCCAGCCCGGCGACCAGCGCCAGCGCAAAGGCCGTCAGCCCGACATTGGCCGCGATCACTTTCGTCGGTACACCGGGGGACACACGCACTCCCTTGCACTCATCCGATCCAGACCGATCAGATTCACACCCCAAGGCCACACTCGTCGGACCGACGACGGCCCGGCTTGAGCGGGTTCACACCCAATCGACGCTTTTTGAGTGAAAACTTGCGGCGTTCACCGGCCCGAGAACCGCAGAACCCGTGCCAACGCCCCCGCAATCCCCCCCACGCCGTTCCTGCCGCCGCCCCTGGTCCGCTCCGCCGACGCGTCGAGCCCAATCTGTTGGGCCAGCTTGCCGCCGATCATCTGGATGTCGCGTGCCGCCGGCGAACGCGGCGTCCGCACCACGAGCGGCTGCCGCGCACGGACCGCCTCCGGCAAGCGCAGATCGTGCGCCACCCACCCGAGCATCGGGAGCGCCACCCCGAGAAACCGGTCGCACACCGCGGCCAGCCGCGCATGAACCCGCCGCGCTTCATCCTCGCCGCTCACCTGGTTCACGATGAGCGAAAAACTCGGTGAACCGTGGCTCGGTCGTTCATGGCACAGGCATCCCGCCTGTGCCGTCTGGCTCCAGCGTTCATGCACAGGCGGGACGCCTGTGCCACCACTGAAGGAATCCTCGCCCGCCGACGCACACTTAATCAACGCATACGCATCCGTGATCGCCGTCGGCTCCGGCGTCGTCACCACGACCGTCAGGTCCGCCGCGGCGACAAACGACGTCACCGCCCGGCTCACCCCCGCGCTCGTGTCGACCACAAGCACGTCGGTATCGTCGTCGAGCTCGCTGAGCGAGGCCAGCAGCTGCCGCTGCTGAGTCGCCGACAGGTCGGCCAGCCGCCCGACGCCCGACGACCCGGCGATGAGCCGCGCTCTCGCCGCTCCCGCCACCCCTCCCGCCATCGCCGGCATGTCGACGGCGATCTCGCGCACGCTCCGCCGCGCACCGTCGTGCACCGGCAGGGACGAGATCACGTGCTCCAGCCGCGCCGTCGGCGTGATGCCGCAGAGCAGGTCCGCGTTCGCCGTGCCGAGGTCGGCGTCGAGCAGCGTCACGCGGCTGCCCCTCGCCGCCAGCGTGATCGCCAGGTTCACCGCGATGTTCGTCTTCCCCACGCCGCCCTTGCCCGAGGCCACCGCGATCATCGTCGGCAGCTTGCCATGCACATCTGTTGATGAGGTGTCTTGGGTGGGGCGGGCGTCCGGCCCGCCCACCGGGTGTTGCTGGTTGACCGGGATGACAGACGAGAGCTTTATCCCCGCTCCCCTCAAAGGCATTGAAGCTGTCTCACCCTGAATCAGCGCCCGCAGCCGCGTCGCCTGATCGTCCGCCGGGTTCGACGTGCTCTTGGTGGCGCCGGCTGGGGGGGCCAGATCGGTGCAAAACGGTTCGTCGGCCTCCTCCCACTTCCCCGGATCACGCCGGATCGCCGCGGCGATCGCCGCCTCGATCTCCGGGTCGATCATCGTCCGCTCGAGCACGCTCACGCCGCCCCCCCTCTCTGCTCGATCGCCTCCGGCTCGAGCCGTCCATCCAGCACCAGCCGCGCCAGCCGATCCGGCCGCCCCGCCTCGATGTGGTCCGGCACTTCCTGCCCGGTCGTCACGAACGACAGCTTCATGTTCACGCGCGACGCGACGTTGACCAGCACGCCGAAGTTCACCGCCTCGTCGAGCTTCGTGAAGATCACCCGGTTCGGCTTCACCACGCCGAACGCCTCGACCGTCCGCAGCAGCACGGCCTCGCTCGCCGCGCTCGACAGCACCAGGTGCGTCTCGCTCGCGTTCACCGCCGCGAGCATCGCGCTCAGCTCATCGAGCCGGTCCACGCTCCCCGGCGACCGCCCCGCCGTATCCACCAGGATCACGTCGCAGTGATCCAGCTCGTCCCTCGCCGCGGCCATCTCGTCGGGCGTCAGCACCACCTTGAGCGGCAGCCCGATGATCCCCGCGTACGTCCTGAGCTGATCGACCGCCGCGATGCGGTACGTGTCCGCCGTGATGAGCCCGACCCGCTTGCCGTGCCGAAGCTTGTACGTCGCGGCAAGCTTCGCAATCGTCGTCGTCTTCCCCACACCCGTCGGCCCCACAAGAGCAATCACCATCGGGCCGTCGGTCTTCGCCCGGCTCGGCGGCGTCGGCGCATTGGCCACCGGGATCAGCCCCGAGAGCTGCCGCAGCACCGCGACCCGCACAATCGACTCGTCCCCCAGCTCGCCCGGCGTCAGCTCGTCGCGCACCTTGCCGACGATCTCGTCGGCAAGCTCGCGCGAGACCTCCCCTTCGAGCATCGTCAGGTACTGCTGAAACAGCACGTCCCCGCCACCCCCGACACCACCGGCCCCACTCCCGCCGCCCGCTCCTTTGGCGCCGCCGCCGATCCCGGCGAACCCGCCCGCCGCCATCCCCGGCGGCGAGCTGCGCAACACATGCCCGACCATCCGCTTGATCGCCGCCAACTCGGCGTACAGCGTCTCCGCCGCCAACGCGTCGGCCGGGTCAAAGCTCACCCGCGTCGAGAGCCTCGACGCCCCGCCCCCCCCA
>CAZZDW010000138.1:0-6469 GCA_964652945.1 uncultured Phycisphaeraceae bacterium
CACCGCCCCCCATCGCCCCGGTTTCCGCTGCGGCCGAGCCGCCGCGGGTCGCCGGGCTCGAGGTTCGGGCCAAGCACGTCTACATGATCGGCGTCGGCGGGTGCGGCATGTCGGGGCTGGCCCGCCTCCTCCGGGCACGCGGCGGGCTCGTCGAGGGCTCCGACGCCTACCCCTCGCCCTTCACCGACGCGCTCAGCCGCGAGGGCGTCGCGGTGGGGTTCGACCAGTCCCGCCAGTGGCTGCCGGAGGCGTGCGACCTGGTCATCGCCTCCGCGGCGATCAAGCCCGACCACCCGCAACTCCTCGAAGCCGACCGCCGCGGCATCCCGCACCTGACCTACGCCGAGGCGCTGGGGCGGGCGATGGTCGGCTCGACGGGCATCTGCATCGCCGGGACGCACGGCAAGAGCACGACGTCGGCCATGCTCGGCTATGCGCTGGCCCAGGCCGGGCTCGACCCGAGCGTGATCGTCGGGGCGACGTGCCCGCAGCTCGGCGACGGCAAAAGTGGTGGTGGGTTTCGGCTCGGGGCGCAGACGATCCCGCGGGGGCCGCTCAAGGGCCGGCCGGGCATCCTCATCGCCGAGGCGTGCGAGTACAACCGCTCGTTCCACAACTACCGCCCGACCATCGCCGCGATCACCAGCGTCGAGGCCGACCACCTCGATATCTACGGCTCGCTCGAAGCCATCATCGAAGCCTTCCGCGACTTCGCCCGCCTGATCCCGCCGGCCGAGGAAGGCGGCGTGCTGCTCATCGGCGAGAACGACACGCACCGGCGCGACGTGACGGCCGGGCTGAAGTGTGCCGTGCAGACGATCGGCTACTCCCCCAGCGCCGACTGGCAGGTGCGTTACGACCCGCCGACGCGGCAGACGGGGCTCGTCCGCCGGGGCGAGGGGCTGGTGGCGGCGTGGCTGACCACGATGCCGGGGCAGCACAACGCGATGAACGCCGCGACGGCGTGCGCGCTGGCGATCATCGCCGGGGCCGACCCGGACATGACGGCGCAGGCCCTCGGCGAGTTCCGCGGCCTGCACCGGCGCATGCAGCTGCTGGGCACACGGATGTTCCTCGGCGTTGACAACGGAATCAGCCATGGCACAGGCGTCTCGCCTGTGCCGTTTGTCCCCAGCGATCCTGCACAGGCGCCCCCCCAACGCCTGTGCCACGCGCAAGAGATCTTGGGTGTGAAGGTCTACGACGATTACGGGCACCACCCGACCGAAGTTGCGGCGACCTTGCGGGCGCTGCGCGACTTTGAGAAGCCGCAGGAAAGAGGCGGCAGGCTGGTGTGCGTCTTCCAGCCGCACCAGCACTCGCGGACGCGCTTCTTGCTCGACGAGTTCGCCTCGGCGTTCAGCGATGCGGACGTGGTGATCGTGCCGCATATTTACTTCGTGCGCGACTCGATCGCCGAGCGGCAGAAGGTCTCGGCGGCCGACCTGGTCGACAAGCTTCGGCACCGCGGCGTGCAGGCGATGCACCTCTATCCCTTCGAGGCGATCATCGAACAGCTCGAGAACGTCTGCAAGCCCGGCGACCTGCTCGTGGTGATGGGCGCGGGGCCGGTGGACGCGGTGGCGAGGGGCTACCTCGCTGCTGGCGCAGCGGAAATAGCAAATGGCAAATAACCAAATGGCAAATTCGAACCTGAACACCTGCCTTTATTTGCTATTTGGCCCTTTGCCATTTGCTTATTTCGTGATCGCTCAGACAGAGTCTCCTCTATGACCGCCCTGGCCGACATCGTGGTGGAGCGCAACGCGGAGCTGCCGACGTGGTTCGGCATCGGCGGCCGCGCCGACCGGCTCGCCCGGCCGCGCTCGCTCGATGAACTCCGCCGATGCGTCGCGGTCGACCCGCGCCTGCGCGTCCTCGGCGACGGGGCCAACCTGCTGGTCGACGACGACGGCGTCGGCGAGCTGGTTGTTTCGCTCGACGCGCCCTTCTTCCGCGAGGTGAAGATCGATCAGGGCGCGTGCACGGTCTACGCCGCGGCCGGGGCGAACCTCCCCAAACTCATCACCGAGACGGTGCGGCTGGGCCTGGGCGGGCTCGAGGGGCTCGGCGGCATCCCCGCGACGCTCGGCGGCGCGGTCGTCATGAACGCCGGCGGGGCTTTCGGACAGATCGCCGACGTGGTCACGCGCGTGCATGCGATCGATCCTGATAACCCCGTTGAACAGCTCACGCTGGATCGGGAGGAGATCGACTTCGGGTATCGCCGATCGGGCTTGAGTCATCTGGTGATTACGGGCGTGGAGCTGACGCTCGCCGAGGAAGACCCGGCCGTGCTGCGCGGGCAGCTCAAGGAGGTCATGGCGTACAAGAGCCGTTCGCAGCCGATGGGCGACCGCTCGGCGGGGTGCGTCTTCAAGAACCCGACGCTGCGCGAGGACCTTGCCGAGATTGTCGGGGGGGGCGAGGCGGGTCAGCGGGTCAGCGCGGGGATGCTGATCGACCGGGCCGGGTGCAAGGGGCTCGCCGTCGGCACGGCGAAAGTGAGCGACAAGCACGCGAACTTCGTCGTGACCCCATCCACGCCCGGCGTGGGCAAGACCCGCGACGTGATCGCGCTCATCGCCGAGGTGCAGCGTCGAGTGCAAGACCGCTTCGGCGTCGAACTGGAGCCGGAGGTGGTGATCTGGCGGCGGGAAAAGACGGAAACCGAAGGTGCTTAGCCTGCTTATTTTTGACACAGAGTACACAGAGACACAGAGTTCACAGAGAAAGACATGAGCGTGTTTGTGCCTCTCTGTGGCCTCTGTGTTCTCTGTGCCTCTGTGGTAAAAACAAGACGAACGAACGATGACGACGCTCCCTTCCATCCTTGTTCTCGGCGGCGGGCCGGACTCCGAGCGCGAGGTCAGCCTCAACTCCGCCCGCATGGCGACGGCGGCGCTCGAACGTGCCGGCTATCGCTTGCACAACCAGACGATCGACCGCCTCAGCATCGGCGAACTCGCGGCTCTGCCCGGCGAGGTGATCTTCCCGCTCCTCCACGGCGGCTGGGGCGAGGGGGGGCCGCTGCAAGACCTGCTCGAAGCCGACGGCCGCCCGTTCGTCGCCAGCGGCTCGCGCGCCGCCCGTGCGGCGATGGACAAGGTCGCCACCAAGTTCGCCGCCCAGGCCCTCGGCATCGTCACCACCGTCGCGCACATCGTCGATCTGCGCGACACCGTCTGCCCGCTCCCTTACCCGGTGGTGCTCAAGCCGGTGCACGACGGCTCGACGATCGGCCTGTATATCTGCCGCTCCGACGAGCAGTGGGCCGAGGCGCGGCAGAAGATCGACCGCCAGCGCATCGAATCGCTCGGCACATCGACGAACACCTACATGATCGAGCCGTGCGTGACGGGCGAGCACGGAAAGCCTGCAAGAGAGCTGACCGTCGGCCTTCTCGACGGCAAGGCATTGCCGATCATCGAGATCCTGCCGGCCGCCGGTGTATACGACTACCAGGCGAAATACACGCGCAACGACACGCGGTACGTTCTCGATCCGCGGTTGCCGTCGGGCGTCGCCGAGCGGGTCAAGCGTGACACGGAGCGGCTGGCCGCGGCGATGGGTATTCGGCACGTCGCCCGCGCCGACTTCATGCTCGACGGTGACGGCCAACCGTGGTTCCTCGAGATCAACACCACGCCGGGCTTTACGGACCACTCGCTGGTGCCGATGGCCGCACGGCACCTCGGCATCGAGATGCCCGAGCTGTGCGCACGACTCGTGCAGATGGCGGTGCGCGACGCACAACTCGCAGACAAGCCCGGCGCTCTCGCATGAGAGCGGGAAGCGTAAGAAGTGCAAGAAATTTGAACCACGGAGCACACGGAGACCACAGAGAAAGGCATAAAAAAAGAAGCAGCAGAGGGTTCACGCCCACGCGTACAAACTGGATGTGAAGCTCCGTGCCCTCCGTGATCTCCGTGGTTCCAACTGGTTTTACAAGTTTCATCTATGCCTGATTCCTCCGACAACCCCGCAAGACCCTCCCGATTCCGCCGGGCGTGGCGCGCGCTGGTCGTCGGCGTCTCGGCGCTGGCGATCGTGGGGGCGATCGTCGCGCTGGTGATCGTCTACCAGCCGATGCAGCAGCGGGCCGAGTCGATCGTCGAGGCGCCGCTGACGATCAAGTTCCAGTGGCCGGTGGTGATGCGCGAGGACGGCACGCCCGACCGCACGCGCACGTGGCTCGATCCCCTCTCGCGGGCCGAGCTGGAGGAGCTCGCACGCCGGACGCTCTCGAACGATCCCTTCGACCACGACGCGCTCGTGCGCACGCAGGAGGCCCTGATGGCGACCGGCTGGTTCGCCGGGCCGGTGACGGTGCAGCGCGAGGACGGCGGCGTGGTCCGCATCTTCGGCCCGTGGCGCACCTACTCGGCGGTCGTGCGCTGGCACGACAAGGACTACCTCGTCGCCGACAAGAGCGAGCGGCTGATCCGCGAGTACGAGCCGGGCACGTCGGGGCTGAAGATCATCCTCGGCACGCAGTTCGACCCGCCGGCGTACGGTGCGCCGTGGCTGGGGGGCGACGTCGAGGCGGGGCTGGCGCTCTTGGAGTTCCTCCGCGGCTCGACGCCCAAGGTCTGGCAGCAGGTCGCCGCGGTCGACGTCTCGGCGTACGCGCAGACCAAGGAGCTCATCATCGTGACGGACCTGGGCAACCGCATCCGCTGGGGCGGCCCGCCGCACGACTTCACGCCCGGCGAGCCGTCGGGCGAGGTCCGCCGCCGCCGGCTGGAGAAGATCCTCGCCGACACCGGCCGGATCGACGCCAACATGGAGCTGCTGGACATCCGCCTGATGGAGAACGTCTACCGGCAGGGCTCGCCGCTGGACCACCCGGAAGAGAAGCCGTAAACGAGCGTGTTTGTGCGCCAGATAGACCGAGGGGCTGAGCCCCGCGGCTTTCACTGGGTGCTCTTGAGGATTGCCGCCATCTCTACCGCGTGCAGCATCGCGTGCTTCATCGACGAGGCGTCCGCGTTCCCACTTCCCGAACCGCCCGGCTTTTTGCCCCAGGCGATGTCCATCGCGGTGCCGTGCGCCGGCGAGGTCCGCACGATCGGCCGCCCGTTCCACTCCAGCCCCGTCGTGACGTTGACGGCCTCTTCGCGGTCGAGCAGCTTGACGGGGATCAGCCCCTGGTCGTGGTACATCGCGACGACCAGGTCGTACTCGCCGCGGAGCGCGTGCAGGAAGACCACGTCGCCCGGCAAGGGCCCGATCGCGTTGACGCCGCGGGCGACCGCTTCCTTCACCGCGGGCGCGACGAGCCGCTCGTCCTCGTCGCCGAAGAGCCCGTGCTCGCCGGCGTGCGGGTTGATCCCCGCGACGCCGATCCGCGGCCCCTCGCCCCGCCGCACGCCCAGCTCGCGGCAGGCGCGGTCGCCGAGCAGGAGGCACTCGAGCACGCGCTCCTTCGTCACGCGCTGCGCCACCTCGCGCAGCGGCACGTGCACCGTCACCAAGATCACCCGGAAATGCGGCCCGACAAACAACATCGCCGAACGCGGCGACGCGAACCGCTCGGCCAGCACCTCGGTGTGCCCCGGATAAGCGAAGCCGGCCGCGTGCCAGTGCTCTTTGCTGATCGGCGCGGTGACCAATCCTGTGCAGCGCTCGGCCTCGTCTTCGTTCTTGCAGTCTTCGATCGCCGCGGCGAAGCAGGCGAACGACAAACGGCCGGCCGGGGCTTGTGCGCTCTCATCCGGCGCCGACTCATCAGCCCCCTCCGGCTCGATCAGCTCGACCGGGCTGCCGCGTGTCCCACCCTTGAGCAGATCGGCGAGCGAGACGCCGACGAGCCGTGCGGCTTCGTCCATCACCCGGCGGCTCGCGTAGAGCCGCCAGCGAGCCGAGCCCGCGACACGTTCATCGAGCAGCGCCCGCGCGACCACCTCGGGCCCGATCCCCAGCGGATCGCCCATGCTGATCGCCAGCCGCGGCAGGTCGCGCGTGCTCATGGTTCAAGTGTAGAGCGAGCCGCGATGGCAACGCGTGACGCACAGGCGAGACGCCTGTGCCACAAAGACCGTTCACTCGGGCGTGATGGTCAGGCGGATCCGCGTCTGCGGGCGGACGGCCGTGCGGAGCGTTGCCGCGACCTCGTCGCGCGAGATGCCCTCGAGCAGCTCGACGGGGTGCTCGAAGTCGTCGGGGTCGATGCCGCGTGTCTGGCAGCGGGAGAGCAGGCCGGCCCAGTAGCGCGGGTTCTGCCGCGAGTTGACGAGCGACGGCTTGAGCGCCTCGGCCGCCTGCCGCATGTCGTCGGGCGTCGGGCCTTCGGCCGCCAGATGCGTGATCGCGGCGTCGAGCTTGTCGGCGAACGCATCGATGCGGCCGGGCTCGACCGTCGCCGCGGCCAGCACCATGCCGAAGCCCGGATAGACGCGCGACGGGATCGACGCGGCGCTGATGTCCACGGCGCTCGCGCCGTTCTTGCCCCCGCCGTCCCCCCCCG
>CAZZDW010000139.1:0-6460 GCA_964652945.1 uncultured Phycisphaeraceae bacterium
GAGGGGGAGGGGGAGGGGGGGCAAGGAGCGAACACGTGCCGAAGCACATCGGGATCATCGCTGTCAGCCCCGAGGGCTCGGCACTCTGCTACCGCTCGATCTATCGGCACGCGACGCGGCTGATCGGCGAGCAGGTCCATCCGATCATCTCGATGCATAATGAGCCGCTGGAGCTGTACATCTCCGCGGTGATGCGCGACGACTGGCACGCGGTCGGCGAGCTGCTGCACCGCTCGGCGAAGATCCTCGCGGCGGCGGGGGCCGAGTTCTGCATCGTCGCCGACAACCTCATGCAGTTCGGCGTCCACCTCGCCGAGGTCGGCTCGCCGATCCCGTTCCTGACGATGACCGACCTGGTCGCCGAGGCGGTCGCCAAGGACGGGCGGAAGACGGTGGGGCTCATCGGGACCAAGCCGGTGATGTTCGGCTCGGCGTACCAGACGAGCCTGGGGCTCCGCGGCATCACGGTGCTGGTGCCCGAAGAAGAGCAGGCCGACCTGATCGACGCGATCATCTTCAAGGAGTTGCTCTTCGGCGTCGCCAAGCCGGAGAGCCAGAAGACGTTCGTTGACATCATCCGCACGATGGGCGGGCGTGGGTGCGAGGGGGTGCTGCTCGGCTACAGCGAGGCGCCGCTGCTCCTGGCCAACACGAGCTCGCCGCTGCCGATCTACGACCCGATGGATCTTTTGGCGGAGGGTGCGGTGCGGGTGTCGATGGGCGACCGCCCGCTGGCGGCACGCTCGGCGCCCAACTCGCCGGTGATCGGGTGAGACCGAGGGTTGATGGCGACGAAGTACAAAGCCCGGCACCGAGCCGGGCTTTATGAGCTAGTCGGATAAAATCCATGCCCAGAGTCATGATTTAGTCGGTATTCTTGAATGTTTCCGTATTGCCGAGCCAAGCCGTGTTGTAATCATAGGTATCTTGAGTTGTAGTCCCGTTGACAAGGTTGAAGTTGCAAGCGGCATTGCAGGGTGAAGTGGTGTACGTGCTATAGTTAGTGTAGAAATCTGTAATATCGCCGGAAGTGATCATCTTGTCGTTGTTGGTATCAAGGGCTTGGACTTTCCCGTCGTCAAGCTGGTAGACCTGCACCACGTCGAAGACGGAGTTGCAGGTTACGCCCGAGCCTGCGTCGTGCTTGATGCGGACCAGCACACCGCCGCTGGGGCTGATGAAATCGAAGTATTCTCTGACGCCGCAGCTATCGAGGTCCATCCGAGTCTCGACAGTCGCGGTGGTTTCCTGAGTCTTGTTGGGGTTGCTCGGCCACCAGTTAATGGACGTGGAGGGGACGGTGACGAAGCTGGCTGAGGCATAGTCATAGAGCTGAATCTCGACGTCGGGCTCGATGGCGACAGAGCTGCCATTGGTGGCCGACGATTCGACCACGACGCGGAAGCGGTCGTAGTTGACGAGTTTGCCCACGAACTCGACCTCGATCTCGGTGTACTGCGTGCCGGAGACTTCGGCGCCTTCCAGGTCGGCGACCTTGAGATCAGCGGCCGTCGGCGTGCCCGACGGCGTGCCGGTGATCACGGAGACATCGTCAACCTCGGTGGACCACACCTGGTCGAGGAGGTGAAGGAGCTCGTCCGTGAACGTGTCGGCGTTGGTATAGTCAACCACGCCTACATCGCTCCAGAGGTTAAACTCCTTGACACCGAGCCGGCGGAACTGAGCCAGATAGCGTCGATAAAATCCGGTACTTAGCACGGTGTTGTAGTTCGGAAAAGAGATATAAGGAGAAATCGTGGCGGGATCCTGCCCTCCGTACGAGTAAACAATCGACTCGACGTCTTCGCGTGAAGCCAGGAGCAACGCGGCACGAGCCCGTTCCGTCGAGTTGCTAATGCTCATATTATCCAGCAGTGTGCAGTATCTGCATTGAAAGCTGCCGTTGGTATAAATATATCCCGACGCTCCGGTGAGGGTCGGGGCGTGCATGTACGGCTCGGGGTCTTCACTATTCCACACGGTTTTTACACCGACCCGAGTGTACACGTTATCCCCGCTGGCGAAGCCGGTGTTCATTAGTCCCCGCCGGTGGGTATACGGGGGGAGATTCGCGTTCAACACGCCGTCCGCGGCGGCTGTGCCGTAGTTGCTGAACTTGCAGTCAGGCCAGTAGGAAGTGAGCACATCCGCCGTCGAGGCCTTCAGCGCCGCGGAGAAGGAAAGATTATCCACGTCGAACTGGTAGACCGCCCAGTGGTCGTAGTACGTCCAGTTGTTGTAGGTGATATCACATTCCGGTTCCGGGTAGCCCTTTGAAGCCCAGTAGTCTGACATTTTCTCGCCAGTGCCGGGATTTGAGCCCAGCCCGAGCACCGGGTAGGAAGAGGAACTCCAGCGCGGATCTTGCATCGATACATAAAAGCTGTTCACTGCCGTGGAGCTGAAGATATTCCCATTGGAGCTTTCGATGTCAAGCATCCACTTTGTCGGCAGTGGAATGTCCCAGGCTTCTTCATCTTCAAGAGAGGCTGTGCGGAGCTCGTTGTACCGCTCGCAGAATGCCTCCATCCATGTTTGTGTGTCGACGATGCCGTTGTCCAGCCACGGCTTGAAGTATTCGGTGTAATTTGTGCTGTCGTTGGGACAGTCCAGAACCTCTTCATCTGTCGGCTCCGCAAGGTCATCATCCGGATCCCAAGCCAGCCTGTTGCAGGAAGAGTAAGCGGGCAGATCCGCACGCCCTCCCGCGCCGAAATCAATCGGCTGGATCGCCACGTTGCCGGCGGTCAACTGGCGATCCTGGATTTGCGCACAGACAAACTCGGCCCACGATTCCGGATCAGATGTATCAACGAATGTGATCTTGTTGCGGACCGCGGTGACAAGCCGTCCGCTGTTTTTGAGCAGGCTCGAATCGTACGCTGTCGAGCTGGGGATCTGTGTCGGGTACGAGTTATAGAAAGTCTGTTGACCGACTTCCCACCAGACTTTCGGTTCGTCGCTCGGCGACCACTGCGCGGAGGCCGAACCCGCCGCCGCGGCGAGCGCAGCTGCGCCAAAGATTCCCATCACCATCTTCTTCGGTTGTGCCACCCTGTGCATCCGACACGCTCCTTTCGAGAGTTCTGCTCGACCACTGCGGCGAGCTTGGTGGCGGAGCTTACCAAACCGAACAGAGCTCTAGAGAGTGCATGTACGCAATTTGATCAGAAAACCATCCAAATAAGAATGTTGTCCTCAAAGAAGGGAGAGGGTTTTTATGCGAAATCTGAAAATCAATCCCTTGAATGTGTGACGGCACCACCAGAACAAGTGTTCTTAAGTGGAGTAGCGTGGTCACTTGAGGCTAAGTTATCCACTTGCATGCAAATCGTGAAAGATGCATGCAATCAATGGGAAGCGTGTTTAGATGACGCCCACCATCTTCGCCGCGGCGATGAGCAGCAGGACCGCCACGCACACGCGCACCGCCTTGAGCGGCAGCCTGTGCGTGAGGGTGGCGCCGATCGTCGCGCCGAGCACGGCCGTCGGCGCGATCGCCAGGCCCAGCAGCACCGCCCGCCCGATCGGCTGGTCATGCTGCCCGAGCGTGCCGAGCTTGAGCGCGGCGCCGATGACGGCGGTGACGCACATCACGCCGCTGCTGGTGGCGATCGCCTGCCGCAGCGGCACGCGGCAGAGGGTCTGGAGGATCGGCACCATGATGCCCCCGCCGCCGAGCCCGAGCAGGCCGCCGGCGAACCCGGTGAGCCCGCCGGCGACGATCAGGCGGGGCAGGCTGGTGCGTTCGCGTTCGGGGGCGTGCGGGTGCTCGCCGCGGAAGACCTTGACGATGTTGCTCAGGCAGTAGAACGCGATGAAGGCCGCCAGTCCGTCCTTGAGCCAGTCGCCGGAGACGTGGTTGCTGGTGACCACGCCGACCAGGATGGCGACTGAGGCGATGATGAGCAGCGGCTTGAGCAGGTCTTTGCGGATGGCCCCGGCCTTGGCGTGGCGGCGTGCCGCAGGAACGGCGACCGCGATGTTCACCAGCATCGCCGAGGCCATATAGAGGTGGTGGATCGATTCGGGGTCGTCGCCGAGCGCCAGGTGAAGGCCGGGGAGGATGACGATCGAACCCCCGACCCCCGCCAGGCCGCCCAGAACGCCGGCCAGCAGGCCGATCACCGCGGCGATGAACAGGAGAGAAACGGACATCAGGGGCGGATGATATCGGTCGTCGGGCCGGGGCTTGGTTGAGCGTGGCCTCGTCGAGCGGCGGGGCTCCCCTATCCCGGTTCTCGGGCGTCGCAGAGGGGCGGCGGGCGGCTCGGGCGTCGGGATATCGCTTCAGCCCTCCCAGCCGGGGGCCGACACGAGGGTGAACGGGGTCCGCGGCTGTCGTTTGCCGCCCGGCTTGGTAGATTCTGGACGGGGTGGCCCGCGGTCCGGCGGGGCCCTACCAATTGGCGTAGGATGCGCCAAGGCCAGCGGCGAACCGTTTCCGAACGGTTTCGCCCGGGCGCACGAACAGCGGGACGGACCCCGCGACCACCTTATTCGCCCGCGTGTGTTCAGGGCGAAGATCGGAATGTCGCGGTGAAGACGATGAACCGAAAACACGAGTGGCGTCGGCGTCGCCGCAGCGCGGCGAGGTTGGCCGTCGAAGCCGTCGGCTTCCTGGGATTGTGCGGCCTGGTTTCCCTCTCCGCCGTCCTGACCAAGCAGGCGACCCACCAACGCTCCCTGACGCCCCTGGCCCAGGTCACCCAGCCGGCGACCAAGGGCTGTACGCCGGCCCAGGCGTCGGTCTTTAAAGCCGGCGTGCTGGACACGGGCTTGTTGCCGGCCGACGGCGAGCCGCGCGGCGTGCTGGGCATGACCATCACCGACCCGATGGTCGAGGCCGAGCACGCGGCAAGCGACGAAACCGTGCAGATCGAGGAAGCCCCGCCGGACTTTCCGCTGGAGACCCGCTGGTTCAACGGCCGCCCCGTCCGCCCGGCCCGCACCCTCTGGATGACCGTCACCGCCTACTCACCCGACTCGCGCTCCTGCGGCGAGTGGGCCGACGGCAAGACCGCCTCGCTGCACTCGGTCTGGACCAACGGCATGAAGCTGGCCGCGGCGGACACCAAGATCCTGCCCATCGGCTCGATGATCACCGTGCCGGGCTACGACCACGACCAGATCGTCCCCGTCCTGGACCGCGGCGGGGCGATCAAGGGCTACCGCCTCGACATGCTCTATCCCACGCACGAGATCGCGCAGCAGTGGGGCGTCCGCCGGCTGAAGGTCACCGTCTGGGAATACGCCGACGGCAAGCCGCGGAGCGACTGGCGGAAGGTCCGCGATTCGAAGTAACGCATGTCGACGATGTGTTCGTGTGCTCTCCGTTTTCGTGCGCCCTGTTTTTACCACAGAGGCACAGAGGACACCGAGTTCACAGAGGAAGACAGAGAAGATTTGTTTGAGTGCCGGGGGCGCGACTCACTTTGAGATACGGAAGATCGCTCCGTGCATTCTCCGTGTGCTGCGTGTTCTCCGTGTTTCATACAAATCGGTTTCCGTCTCTGTGAACTCTGTGCTCTCTGTGCCTCTGTGGTCAACATGAGCGTTCGAGAACCGGCGATGTAGGCCGCGTGAATCAGCGCACTACGCTTGTTCGTGCTTTCTTCTGCGACGACACGCCGCCCGACGTCGATCGACGAGTTGATCTCGCCGAACCTGGCGGCCGCGCTCGACCGCGTCGACTTCCGCTCGCGGCGGCTCTTCGCCGGCAAGATGCAGGGCGAACGCCGCTCCAAGCAGCGAGGGCGCGGCGTCGAGTTCGAGGACTACCGCCCGTACGTCCTCGGCGACGATCTGCGGCACATCGACTGGAACGTCGCCGCACGGCTCGATCGCCTGTTCATCCGCGTCTTCCAGGAGGAGCAGGACCTCAGCGTCCACTTGATCCTCGACGCCTCGGCCTCGATGGACGCCGGCACGCCCAGCAAGCTGCTGCTCGCCCAGCGGCTGGCGATGGCGCTCGGCTACCTCGCGCTCGCTAACAACAACCGCGTCGCCGCGTGGGTGATGCGCCAAGACCGGCTCGTCGCGATGGAGCCCAGCCGCGGCCGACGCAACGCCGAACGCCTCGCGCGGTTCCTCCTCACCAACGTTTGGCCCGACGCCGTCACGCGCGAGAGCGACGGAGGCGCTGGCGCGAAAATCGGCGGCGACTTGACGTCGTCGCTCCGCGCGATCGCCGCGGCTCGGGGCGGTGGTGGGGGCAAAGGCGTGGCGGTGGTGCTGTCGGACTTTCTGATCCCGCCGACGGACGGCATCGCGCAGGCCAATGTTGGAAATGCCGGACGGTTCGCCGGCTACGAGGCCGGGCTGCGGTACCTGGCGTCGCCCGATTGGGACGTGACGCTGGTGCAGGTCCTCTCGCCGGGCGAGCTGGACCCGGCGAGCGAGACGGCCGGCGGCGAGGGGAGCGGAAGAGCGGAGGGAATCGGGCGGGCGGGGGGAGTGG
>CAZZDW010000140.1:0-6340 GCA_964652945.1 uncultured Phycisphaeraceae bacterium
GCCCACTCCGCCACCCCCCCCATCCCCCCACGTCCCCTGCCCCGTCGCTCGCCCGTTCCAAATCCCCCCACCGCCGATATCTACTCATCGACCAGACGGCGGGTTTGATGACCCCCCGCCATAAATGTCGATTGTATTCGACACGAACCCCGTCAGGCGTGCAAAACCCGTGCGGCTTTGCACAATACAAGCAAAGCTCCGCTCCCGTCAATGTTGGCCCCGAGCCGCCGACCTGTTCCACGCCTGTCCGATAGAACCCGCCGCCCGTGATGACCCGACGCCGCCCAACAACACCGGCCTCTCCCGGCACCGACCGCCGGATTGGCGTCTTGGGCGTATCGGCCGCCCTCCTCCTCGCCCTCGCCGGCCAGAACGCGACCCTCGCCGCCGACCCGATGGAGCCGATGAAGGAACTCGCTCCGCCTCCCCCGGCATCCGCGCCTGCAACACCCACCCCCGCGGCGGACCACGCCGTCGCCGACTCCGAAGCCGCACTCCGCGGCTCCGTCGGTAACGCTGAAAAGTTCCGCCAGGCCCTTGACGACCTGCTCATCGCCCCGCCGGAGACGATCTCGACGGCCCTCAAGCACCTGCTCGCGCCCGGCGACGACAACGCCGCAGTCTCCTCTGCCGTCCTCGCGGGGCTGGCCAAGCGTTCGTGGATCCCCCCGGCCGCGCTCCCGCCGCTCACCGAGGCGATGGCCCGCGTCGCCTCCGACCGCCGCGGCCCCTACTACGCCGCGATCTCCTCCATCCGCACGCCCGAGGCCGCCAAAGTCCTCCTCACCGAAGCCCAGAACCGCGCCGGAGCGTCATCCTCCAACGGCAACGGCGGCAACACCGCCGCCCCCGCCGCGAGCGCCGACGAAGCGATCAAGGCCCTCGTCCGCCTCACCGGCCGGAGCGATCTCTCCGCCAACGGCGCGGCGAACCTCGACGCCTGGCAGCGCTGGTTCGAATCCGCCTCCGCCTCCGACCAGGCGTGGTCCGACGCGCTGCTCCGCGGCCTCGCCTCCGCCGCCGACAACGAAGCCAAAAACAGCGACCGCTCGCAGCAGCGCCTGCTCGATTTCCTCCGCCAGTCCTACCTCGACCTTGAGACGCCCGAGCAGCGCACCGCGATGCTCGAACGCCTGCTGAAAGACGACCTCGCCGCCGTCCGCAAGCTCGGCCTGCAGACCGTCATGCAGGAACTCGCCAACGGGCGATCCCCCGACCAGTCGCTCACCGAACGGATCGTCACCCGCCTCTCGGACCCCTCGCAGGACGTCCGCACCCTCGCGGCCGAGCTGCTCAACCGCCTGCCGGTGCAGACCGAGTACGTCGGGACGATCGTGAATCGCGTGCTGGCCGCCGAGAAAGACCCCGCGGTCGCGGCGCGCCTGCTCCCCGCCGCCGCCCGCTGGCCGCGCAGGGACGACCTCCCCGTCGTGCTGAACTGGCTCTCGGCCGGGCCGCCGGCGCGCGAGCCCGCCGCCGTCGCCGTCGCGGCCTACCTCGAAGCCGGGCTCCTGGCCGACCTCGCCGACCAAGCCGCCGTCACGCAGACGCTCCGCTCGGCGGAGCTCTCCTCCCTCGGCTCGGCGGGCCTGCGCCTGCTGGTCACGCTCGGCACCGACGCCGACCGCGACTCGGTCCGCCGTCTGCTCCTCAGCCCCACTCCCGCGGCTCGGCTCCGCGCGGCCGAGGCCCTCCTCGGCGACGCCGGCTCCGTCGGCTCGCTCATCAGCGCCGCCGAGCGCGACCCGGCGCTCTTCTCCTTCGCCGCTCAGGCCGTCCGCAACGCCGGCCCGACGCGGCAGACCTACCTCGCCCTCCGCGGCCTGCCCCTCCCCTCCGGGGGCGACAGCAACCAGGCCCAGCAGCGCCGCCGCGAGTCGCTCGTCGTCCTCGCCTCCCAGCTCACGCCGCACGACCTGCTCGCCGTCGCGCGGCAGGAACACGACCCTGAGTTCCGCGAGGCCCTGCTCTCCCGCGTCACGCTCGCCGGCCTCTCGCCCGTGCCGGGGCCGTTCGGCGTCATGCCCGACCCGGACCTCAAGCCCGCGGCCGATTCGCTCTTGCTCCTCGCCGAAACCCGCCTGCAACTCCGTCAGCCCGCCGCGGCGATGAGCGCCCTGGCCGCGCTCGGGCCGGTCTCCGCGGCGGTCGACCAGCACCGGCTCGCGCGGGCGCGCTGCCGCGTCTTTGTCGCCCTCGACCGCCTCGACGACGCCCGCGTCCTCGACGCCTCGGCCGACGACTGGCTCGATGCGTTCGAAGAAAACCTCGCCCTGCCGCACGCCGACGGCGTCGCCGACGCCATCGCCCTCCGCTTCCCCTCGCTGACCGAGGCCCAGGCCGCACGCCTCAACGAGCTCCGCGGCAGGCTCTCGGCGGGTTCTCCCGCCCCCGCGCCGGCCTCGCCCCCTCCCGGTAATCGAACCGTGCCCGTTGGCGGCTCGGCCGCCTCGCCGCAGGGGCGGATGCTGGGACTTACCCCGGTCGCGGGCGATCCGCTCATCTCGCCGGCGAATCTTTTCAACATCGGCATAGACAACAAAGCACGACCTTAAATGGGGATTTCCCAGTTCGGCGCAGATAACCCGTGTTTTTTCGGTGGCATAGAGGAATTTTCGGATTTTTATAGGATTTGCATCAAGAAGAAACCGGGATAAGACGTGGGTAAACTGGTGTCCTCGGCGGGGACGGGCCGATGGTTTGGTTTCGGAGAAGGAGGGCACGGAGGCTCGGCCCCTTTTCCGGATGGAGACTTCACCAGGATGGTGGAAACACGGGACCTTCCGCGGCTCGGGCCCTACGCCCTGACGCGCATGCTCGACCAGCACCCGCTCGCGGAGCGGTGGCTTGCGCTGCATGAGGTCGAACAGACGAGTCACGTCGCCTACCGCTTCCCGCCGCACCTGGACCGGGTCGAACAGCGGCGTTTCCTGGCCGTCGCCGAGCAGCTCGGCGATATCGATCATCCGCACCTGCTCAAAGTCGAACAGTTCGCCCTCGACACCGCCGGCAGCGGCGGCCCAATCGGCGGCGGCGCGGGGGGGCGCGCCTGGATGATCTGCCCCTTCACGGGCGACGCCGACGGCGTGCGCACGCTCAGCCGTCTCATCCGCTCCAAGGGCGGGGCGCTCATCCCCGACGAGGCCGAGCACGCCCTCGGGCAGATGCTCGACGCCTGCCGCTCGGCTCACGCCGCCGGGCTGCACCACGGACCCATCACCCTCGACGACGTCCAGGTCGCCCGCAACGGCAGCATCCTGCTCGAGCTCTACGGCGTCGCCCGGGCGCTCCGCGGCCTCAACCGCGCCAACGCCGAGCTCGTCCGCGATGAGATCCGCTCCATCGTCGAGATCGGCTACCAGCTCATCACCGGGCTCCGCGCCGAAGAACCGATCATCCCGGCCCACCGCCTCGTCAAACGCCTGCCCGCCCGCTGGAGCCACTGGCTCGCCCGCGGGCTCGACCCCTCCGACGGCTTCGACACCGCCGACGACGCGCTCAGCGCTCTCCGCCAGCCGGTCACCGTCCCCGCACGGGTGCAGTTGGCGTTCAGCAACTCCGGTCGATAAAACGTCTGTTTCAGAGGCCCAGGGACATGTCCCTGGGCTTGTGCTGCGCGATCGGTTACCGCATCATCGGGATATCGACACCCCGCTCCTTCGCGCACGCGATCGCCTCGTCGTACCCCGCGTCGGCGTGACGGAAGACGCCCATCGCCGGATCGTTGGTCAGGACGCGTCTGATCCGCTCGGCCGCCTCGGGCGTGCCGTCGGCGACGACCACCTGCCCGGCATGCTGGCTGTAGCCGATCCCCACCCCCCCACCATGATGAAATGAGACCCAGGAAGCGCCCGACGCTACGTTGACCATTGCGTTGAGCAGCGCCCAGTCGCTGACGGCGTCGGTGCCGTCTTTCATCGCCTCGGTCTCGCGGTTGGGCGAGGCGACCGAGCCGCAGTCGAGGTGGTCGCGGCCGATGACGATCGGCGCCGAGACCTTGCCCGTGCGCACAAGCTCGTTGAGCACCAGCCCGGCCTTGTCGCGCTGCCCGTAGCCGAACCAGCAGATCCGCGACGGCAACCCCTGGAACGCCACGCGGTCTTTGGCCTTCTTGAGCCAGTTGTGCAGGCCGCGGTCCTCGGGGAAGGCGGCCATCATCGCCTCGTCGGTCGTGAAGATGTCCCGCTCGTCGCCCGAGAGCACGGCCCAGCGGAACGGCCCGCGCCCCTCACAAAACTGCGGCCGGATAAACGCCGGCACGAACCCGGGGAACGCGAAGGCGTCCTTATAGCCCTCGTCGAGCGCACGCTGGCGGATGTTGTTGCCGTAGTCGAACGTGACGGCCCCGCGCTTCTGCAGCTCGGCCATCGCGCGGACGTGCTGCTCCATCGTCGCCAGGCTCTTGCGCACGTACTGGTCGGGGAAGCTCTTGCGGAGAGCCGCGGCCTCGTCGAAGGTCATCCCCGTCGGCACATAGCCGGTCAGCGGGTCGTGCGCGCTGGTCTGGTCGGTGAGCGCGTCGGGGGTGATGTCGCGCTCGATGAGCCGCTGGAGCAGGTCGACGGCGTTGCACAGCACGCCGACGCTGACCCCCCCACTCCCCTTGCCTTCTTTTTTCAGTTGCACCGCGCGGTCGATCGCGGCGTCGATCCCGTTTTTCGTCGAGCCGTCCACGATCTCATCGAGGTACCGGTCGTGCCTGCGCCGTTCGAGACGCGTCTTGTCGACGTCGGCGATGAGGCAGACGCCGTCGTTCATCGTGACGGCCAGCGGCTGCGCCCCGCCCATCCCGCCGCAGCCGGCGGTGACGCACAGCCGCCCCTTGAGCGTGCCGCCGAAGTGTTTCCTCGCGCACTCGGCGAAGGTCTCGTACGTCCCCTGCAAGATCCCCTGCGTGCCGATGTAGATCCACGAGCCGGCCGTCATCTGGCCGAACATCGTGAGCCCCATCGCCTCGAGCCGGTGGAACTCGCTCCACGTGGCCCACTTGGGCACGAGCAGGCTGTTGGCGATGAGCACGCGCGGCGCATCCTCGTGCGTCTTGAAGATCCCCTGCGCGCGCCCGCTCTGCACGATGAGCGTCTCGTCGGACTCGAGCGAGCGAAGCGACGCGACGATGCGGTGGTAGTCGCGCCAGCTTCGCGCCGCCTTGCCGGTGCCGCCGTAGACCACGAGGTCTTGGGGCCGCTCGGCGACGTCGGGATCGAGGTTGTTCATCAGCATCCGCAGGGCGGCCTCCTGCGGCCAACCCTTGCAGGACAGCGTGGAGCCGTGCGGCGCGCGAATCTCTGGGGCCATCGCGCGGGAGCGTACAACAGCCGCCGGCCGCGGTGGCGTCTACAGGAGGCCCGCGTCGCGCAAGAGGCCGCACACCGCGATGAGCGGCAGCCCCACGATTCCGGTGTGGTCGTCGCCCTCGATGCGGGCAAACAGCTTGATTCCCGCGTCCTCGATGCGATACGCGCCGACGCAATCGAGTGGGCGGTGGCGCCGCACGTAGGCCTCGATCTCGGCGCGCGAGAGCGGGCGCATGGTGAGTCGATGCACGTCGACGGCCGTACGCACGTTTTCGCCGCCGGGCGACGCGAGGACCACGCCCGTGACGAGCCTGTGCATCCGCCCCGACAAGAGCGACAGCTGCTCGATCGCAGCGTCCTCGCGCCCCGGCTTCTCGAGGAGTCGACGCGGCGGGCCCGGCAAGACCGCGATCTGATCGGCCGCGAGCACGAACGCATCGGGGTGTCGCACGGCGAGGCTCGCCGCCTTGCATCGCGCGACGTCGAGGGCATACGCCTCGTCATCGAGCGCATCGAACCGATCGCGCGTCGTGCTCTCGTCGAAGTCGGGCGCATCGACGTCGAACGGCACCTCGAGCCGCTCGAGCAGCGCGCGGCGATAAGGCGAGGTGGACGCGAGCACGAGCCGCATCAGCGGCACTTCTTGCTGAGGCCCATGAAGGGCTTGCTGCAGTCGACCTTCTTGCCGCCCGACTTCTTCTTCTTGGACGTCTTCTTCGCGGGCGTCGAGGGCGGCGGAGCGGGCTCCGACGCACCGCCGGACGGCACGGGCTGCCCCACCTCCTCTTCGCCGTCCGTCTCCCCGTCCTCGATGACCATGTCGGCGCCGTCGGTCTCGCTCGTGGGCTCGAGCGCCGACAACATCGCGATGACGTTGGCTCGACGTACGTCGAGCGCCTCGCACTTGGCGGCGTCCGTCTTTTCTTCTGCGCTCAGCCCCTCGCCGGTCTTCACCGCGGGGATCGGTGCACGCTCGACCCGCGGCAGATACCAGGCGTCGGGCTCGCCCTCGATCACCTCGAGCGCCGCCGAGTACGACGTGC
>CAZZDW010000141.1:0-6192 GCA_964652945.1 uncultured Phycisphaeraceae bacterium
ACCCACCGCCCCCTTGCACAGCTTGATCGTGTCCTGGTACGTCCGCATGTAGTCGGCGCAGCCGGGGCACATCGCCAGGTGCCGCGCGAACTCGTCGTGCTGGGCCGCCGGCAGCTCGCGGTCGAGAAACGCCATCAGGAACTCGCAGATCTCCTTGCACGAGATCACGCGATCGCTCGGCTTCTGGCACTTGCCGCACGCCCCGCGGCCGGTCTGTTGTGGGTGCTCGTGGCTCGACATGAACGCTGTGCTCTCCCGACCGGTTTCATCCTCGTACAACTTGCGATGCGGGCTTTTCCCGACAGTTTCACCCAACTCGATGCTTAGGAACCTGATCAGTTCCCCTCTTATCCCCGCCTCCCCCACCCCCGCCCTCGCCACACTCGTTTATGTCGCGTGGTCCGAGAGCTCGTCGGCAAGCATGTGCCGGAGGGCCTGCCGTGCCCGGTGCAGCCGCGTCTTGACGGCCTCCCGGCTGATCCCCAAGACCTCCGCCGCCGCGGCGGTGTCCAGCTCCTCCAGGTCGCGGAGGATCAGCACCTCCCGGTAATCGGCCGGCAGCTCGTCGATCTTGGCCCGGACCATGCGGGCCGTCTCACTATCGGCCAGAAGCTGCTCCGGCGTCCGCCGCCAGCCCCGCTTGTGGTCGTGCCGGTGCCCGTCGCTGGCAAAGGCCGGCAGCATCTCCTCGATCGACTTCTCCGGCCGGCTCTTGCGCGCCCGCAGCTTCATCAGGCTCGCGTTCACCGTGATCCGGTGCAGCCACGTCGAGAGCTTCGAGCCCCCCTCGAAGCGATCAAGGGCCTTAAAGGCCGACAGGAACGCCTCCTGCACCGCGTCCTCGGCGTCGCTCTCGGTCGAGAAGAACCGCCGCGCCACCGCCAGCATCCGCGGCGTGTTCTCCCGCACCAGCCGCTCAAACGCCCCCTCGTCCCCCGCCTTCAGCGCGGCAAGCAACGCGGCCTCGGACTCGACGCCCTCAACGCTCGCTTCAGGATGGTCAGGGGCCTGGGTCATGAGTGAACGTCGTTCATCAGTCGTGGCGCGAGCATGTTCTCCAAAGCAGGCGTCAGGCGTCCGTCGTCAGGCGTTGGTATCTGGAGTGTTTTCTGAAAGCGTCCGGCAGCCGAACGCTGACGACAAACTGTCATGATACAGACGCCTCACGCCCGACGCCTTACGCCTGTTTCTTACTTCTTCGGCACCTTATAGAACGGCAGCGGCACCACCTTCCCCTCCAGCGGCACCTTGCCAGTGTCGATCTGCAGCGCCGTCCCGACCTCCGTCACGTCCTTATTCACCAGCGCCATGGCGATGGGGTAGCCGAGCGTCGGGCTCAGGCACGCGCTCGTCACCTTGCCGACTTCCTTACCGTCGGCCGTCTTGACGCCCATGCCCTGACGTGCCGTGCGTTTGCCGTCGATCTGGATGCCGACGAGTTTGATCTTCGGCCCGCCTTCGGCCTGCGTCTTCTTGAGCACATCCTGGCCGATGAACGCCTCGCCGCGTTCGTCCTGGTCTTTATCGAGGGCGATGGCGAAGTCGACGCCGCAGGAGAGGGCGTTGATCTCTTCGCCCAGCTCGTGCCCGTACAGCGGCATGCCGGCCTCCAGCCGCAGCGAGTCGCGCGCCCCCAGCCCCGCTGGCTTGAGCAGCCCCCCCTCCTCCTTCATTCCGGCGTCCTTGAGCAGCATCGGCAGGGCCATCCCCACGGCCGACGACGGCAGCACGACCTCGACGCCGTCCTCGCCCGTATACCCCGTTCGGCTCACAATAAACTTCATGAACAGCAGGTTCTTCACCGTGAACCGGTACCGCTTGAGCGTCGGGATTTCCTTACTCACCTTGCTGACCAGGTCCATCACCTTCGGCCCCTGCAGCGCGACCATCGCCGTCGACTCGGTGCGGTCGTCAATCTTGGCCGTCATGTCCCCCGCGGCCCTTGTCGCCTCCATGTGCGCCAGGATCTTCTCGCGGTTCGACGCGTTGACCACCACCATGAACTCGCTGTCGTCGAGGCGGTAGACGATCACGTCGTCCTTCACGCCCCCCTGCTCGTTGCACATCAGCGAGTACCGGCACTGCCCGGTCTGCATGTCCCCGATCCGCCGCGAGCAGAGTCGTTCGAGCAGCTTCCGCGCGTGCCGCCCGGAGACGTAGACGCGGCCCATGTGCGAGACGTCGAAGAGCCCGCCGGAGGTGCGGACCTGCTGGTGCTCCTGGATGATGCCCGAGTACATCATGGGCATTTCCCAGCCGGCGAAATCGACCATCTTGCCGCCGTGGTCGACGTGAAACTTGTAGAGAGCGGTGCGCTGCACGAAATCCTCCTTGCGTGTTTGCTGAAAGGCGTATCGTAGCCCTCGCGCTTGTGGACTTGCGTGTCGCGCCCCCCTGCCCTTGTATGAGACGCCAAGCGTGAGCGAGCGTAAGAACGTCCCGGCGTCACGTCGAGAGCACACGGCGGACGAGCGTCCGTCGATCCACGGCCTTCGCCTGCTGCAAAACGTCGGCCATCAAGAGCAGTGCCGCGCTCAGCGAGACTCGCAGTTGCCGGGCGATCTGGCGGTCGCTGAGTTCCTGCACCATGAACGCCGCCACCAGCGACTGCAGCGACGAGAGCCGGAGTTTTTCGCTCACCTCCGCCCACTGCACGGCGTCGAACGGCACCGGCGGTAACGTCTCCGACAAGTCATGCGGCAATGGCGGCGTTGATCTTTTCTGACGAGCCATGGCGGAGTCCCCTGAAAGAAAAAGGAGGCGTCGAACCAGGACGCTCAAGGAACCCCCTGCCAGGGGCGTACAGAACGTGCCATGGCCGACGCCCCCTTTCACAGGGGGCGGCAGCAAGGCACTGTTTCTGTACAAGAAAGTGGCAGGTTTTCCTTGAAACAGTGTCTTGACGCTCGCGCGTCAGTTCAGTTGTCGCCGTCGCGCTTCGGGGCGAAACGGCACCATGATGTTATCATGCCGCTCGGCAAACGGCTGGTATTGGGTGGCACCGGTCTCCAGACCGGTGCGTGGGCAAACCTGAAATCTCGCCTCCTCACTTGGCCGGAGAGCGAGGTGCCCGGTATAGGTGTTCTTGCAGTCGGATGCCCACGCACCGATCTGGAGATCGGTGCCACCAAAGGCAATGGTTCCTCACGCCGCCGTCCCGTTCCCCTTGGCGGTGAGCTGGAACTGCAGCCCGACCAGGTGCATCCCGTCGCCGCAGTATCGGCAGGCCCGGACGACCCCGAAGAGCACCGCCGCCTGCCCGTTGGCCCCGGCAAACCGCACCCGGACCATCCGCCCCGGCGCGACCATCCGCTTGCACCGCACACCCAGGCCCCCGCGGCTGATGTCCACCGTCTCGCACGAGACCTCGAGCCCCGGGTGCCCGTCCGAATCCAGCTCGGCGAGCATGCCCTGACGGCTCATCCCCGTCCGCTCAAACTGCCGCCGTTCGGAGCCGCCGAGGACCGGATGCAAGCCCACGGCCGGGGTTCGGCTCGGTCCGTCCTGAGCGGCGGCGTCGGCTGGCGGGTTCATAGGCGATCCTCACACGAAAGACTCGCCTGAGAGATCGGCCCCGCCTCCGACTCGGCTTCAGCCGGAAACTCAGCCGTCATTGCCGCCCGGCCAGGGGGTGTTGTCCAACAGTCGTATCCTCCCCAGCTTCCCAGCCACCAGCGCCCGATAGGAGCCGTCGCGTGAAGGTTCTTTCACGGGCATGAGCGTCTGCGCGTCGCGCACCACCGCGTACGCCGGCTCGATGCCGTGTTGATACAGCACCTCCGCCATCAGGGCTTCGGCCTGAGGGATTTCAGTGAAGTTCGACGCCCTCCGCAGCGCGGCGATCACGCCGACGGCCCGCGCACGCTCATCCACCGTCAGGAACCGGTTCCGGCTGCTCATCGCCAGCCCGTCCGCCTCGCGCACGATCGGGCCCGGCACGATCTCGACCCCCCCTCCTCTTTCCCCCTGCGTCGCCGTCATTGCCCGGATGACCTGGAGCTGCTGCCAGTCCTTCTCCCCAAACACCGCCGAATGCGGCTTCACCAGCTCGAAGAGCCGTTTCACCACCTGGCACACCCCCGCGAAATGCCCCGGCCGGTGCGCGTCCTCCAGCCCCGGCTCGGTCGCCTGCCTCGGCAGCGGCGGCGTCTGCACAACCATGCCCGGCGGGTAGACCACCTCAACACTCGGCGCAAAGACCGCGTCGGCACCGGCCGACTCGCAGACCGCGGCATCCGCGTCGAGCGTGCGCGGGTACCGCGCCAGATCCCCCGCGTCGTTGAACTGCGTCGGGTTGACGAAGATGCTCACCACGACGGCACGCCCATCCCCCTGCGCGTCGGCCAGCGCTCGGGCCCGCCGAATCAGCGAGGCGTGCCCCTCGTGCAGCGCGCCCATCGTCGGCACGAAGACGTTGCCCTCAAACGCACGAAGCTCGTCGATGCCCGTCAGGATGCGCACGCCTAACGGTACGCCTCAACAAACTTGATGCGGAGAGGACGCAGGCAAGGCATGAAGGAGCACTGCTTAAACGTTGCACAGGCGTCCCGCCTGTGCCGAGCGGCTCCAGCGTTTTGCACAGGCGAGACGCCTGTGCCACACGCCCCACCCGCAAGCGTGTTGAAGTCTGTTCTTGGCCGGCTCTTCAGCTCCCCCTGCCCGCCTGCCCCGCGATCCACGTCTTGATCGGCTCTTCGTCGGGGAGTTCCATGAGCCCGATCACCGTGCGGTACAGGCCGTCGCCGTCGTACTCGCTGGCGATCACCTCGCCAAAGAGCGGCACGGGCGTGTCGTCCACCAGGTGGACCAGCGCCAAGAGGCTCCGCCCGAGGTAGCACATCCGCCGCGAGCGGAAGGCGATGTGGTTCTTGGAGATCTCGTACGACTTGCCCGGCCAGGTCATCCCCGGCCGGCGGCGCTCGTCCAGCTCCGCCAGGTCCAGGTCGGCCTTGAAGGCGTGCCCCGGCGGGATCGGCCTGGGCCGCCGCGGCGGGAGCGGCTCGACCGGCTCGACGGCCCGCATGGGTTTGCCGTGCCGGCCCCCCCCCGCCCCCGCGCCGCCGCGTTTGTTCTCCGTCAGAAATCGCATGCCTGGCTCCGCCCCTCCCGCCCCGACAGCCCGACCGGGCGCGTGCGCACGCACACGGCCGGCCTCGTCTATCGGCCCGGGTGATTCCCCACACCGTCCGTCCCCGCGGCGTCGTGTAAAAACCGCTCTGCCCCTCCAGCCTCCTCGGCCCTTCCGCGCCACGCCCCCCGCCCGCCCCGTTCCGGCAAGTTTCGCCGACCGGCACGCACGGCAGCGTCGATGCCCAGCCGCGGGCTATCGGACACGCACCCGGCGAATACGATCCTCACGCCATGACCGGGCCGCCCGTCCACCTCATCCTCACCGCGCACACCCCCAGGCACCTCCGCCGGACGCTCCTGGGCATCGCCGCCCAGACGCGGCGGGCCGACTCGGTCTGGGTCTCCTGCGACAACGACGACCCGGCCATCGGCGAGTGCCTCCGCGAGGCGTGCGCCGAGACCGGCCTGAGCGTCCACCTCGTCCAGCGGCCCTTCCGCGGCCAGGCCCGCTGCGGGCAGGTCCGCAACAACGCCGTCCGCGCCCTGCTCGACGCCAAGCCCCCCGGCTTCGTCGCCGCCAAGGCCGACGACCGCCTCGTCTTCCTCGACCAGGACTGCATCCCCGCGGCTGACTTCCTGGCTCGGCACGAATACCACGCCGTCCGCGAGCGGGGCGACGTGGTCCTCGGCTACCGCGTCGACCTCACCGAGGCGCAGACCGACGCGCTCGACGACGGGGCGATCCGCGAGGGACGGCTGCCGTCGCTCATGACCGGCGACCAGCACACGGCCCTGGCCCGCCGGCACCGGCGCATCGCGCGGCAGGCGCTGCTCCGCCGCCTCGGCATCGCCAAGGGGCACAAGCCCAAGATCCTCGGGGCCAACTTCGGCGTCTGCCTCCGCGCCTACTGCCAGGTCAACGGCTTCGACGACCGCTACGAGGGCTGGGGGCAGGAGGACGACGATTTCGTCCGCCGGCTGTACAAGGCCGGCTTCTCGCCGAGCGTCGGCGTGCGCGACATCCTGTGCTTTCACCAGTGGCACGCGACGCGCGCGCCCGACGACTGGCATGCCGGGCCCAACTCGGCGCTCTTTGCCGCCGAACGCGGGGGGAGAAAAGGG
>CAZZDW010000142.1:0-6131 GCA_964652945.1 uncultured Phycisphaeraceae bacterium
CCCCCCACCAAGGCGCGCAAAGCGGGCCAGGGCGTCGGCCACCACGGTCGTGTAGCAGTGCCCGATGTGCGGGCGGTCGTTGACGTAGTAAATCGGCGTGGTGACGTAGTACGAACCATCGGGCCGGTTGGCAGCGGGTGAAACAGAGCTCATGGCGTCAGTGTAGGGGAACGCCGCGGCGTCTTGTGCCGAGAACCGGCGATCACGACGGATGTTCGGCCCGTACAGTACAGAAAGGCCCCGGCGATTCGTCCCGCTCGTGTTCAACCTCCGCCGCACCGGCCGATACACCTGAGTAAGAACTGTCTCCACCGGGAGGATCATCATGCCCAAGACCCGCTCCTCCGCCCGTCTCGCCACCCTCGCCGGCCTGGCCTTCTCAATCGCGGCGATGCTGCCCTGTCCCGCCGCCTCCGCCCAGAACGCCCTCGGCGACGGCACCGCCCTCGACGCCAACCTCCAGGTCGGCTCCGGCGGCAAAAACACCCGCGTCCGCGACATCGACGCCCAGGCACGCTTCAACAACGCCGTCGTCACCGGCAACGTCCCCTTCGGACGCGGCCTGCGCTCCGGGCGCGGGGCCTTCGGCGAGGTGCCGCTGGGCTCCAACTCGCTCTTCCGGTTCGAGCTCGACTCCTACGCCTCCGCCCTCGCCGGCCGGGGCGTGAGCGCGACCGACTCGCTCCGCTACCAGTTCGCCCTCGCCACGGGGCAGTACGTCCCCGAGGTCCTCGGGGCCAGCGGGGCGATCTACCGCCCCGGCGTCAGCCCCTCCACCGCCCTGCCCGCCTCCACCGCTCTCCGCGCCACCTCCGACTACCTCGCGACGCAGGCGCTTCGCCCCAGCGTCGCCGGCTACCGCACGGGGCAGGACGGCTCGATCTATTCGGCGACCGCCTCGCCGCTGCTCGGCGTGGGGTGGATCCGCATGCAGGACCCGAGCCGCCAGTCGGACACGCAGCGCAGCATCGTCGCCAACCCCAACCTGGGCGCGGCCTCGCTCTCGCCGGACTCGCCGACCGACGCCACGCTCAGCGATGCTCAGCGTCTGCGCGAGAGCGGCATCCCCGGCATGCCCAACCCGCCGCAGGGCTACGAGGGGCCTATGCCGCGTGAGTCGGCGGTCTTCAGCGGGCTCGAGTCGGCGACCTCCGGCATCACCACGCCGCTCCAGGCCTCCGCGCAGCTCGGCGGCCGGGTCGACACCGCCGGCCGGATCATCACCCGCACCTCGCAGCACCAGCGCCTCGTCGAGGCGATCGACACCGCCTACAAGCCCTACGACCCCTCGGCCAAGCCGGAGACCCAATCCGCCGACCAACCCGGCGACAAACCCGCCGAACCGGGCCAGACGCCCGATGCCTCCAAGCCCTCGCAGCCCGGCACGGACATGCCGTCCATCCAGGTCCCCGCGTGGGAACGCGAGCTCAACGACCTCCGCGAACGTCTCCGCAAACGCGGCATCACCCCCCCCTCCCCCCCCACCCCTGAATCCCCGGACACCCAGCCCGGCAACACGCGGCCCGGCGCGCAACCGAGCACACCGGGCGCAAAGGACGACGAGCCGACGGCCGCCGAGAACCCCGGCCTCGTCTACCAGTCCAAGGCGCTGGGCCTCGACATCCGCACCGTGCGCGCGCTCCGCGACGCCGGCGTGCGCTTCGACAAGCTCACCGCCGAAGGGGCCTCGCAGAACCCGCAGTACCAGCGGCACATGCAGGCCGGGCAGGAGCTGCTCGCCGACGGGCGGTACTTCGACGCCGAGGATCGGTTCCTGCGGGCCCTCTCGGCTTCGCCTGGCGACCCGATGGCGGCCGTCGGCCGCATGCACGCCCAGCTCGGCGGCGGGCTCTTCCTCAGTGCCGCGATGAACCTCCGCGACCTCTTCCGCGAGCACCCCGAGATGGTTGCGGCCAAATACGGCTCCGTCCTCCGCCCCTCCCCCGAGCGCACCGAGCTGATCGCCGCCCAGCTCCGCGCCGAGATGGGCAAAGACGATTCGGCGATCGGCCGCGACGCCGCCCTGCTCTTGGCGTACCTCGGGCAGATCACCGACAACGCGGCGATGGTCAAGGAAGGGCTCGATACCCTCAGCGCGAGCACCAAGGAAGGCCAAGAGGCCGACCGGACGCTCATCATGCTGCTCAAGGGCGTCTGGGAGCCGTCGGAGGGCGCAAAGTCCCCCGGATCCGGTCCTGCGCCCGCTGCGGATGGTCAGTGAGGCCGGGAAAACCGGGTTTGTGCGCACGCGCCTCGTTTCTCGGGGCCTCCGCCGCGTGCGATTCCGATACCATCCGTCGAGTGACTCCTGATCTGACGTCCAACCCGGCCCCCGTGCCCCCGCCTTCCACGCCGAGCCCCGGCCCGGCCGCCGCAAACGGCCGCGGGAAGGGCAGCGGCGGCGCGCACGCCGACGGCGCCCCGGCTCACCACCAGGACGGCACGGCGGCTCCGGCTCCGCCGGCCGCGCCTGGGCCGACGGCGTGGACCGGCCGGTCGTTCCGCGACTTCCTGACCGACGGCTCCGTCGCGGCCCTCTGCGACCAGCTCGCGCGGCTGGTCGGCGTGCCGGTGTGGATCCGCGACCACAGCGGCGAGGCGATCATCCCGCCATCCGGGGCGGCACGCCCCGGCTCACCCGCGAGCGGTTCACCCTGGCAGATCGTCCCCGAGGCCGAGGGGCGCCGCCGGGCCTTCGAGATCCTGGGGCTGAGCGCCTCGGCGGAGGCCGAGTTCTTCGAGGCCCCGCTGAAGATTTCGACGGGCGTGCTCGGCTCGATCGTGTGCGCGTTCCCCTTGCGCTCGGCGATGCCGTCGACGCAGCGCTCGTCGCTGCGGGTCGCGCTCACGCTTTTGGCGTCGAGCGTCTGCGACGTCTGCGAGGCGCAGGTGAGCCTGCGCAAACGCCTGCACGAGCTCGACGCGCTCTACCGGCTCTCGTCGTCGCTGGTCGAGGCCAAGGACGCCGACGAGACCCTGCGGCTGGCGCTGTCGCTGGCGATGGACGTAATGGGGGCCGACGCCGGCTCGATCGAGGTGCTCGACGAGCAGGACGAGTCGCGGCTGCTCGTCAAGGCGCACCGCGGCCTCTCGGCCGAGTGGGTGAGGGACACCACGCCCCTCTCGCACGAGGGCGAGTTCCGCCAGGCGGCGCTGCGCGGCGAGGTCGTCACCGTGCCGGACCTCCTGGCCGACCCGCGGGTGCCCGACAAGGCGCGCGTCAAGGGCGAGGGGCTGGTGAGCCTCCTCTCGGCGGGGCTGTCGAGGCAGGCGATGGGGGCCGGGCCGGACGCGGGCGCGATGGGCGTGATCCGGCTCTTCTCGAAGACGCCGCGCCGGTTCTCGGAGGAGGAGGGGGAGCTGCTGCAGGCGATCGCCGAGCACGCGGCGGCGGCGCTGAGCGCGGCGAGGCTGCGGCGGCTGCGCGTGCAGGACGAGTTCATCCAGCGGCAGGTCAAGCTCGCGGCGTCGGTGCAGCGGCGGATGCTCCCCAAGGCGCCGCCGAGCCTGCCGCCGTTCGACCTGGCGGCGCACTACGCCCCCTCGCTCGACCTGGGCGGCGATTTCTACGACTACATGGTCCTCGGCGGGCACCTGGCGCTGATGATCGGCGACGTGGTGGGCAAGGGCGTGCCGGCGGCCCTGCTGATGGCGTCGGTGCGGGCCTCGCTCCGCGCCCACGCGCAGGACGTCTACGACATCGAGCAGATCCTCTCGCGCTCCAACAAGGCGCTGGTCCGCGACACGCTCGACAACGAGTTCGCCACGGTGTGGTACGGCGTCGCCGACCCGGTCAGCCTCCGGCTCACCTATTGCGGCGCGGGGCACGACTGGCCGATCCTCGTCCATGTGCCGAAGGCCGGCGACCGCCGCGTTCAGGAGAGCGACCTGACGCGTCTGACCGCCGACGGCATGGCCCTGGGCATCGACGCGCAGCAGGCCTACACCAAGGGCATGGTCGACCTGGCGCCCGGCGACTGCCTGGTCGCCTTCACCGACGGCGTCCACGACGCGACCAACTTCGAATCCAAACGCTTCGGCGGCACGCGGCTCCGCCGGGCGATTCTCGAAGTGCTCGCCAATGAGCCCGACGCGCCGGCGCAGCGCGTCGTCGAGCACATCCTCTGGCACATCCGCCAGTTCAGCGGCTTGGCCGGGCGGGCGGATGATCTGACGCTCGTCGTCCTGCGCGTGAAGCGGTAAACGATCGTCTCTTGCATATCTGCGACTCTGTTTACCACAGAGACACAGAGGTCACGGAGCACACGGAGATTGTGCGGAGCGTCTTCAGAACTTCTTGGAGAGTTTTGTCCCGGTTCTCCAGTGATCCTTGTTGAATCTCTGTGCCCTCTGTGTCTCTGTGGTAAAAATGGCCGTTGATTTGAACGAGATCGATTACCGCGAGTAGGCGCCGGCCACCTTGGCCAGCGCCTCGCCGACGAGGCGGACCTGCTCGTCCGAGAGGGCGTGGTGCATGGGGATCGCGAAGACGCGCTTGGCCAGCTCCTCGGCGACGGGGCAGCGCGGGTCGGACTTCACGTACCGCGCGAAGGCCGGCTGACGCGTGAGCGGGCGCGGGTAATGGATCGCCGTCGGCACGCCCTCGGCCTGCAGGGCCTTGCAGAACTCGTCGCGGGTGCAGGTGAAACGGCCCGGGTCCATCTGCGCGACATAGAGGTGGAACGCCGCCGTCGCGCCCGGCGTGGTGACGGGGGCGGCCAGGCCCTCGATCTCCGCGATCATGGCGTCGTACCTGGCCGCGACGGCGCGGCGGGCGTCGGTCTCGGCGGCGAGACGGTCGAGCTTGGAGCAGCCGATCGCGCCGGTGATGTCGTTCATCCGGTAGTTGTACCCGACCTGCTCGTGGATGTACTTCTCCGTCTCGCCGTGCGAGCGGAGGAGCTTGATCTGCCGGGCCAGCTCGTCGTCGTTGACGGTGATCATGCCGCCCTCGCCGGTGCCGAGGTTCTTGGTCGCGTAGAACGAGTAGGTCACGGCGTCGCCGAACGCGCCCAGGCCCTTGCCCTTGTACTCGCCCAGGTGCGCCTGCGCGGCGTCGTAGATCACCTTCAGCCCGTGCTTCGCGGCGAGCGCGTCGCACGCGTCGATGTCGACCGGGCAGCCGTAGAGATGCGTCGCGGCGATCGCGGTGGTCTTGGGCGTCACCTTCTTTGCCGCGTCGGCCGGGTCGATCTGCATCGTGTCGGGGAGCGCGTCGACGAAGACCGGGTTGGCGCCGCGGGCGACGATCATCGAGACGGTCGCGATGTAGGACCACGCCGGCACGAGCACGTCGTCGCCGGGCTTGATGAGCGGCTCGTAGGCGAGCTGCAGCGCGCACGTGCCGTTGGCGCACGTCATCGCGTGCCTGGCCTGCGTCATCTTGCCGAAGCGGGTCTCGAACTCCTCGCATTTCTTGGCCGCGCGGAGCATGCCGCTCTTGAGCACCTCGACCGCGGCGTCGATGTCGCCCTGCTGCAGGGCGGTGTTCATGAAGGGGATCGGCTTGGCGGCGACCGGCAGGCCGCCGTTGAGCGCGAGATCGGCGGCGGACGAACCAACAGCGGACGTGGCGGACATGCAAAGCTCCTGATTGCCCCCCCGCGCCCCTCCCACTGCCACCCTTTTCCCCCTTACGAAAACAGGCCTACAAGCGTAGGCAATTCCATCGGGTTCCAACCGGGCGCCCGAACGAGCCCGAAGCGCCAGCGAGGGCCGGCTTCATCCGGCGCACAAGCCGCCGAACGCCCGCCCTTGCTTGCGCGGCGGGCTCGTCAGACCCGCTCCTCACACACCCGCCGCCTGGCGGCTCTGGTTCAGCAGACGACGCAGCACCGTCTGCAGCACGCCGCCGTTGCGGTAGTAGTCGGCCTCGACCGGCGTGTCGATGCGGCAGCGCGTCGTGAACTCGATCTTCTTCCCACCCCCCCCAGCGGCGGTGGTCGCGACGACCTTCACCTCGCAACGCGGCTCCACCAGCCCCTCGTCGTTGACCGGCAGCAGGATGTCGAACGTCTCGGAGCCGTCGAGCCCCAAGGACGCCGCGTTCTGACCCTCGACGAAACACAAGGGCAAGACGCCCATGCCGACGAGGTTGGAGCGGTGGATGCGCTCGAAGCTCTCGGCGATCA
>CAZZDW010000143.1:0-6068 GCA_964652945.1 uncultured Phycisphaeraceae bacterium
CCCGCCCCCTCTTCGCCCCCTCCCCCCACCGCCCCCGGCACGGCCACCGCAAAGCGAGCCCGAGTGTTTCCGACAGAGACCAGCAACAGCGTGGGGGTAGGCATGGCAGATCGTAGAAAGGGCCATAGGCCATGGGCCATTGGCCGATGGCAAGACAGGCATAGGCCCGCTTTTTGCACACTGCACTCATCGCAACCTTTGCCTTGCCAATGGCCAGCGGCCACTGGCCAATGGCCAATGGCCTTGCCCCCTACCATCCCTCCCCATGCCCCGCTGCCGCGTCGATTCATCCCTTGAGCGCGTCGAGATCGACGGCTTTTCCTTCCCCCTCGGCTCCTACCCCGTCGAGCCGCTCACCCCCAAGCCCGGCTACACGCTCGCCTTCGAGCCGGCCGACGGCGACGACTCGGCCGAGGGCGACTGGGAAGAGTGGCCCGACCGCTACGTCTTCGACATCCTGGTCCCCTTCGCCCGCGTCGAGCCCTTCTGCCGGGCGCTCTTTTCCATCATGCCCGGGCGGGTCTTCCCCATCCTCGACATCCTCGGCCACGACGCCTATCGCGAGGTCGACCCCTACGTCACCTACGACCTGGTCGGCCAGGAACGCTTCATGGACGCGCTCCGCCGGTACCACGGCTTCTTCTACGAAGACGGCCTGGTGGGTTTCGGCGCGATGAGCGAGGAGCCCTTCGTCTACGTCTTCGTCGACGAGCACAAGATCGTCACCGTCCGCGTCGAGGTCGACCTCAAACCCAAGCTCGAATCCATCCTCCAGGCCTTCGACCTCGAAGAGATCGACGAGCTGCACGGCGCCGACGCCGTCACCCACGAGCACCGCGGCGTCCTCGACTCCCCCCTCGACCGCCCCGACCTCCTCTCCGCCGACGAGATCATCGAAGACCTCCGCGACCAGTGGGGCCTGGTCCTCAACATCGACCGCGAGGCCAACGTCGACGACGACGGGAACGCGCTGGGGATCACCGCGTGGCGCTGCGTCGTTCGGCTCGAGCCGCCGCTGGCCTCGACCCCGGCGAGCACGCCGCCCCGCAACGGCCAGGCCGCCGGGCCGTCCGGCTCGCACGAGCTCGCGGTCGCGTCCACCACCTCCACCGCCCCCCCGGCTGACACGCCGGGGGCCTCGTCGCCGGCGGGCGCCCGCTACCTCGAGATCATCCTGACCGCCTCCAGCCTCGCCGCCGCCGAAGACATGGCCCTCGACGTCGCCGACGAGTTCCTCCGCCAGGAGGCCCAGCGCCTCGGCCACGAGACGCCGCCCCCCCCACCCCCGCCGCCCCCCACGCTCCCCGGCGGGGAAAAAAGCGAAGAGCGCTCGGCACAATCGCCCCCTCTCCCCGTTCGTCCGTCCCGCTCGGCAGGATCGGGGCCCAAGGGCCGTATCTCTTCTCAGAAGGACGACGACGACGCGGAGAACGACCCGGACGACGACGAGGCGATCGACGACGACGAGCTCCTGCTGACCCCGCCCCCGGCCATCGTGATCGCCGCCGAGCGGGTCACGCCCGAGCAGTTCGCCGAGGACCTCGCCGCCGCCAAGGTCGAGGGGGGCTCCCTCAAGGACGAACGGGTCTGGCACGCGACGCTGGCGACGTGAATCTTCCCCCCCCCTCCACATACCCCCACATCGAGGGGTCTTATTCGTTCAACACAGGAGTGACGTTGGCGGTATCTTGGTGCGAAATGGAGCACGCCCAAGAAGTTGCGCGCCGATCATTGGGGGTATCCGTTTGATTTTGTCCCCCAGGAGTGTGTATCTTCCCCATCCCGGCAGAAGGTCCGCCGGGAAGAGCAGCACCGATGACCTGCCCCTGAGCCGCCGCCCGGCCTCCGCTTTTTGCGACCGACGCGTCAGACGAGCGTAAACGTTCGCTGAAAAAGAAGTTAGGAACGTTGGGCGGGGGTGGAACAGGGATTGGCTTTGGTACGAAACGCAGCCGTGTTTACGCCCTTGAACCAAGGGCGAGCGCCGATCGGAGACACGTACATGACGATGCATCGCAGGGTTGGACGGGCCGGTGTTCTGGCCGCGGGCGTGGTATTGGCAAGCGGTCTGGCATGTGTGACGCCCTCGGCGCTCGCGCAGGCCGCCGGCTCGCAGACGGGGCTCTCCGAGGCCGCGGCGACGCCCGCCTCGGTCGTCCGTCAGGCCCAGCAGGCGGCCGACGCGGGCCGGGTCGTCGAGGCCCGGTCGATCCTCGACTCGCTCTTCCGCACGGGCGAGATCGACGCGGCCTCCGCCGCCGATCGCGAGGCCGCCCTCACGCTGATGCGCCAGGTCGAGGCCACCCTCCGCGCCACCGACCCGCTCGAGGTCAGCCTGCAGAAGGCCGAGCTGGCGCTCGACCACGGCGACCTCCGCGAGGCCGACCGCCAGGCCTCCGCCGTCGCGGGGCGTCTGGGCCTCGAGCCGGCGATGAAGGAGCGGGCCGAGAGCGTCCGCCGCGAGATCGCGGTGCGTCGCGCCGAGTTCGCCCCGGCGGTCCCCGGCCTGATCGAGCACGCCATCGCCGACTTCGAGGCCGGCGACTACGCCCAGGCCAAGAGCGGGATCGCCGCGATCATCCGCAGCGGCGTCTCCCTCTCCGCCGAACAGCGCGACCGCCTGCAGGGCTACCAGTACCGCATCGTCGAGGTCGAGACCGCCCGCGGCGAAGCCTTCAACATCGCCCCGCTCAGCGATGCGGCTCTGGGCATGATGCAGCCCGGCGCGACCCGCCGTCCGCCCACCCAGCCCAAGGGCCTGGAGGACCAGCCGGCCGACAACGCCCAGCAGATGCAGCCCGTCGAGCCCGCCGCCGATCAACCGGGCGATCAGCCGGTCGAAGACCTGCCGGAGACGAGCGAGCCGACCAAGCCCGCCGCCCCCGAGCCCGCCGGCGTCGACGACACCACCACCCAGCCCATGCAGCCGGCCGGCGCGGCGGGCCAGCAGGACGGCGTCGTCCGCTCGGCGATGACGGCCGAGGCGCAGCGGTACCTCTCCGAGGCGCAGTCGGCCCTCAAGGCCGGGCGCTACAACGACGCGGACCAGAAGTTCTCGCTGGCGCTCTCGACCTACCGCGCGTACCTGACGCCGGAGCAGGTCGCCCAGGCCGAGGCCGGGCGCAGCGACGCCCGCGTCCGCATGACCGAGACCATGGGCGGCCCGGGCGGGATGAGCGCCACCCCCGGCTCGCTCTCCGAGAGCGAGCTCAGCCGCCTCTCGCTGATCCAGCAGCAGCTCGACGCCGAGTTCAACAACCTGATGGAGCAGGCGAGCACGGCCCTCTCCACCGGCGACACCGACGAGGCCCGCCAGCTCATGGCGACGGCCAAGTTCCGCGTCAACTCGGCCCGCGACGCCCTCTCCGAGAAGCAGCGCACCGACTACCTCGCCAAGATCGACGCGATGGTGACCAAGATCAACCAGCGGGCCCAGCAGATCGACCAGCAGGCCGCTGCGGACCGTGAGAAAAAGCTGCAGCAGGACACCGCGGCCGCCGAACGCGCCCGCCGTTTGTCTCACGAGACCAAGATCAACGAGAGCATGGACCGCATCCGCGCCCTCCAGGCCGAGAAGAAGTACAAGGAAGCCCTCGCCGTCGTCGACGAGGTCCTCTTCCTCGAGCCCAACCAGCCCGCGGCTCTGCTGCTCCGCGACATCCTCTCCGACATCGTCGTCTACAAGACCTACAACGACATCCAGCAGCGCAAGCAGAACAACCACATCGCCCTCACGCTCGACAACGAGAACGAGATGGTCCCGCCGATCGGGCTCTACGACTTCCCGATGGACTGGCCGGCCAAGACGCGCGAACGCGGCGAGCAGACCGCCTTCAACGACACGCCGGAGAACCGCCGCGTCCTCTCGCAGATGTCCTCGCGCTACATCCCCGCGTCGTTCAACGACAACACGCTCGCCGACGTCCTGACCTTCATCGGCCAGCTCACCAACCTCGACATCGACATCGACTGGGAGAGCCTCAACCAGATCGGCGTCGAGCGCGAGACCCTCGTCTCGCTCAACGTCTCCAAGGCCTCCGTCGAGACGGTGCTCAACCGCGTGCTCAACAAGGCCTCGCGCGACGAGTTCAACAAGGCCGGGTGGACCGTCGAGAACGGCATCCTCACCATCGCCTCCGACCAGGACCTCCGCAAGCGCACCACGCTGATCATCTACAACATCACCGACCTGCTCTTCGACATCCCCGACTACGCCGACGCCCCGACCATCGACCTCGAGCAGGTCCTCCAGAACAACCAGGGCGGCGGCGGCGGCGGCAGCCCCTTCGAGGAAGAAGACGAAGACGACGAAGACCGCCCCACCCGCCAGGAAAAGATCGACCGCATCGTCGAGATCATCCAGGCCAACGTCGACTTCGAGGGGTGGCGCGACAACGGCGGCGAGACCGGCGCTCTCCAAGAGCTCAACGGCAGCCTCATCGTCACCAACACCCCCGCCAACCACCGCGAGATCGTCGGGCTGCTCTCCAAGCTCCGCGAGATCCGCAACATGCAGATCAACGTCGAGACCAAGTTCCTGCTGGTCAACCAGAACTGGTTCGAGCAGATCGGCTTCGACCTCGACATCGTCTTCAACGCCAACAACAACCAGGTCCGCGCCGCCCGCGCCGTCGACCCGTCCATCCAGGCCGGCGACTTCTTCAACTTCACCCCCGTCGCCGGCAGCGGCGGCACGCCCCTGCAACGCACCCTCACCGGCCAGGGGCCCGTCAACGGGCAGCTCGGCCCGATCACCAACGCCAACCGCATCAACCAAGCCGTCCGCAACCCCCGCGGCTTCTCCCCCGTCGGTGCCGGGCAGAACTCGCTGGGCCTCACCAACTCGCTCGCCGAGGGCGACTTCGCCAATCAGATCCTCTCGGCCGCCCCGGCCCTGGGCATCGCCGGCCAGTTCCTCGACGACATCCAGGTCGACTTCCTCATCCAGGCGACCCAGGCCGACAAACGCTCCGTCCAGCTCACCGCGCCGCGGCTCACCTTCACCAACGGGCAGACCTCCAACATCTACGTCGCGACGCAGCAGGCCTTCATCTCCGACCTGCAGCCCGTGACCAGCGACTCGGCCGTCGGCTTTGACCCCACGGTCAACGCGGTCGCCGAGGGCGTGACGATGCTCATCGAGGGCGTCATCTCCTCCGACCGCCGCTACGTGACGCTCAACGTCGACACCTCGGTCAGCCGCATCGACGGCTTCGCCGAGGAGCCCGTCGTCGCGGTCGCCGGCGGCCAGCTCGTCAACTCCGCCGAGGTCAGCCAGAACATCCAGCTCCCCACCGTCACCGTCACCCGCGTCCGCACCACCGTCACCGTCCCCGACGAGGGCACCATCCTCCTCGGCGGCCAGCGCCTCGTCACCGAGGTCGAGGTCGAGACCGGCGTCCCCGTCCTCAGCAAGCTGCCGATCCTCAACCGCTTCTTCACCAACCGCCTCGAGAGCAAGGAAGAGCAGACCCTGCTTGTCCTCATCAAGCCGACCATCATCATCCAGACCGAGCAGGAAGAACGCCACTTCCCCGGCCTGCTCGACGCGGTACGGGCCGGCACGCGGTGACCGATGAAGTGAACAGCCAGGAGTGAACAGTCAACAGAACACACCCCCGCGCCGCCGGGGGTTTTTCTTTGCCTGCTGTTCACTGCCTGCTGTTCACGGCTTACTGTTCTCTGGTATAGTCTGCACGCGGGTGCGGGGCGGACGGGGCGAGGGGTACGTTTCCGACTTTTGACAGGAGGTCGCCGATGACGGCCACAGGCTCCAGGCTCCGCGTAACCCAGACCAGCGGCATCACCCGCATCGAGTTCATCGACCGCAACATCCTCGACGAGGCCAACATCCAGCGCATCGGCGAAGAGATCGCCGCGCTCATCGAGGCCGCCCCGAGCCCCAAGCTGCTGATCTCCTTCGCGAATGTCGACCACCTGTCGTCGGCCGCGTTGGGGACGCTGATCACGGTGAACAACAAGGTGAAGGCCGCGGGGGGCCAGTTGCGGCTCGCCGAGATCGACCCGCAGATCTACGAGGTCTTCAAGATCACCAAGCTCGACCGCAT
>CAZZDW010000144.1:0-6013 GCA_964652945.1 uncultured Phycisphaeraceae bacterium
GGTAGCACGACAGATTTTGGTTCTGTTTGTCCAGGTTCGAATCCTGGTCGGCCAGCGTTTTTCGTCGCACCGAGCGAGCATGAGCAGGCGGGTTGAGCGTGTCGCCGCCGCGACATGAGCGAATCGAGCACGACATCTCGGGGCGCGTCGGCCGCACCGACGGCGATCATCCTCGCCGCGGGGATGGGCAAGCGCATGAAGTCGGACCTGCCGAAGGTGCTGCACCCGATCGGCGGCAGGCCAATGGTCTGCGCCGTCATCGAGGCGTGCCGCGAGGCGGGATGCCGGCGGGTGGTGCTCGTCGTCGGGCACCGGCAGGAGCTGGTCCGCGGCGCGCTGTCGGGCGCGGAATGGATCGGTAAAGGGGATATCGAGTTTGTCGAGCAGCCGGAGCAGCACGGCACCGGGCACGCCGTGCAGTGCGCCGAGACGCTGTTTGCCGAGGAGAAGGCGACGCCGGCCGGGGAGGGGGGGAGCGACGTGTTCGTCCTCGCCGGCGACGGGCCGTTGATCCGCGCCCAGACGCTCAAGGTGATCCTCGACAGGCACCGCTCGACGGACGCTTCCGCAACGCTCGCCACGAGCATCATCGACGACCCGACGGGATATGGCCGGATCGTCCGTGAAAACGGTGGCAAGGGGGAGGGGGGCTTCAAGGCGATCGTCGAGCAGAAGGATTGTTCTGCTGAACAGTTGAAGATCCGCGAGGTGAACCCGTCGTACTACTGCTTCGACGCGGCGGCTCTCTTTTCGACGCTGGCCCGCGTCAAGCGCAACGCCGCCAGCGGCGAGTATTACCTCACCGACGTCCCCGGCATGATGCTCGCCGAGGGTCGGCGCGTCGAGGTCATCCCCGCGGTGCCGCCGGAGGACGTCCTGAGCATCAACACGCCGGAGCAACTGGCGGAGGTGGACGCGATCTATCGCGCCCGCCATGCCCACCGCCCCGAGCCCGCCGGCGTCAAGGGGGCAACCGCATGAGCAACTCCGACGCGAACGATCTGAAGATTTTTTCCGGGCGTCACAGCGTGGACCTGTCGCGCAAGGTGTGCGCCCACCTCGACCTGCCGCTGGGCAACGCGCGGACGGAGTCGTTCCCCGACGGCGAGCTGATCGTCAAGCTCGACGAGGACGTGCGCGGCCGCGACTGCTTCATCATCCTGTCGACCGCCGCACCGGTGAACGACAACCTGATGGAGCTGCTCGTCTTCATCGACTGCCTCCGCCGCGCCTCGGCCAACCGCATCACGGTCGTCACGCCGTATTTCGGCTACGGGCGTCAGGACCGCAAGGACGAGGGGCGCGTGCCGATCACCGCCAAGCTCGTCGCCAACCTCATTACGGCCGCGGGGGCGCATCGCGTGCTCGCGCTCGACCTGCACGCGGCGCAGATTCAGGGCTTCTTCGACATCCCCGTCGACCACCTCTCGGCGACGCCGGTCTTCTTCGAGTATTTCCAGCAGCAGCGCGAGGCGCTCAACGACCTGGTGCTCGTCAGCCCGGACGTCGGCAACGTCAAGGTCGCCGAGAGCTTCGCCAACCTGCTGTCGGGCGACCTGGCGATCATCAACAAGCGCCGCATCAGCGGCTCGGAGGTCACCACCGGCAACCTCATCGGCTCGGTGAAAAACAAGACCGTCCTGATGTTCGACGACATGATCACCACGGCCGGCACGGTCTGCGAGGCGGCGCGGCTGGTGATGGAGCACGGGGCCAAGGACGTCATCGCCGCCGCGACCCACCCGGTGCTGGTCGGCATGGCGATGCAGCGGCTCAGCGACTCGCCGATCAGCCGCGTCGTCTGCACCAACACCATCCCCTGCGGCGACCGCGTCGCGCCCCTGGGCGGCAAGTTCGTCGAGCTGTGCGTCTCGAAGCTGCTGGCCGAGGCGATCCACCGCATCCACCACAACATGTCCATCAGCGCCCTGTTCCGCAAAACCGCGGGGGCGAAGCGATAAATAACAAATGGCAAAGGGCCAAAGAGCAAATAAGGAAAAGACCATCAGCGCGTCGCTGTTTCAATAAACCACCCCTGACACCCTGTTTGAGTTTGCCATTTGGTAATTTGCTATTTGCCATTTGGCTCTGGAGATCCCCCCATGCACGAGAAATCCCCCCTGTTGAACGCCGAGAAGCGCGAGCGCCTCGGCAGCCGTTACGCCCAGCGCGACCGCGCGAGGGGCAAGCTCCCCGCGATCGTCTACGGGCACGGCCGCGACCCGCTGCCGATCACCCTCGACGCCCACGAGGCGCTGACCTTCATCCACAAGGGCGAGAAGGTCTTCCGCCTCGATTTCCCCGGCACCAAGGCCGCCGACGAGATGCAGATGGTCCTGCTCAAGGACCTGCAGTTCGACTACCTGGGCACCAACATCGTGCACTGCGACTTTGCCCGCGTCGACCTCAACGAGCGCGTCCACACCAAGGTGCACGTCAAGCTCGTCGGCGAGGCGGTCGGGCTCAAGGCGGCCGGGACGCTCTTGATGCACCCGACCAGCGAGCTGGACATCGAGTGCCGCGTGGTGGACCTGCCCGACGAGATCGAGGTGGACATCAACGCGCTCGACGTGGGCCAGTCGATCGCCGCGGGCGACGTCAAGCTGCCCAAGGACGACATGAAGCTCATCACCGACGAGCACGCGATCGTGGCGATGATCGCCGCGGCGGGCTCGGGCAAGACGGCCGAGGAAGAGACCGTCGCCGCCGAAGCCGCCAGCCCGGAGGTCATCACGGCCAAGAAGCCCGCCGAGGGCGCCCCCGCCGCGGCCCCGGCCAAGGACGCCAAGAAGAAGTGAGCAGTCAGCAGTAACCAGTGAACAGAAGACAGGCCCGCCTGTCTTGCCAATGGCCCTCGGCCAATGGCCAACGGCCTTTTCCGGTTTTCTCATGAAGCTCATCGTCGGTCTCGGCAACCCCGGCCTCGAATACGACAAGACCCGCCACAACGCGGGCTTTGTCGTCGTCGACCGTGTTGCCGAGAAACACCCGCCGGTGGGTTCTGCCGGAGACTTCAACTGCAGCGCCAAGGCCCGCTTCCAGGGCCTGGCGCTCGAGACGACGATCGGGGCGGGCGGGGGGGTCGGGGGGGGCGGCGAGAAGGTCCTGCTCCTCAAGCCGACGACCTACATGAACCGCTCCGGCCGCTCCGTCGCCGAGGCGCTCAACTTCTACAAGCTCGATCCGGCGGCCGACCTGCTCGTCATCGTCGACGACACCGCCCTGGCGTGCGGGCAGATCCGCCTCCGCGCCTCGGGCAGTGCCGGCGGGCACAACGGGCTGGCCGACATCCAGCGGGCCCTGGGCGCCGACGCCTACCCGCGGCTGCGCGTCGGCGTCGACCCCAAGCCGGCGTACATGGACCTGGCCGATTACGTCCTCGGCCGATTCACCCCCGAGCAGGAGCTGGCGCTGAGGCCGGCGATCGCCAGGGGCGTCGAGGCGGTCGAGTGTTTCGTCCGCGAGGGGATCACCACGGCGATGAACCGGTTCAACGCCGTCGACCCACCTTCTTCACGAGCGGCGGCCGGCTGACGCCCGCCATCGTTCGTTTGTTTTTCACATAGAGACACAGAGAACACAAGAGTTCACAGAGAAAGGCATAACGAAATGGACAAGCGCACGGCAAACTATGAAGGCATGTTCCTGATCGGCCAGGCGGCCGCGGCCGATTTCGGCGGCGCCGTCGACCACGTCAAGCAGATCCTCGCCAAGGCGGGGGCCCAGATCATCGCGATGAAGAAGTGGGACGAGCGCCGCCTCGCCTACGAGATCGACAAGCAGAAGCGCGGCATCTACATCCTCGTCTACTTCTCCTGCGACACCTCGCACCTGGCGCAGATCGAGCGGCTGTGCAACCTCTCCGAGATCGTCATGCGTCAGCTCGTCACCAAGGCCGACCACCTCACCATCGAGGAGATGAAGGCCGCCGACGGGCAGAAGGAGCTGGAGGTCGAGGCCAAGATGCGCGCCAGCCAGCCGCAGCAGGCCCCCAAGGCCGAGCCCAAGGACGAAGCCGAGGACAACACCAGCGACGACGAGGACGCCGACGTCGAGGCCGAGGCGAATGCCTGAACAGAAAAGGCAGCAGGGAACAGGGAGCAGATTCTCTTTTCCTTCCCGAGCGTATTTGGCGTTGGTTTTCTGTTTCCTGCTGCCTGTTGCCTGCTCCCTGCTCCCTGCTCCCTGCTCCCTTGAATAAGAACCCTGTACACTGACCATACCCGACCTGTCCCGCATCGCATACACACGGAGAATCCCATGGCCGGCAGCCTGAACAAAGTCTTCCTGATGGGCAACCTGACCCGCGACATCGAGGTCCGCTACCTGAACAACAACCAGGCCGTTGCCACGCTGGGGTTGGCGGTGAACCGGCGGTTCAAGGCCGCCGACGGCCAGCTCCGCGAGGAGACGACCTTCGTCGACTGCGACGCCTGGGGCAAGACCGCCGAGATGATCGGGCAGTACTTCTCCAAGGGGCGGCCGATCCTCATCGAGGGCCGCCTCCGCCTCGACACCTGGCAGGACAAGACCGACGGCTCCAACCGGTCCAAACTGAAAGTCGTCGTCGAGAACTTCCACTTCGTCGACTCCAAACCCGGCGGCGGGGGGGGGGGCGGCCCCTCCCAGGGCGGCGGCGGCGGGGGAGGCTACAGCCGCGGGCCGGGCCGTCAGCAGGGAGGCGGCGGGGGCGGCGGTCAAAGCGGAGGAGGCGGCGACTACAGCAACGGGGGCGGCATGGGCGGCGGCGGCTACGAGCAGATCGCCGAGGACGACATCCCGTTCTAAAAGAGGTACTGGGCACGAGGCATCAGTCAAACGAGCCCGAAGCGCCAGCGAGGGCTAAACTTCTCCCCCTTGAAAAACAGGGGACAACGCTGGGGCCGATGATCGCCGGACGTTCCGACGAATCAGGCTCCTTAACTGGGGTTTGATCGCAACCCCCAAGACAGCGAGGTATCTGCATCATGGCCAAGACTGTTGAACTGCTGCTCACCGAGAACGTCGACAACCTGGGCATCGTCGGCGACGTCGTCAAGGTCCGCACCGGCTACGCCCGCAACTACCTGCTCCCCCGCGCCTACGCCACCACGCCCAGCGACGAGCTGCTCAAGCAGCTCGCCGCCAAGCGTGAGGAGGCCAAGAAGCAGCTCGCCGCCCAGCGCAAGCAGCGCGAGGAGCTCATCGGGCGTCTGGCGGATCATCACCTCGAGCTGGTCCGCTCGTGCAACGACCAGGGCATCCTCTACGGGGCCGTCACGCAGCAGGAGATCGCCAAGGCGCTCACCGCGGCCGGCTACCCCGTCTCCGCCCGCGACGTCCGCGTCCCCGGCTCGATCAAGCGCATCGACAAGTACGACGTGACCATCAAGTTCGCCCAGGACCTCGAGACGCGCATCCACCTCGACGTCAAGCCCGACCGCGAGATCAAGCAGGACGACCGCGTCGAGATGGAGTTCGACGAAGAGGGCGAGCTGGTCGTCCCCGGCTCCAAGAAGGCCGAGGAGCTCGCCGCCCGCGCCGAGCGCGACAACAAGAAGGGCGACCGCCGCGGCCGAAACAACCCCCTCATGGGCGACCTCACCACCCCCACCGTCAAGGGCTGGGGCCCGGCCCCGACCGCCAAGACCGACGACGCCCCCGCCGCGGCGCCGGCCGCCGACGCCAAGGGCGAGGTCAAGAACAAGAAGTAAACCTCGCCGGCTTGTCGAAGCGATCAAGCAGCACCCCGTGGCACAGGCGTCTCGCCTGTGCCTTTTCTTTTGGCTCAACGAGTTGACCCTCTCCGTCCTCGAACGGCGGATTCCTTTGGTCCGCGCCGAACCAGCACCCGCGACGCTCGTATCACGATGAACGCCGGCGTATGTGCCGAGTGCGCAAACCGGCGGTGATGCATTGATGAACGTCGCAGTGAATCACGCGAAGACCCGAGAGTTTGAGCCCAATGATACCAACCGCATTTAGTTTTCGGGCAGCCAAGCGACTTTGCAGAGTGATTTGAGGCGGTCAGTGG
>CAZZDW010000145.1:0-5977 GCA_964652945.1 uncultured Phycisphaeraceae bacterium
GGGGGGCGGCGGGGGTGGGGGGGGTGTCCCCCGGATCGACACCGTCGAGGGGACGCTGCAGCTCGGCGAGCACTCCTTCGCGGCACAGCCGAGCGCCGACCACGCCGAAAACCCGCCGCGGTACCGCGTGCTCCGCGAGTTCTCCGTCGACGGCGCGCTCACGCCCATCGAGCCCGGCCGGCCGGTCTACGGCGTGCGCCTGCACGAACTGACCGGCCCCACGCAGCAGGCCGAGCGCCCCGCCGTCGGCCTCATGACCCTCGAAGGACGGATCGACCTCGAAGACTCCAGCGCCTCGCTGCGGCTGCGCAACCTCGCCCTGGGCGCGCTCACGCAGGACTCCATCCCCACGCTCTACCACGACGTCTGGGCCGGGCTCGACATCCGCGGCCGGGTCAGCGACGCCGAGTTCGCCTACGACCGCCAGAGCGGCGCCCGCGTCAGCGTCACGCTCGACGGCGTCTCCATGCAGACGCCCATCCCCGCCGACGACCCCGCCGACGCCGACGGCACGCTCTCGCTCAGCAACGTCTCGGGCGTCATCTCGCTCTCCCGCGCCGGGCTGAGCGCCCGCCTCTCGGGCCTCGTCGAAGACCAGACCGTGCCGTCGACGGTCGTCTTCAGCACCGGGGGGCTCGACATGGACGCCGCCGCCCGCTGCGAGATCATCTCGCAGCGCGTCGACATGGCCGAGCACTACGACCTGCTGCCCTACGCCCCGCACATGGTGCGCAAGTACCTGGCCCGCTTCGCCAACCCGACCGGCACGGCCGACACGCGGGTCGTCATCGAGCGCGGCCGGCAAGACCCCGCCACCGGCGAGCCGGGCGAGCTGAGCGTCCGCGGCACGCTGCTCTTCCGCGACACCAGGGCCGCGTTCGAAAAGTTCCCCTACCCCTTCCACTCGATCCGCGGGCACGTCGAGTTCACCGACACCTCCATCGACATCATCGACGTCCAGGGCGTCAGCGACTCGGGGGCGCGGCTCACCGCACGCGGGCGGATCACGCCCCTCGACCCCGACGCCGAGGTCGACCTCGACATCTTCGTTCTCGACGCGCCGACCGACGGGGCGCTGCTGGCCGCGATGCCCGAGAGCAAGCGGCCCATTATCGACGTGCTCTTCTCCCAGCCGCGGCTGCAGGAGCTCGTCGACGCCGGGCTCGTGCAGGACGCGGCGAGCGGCGACAGCGCCGGCGACGCAGGAGCACGGCAGCCCACGCCCTTCCGGCTCGGCGGCACCGCCGAGGTCGCGATCCACGTCCACCGCGACCTGGGGCCCGCCGACGAGTGGCAGACGACGATCACGCTCAAGTTCCCCGAGGTCGGGTTCATCCCCGAGCCGTTCCCCTTCCCGCTCGTCGGCAAGGACGTCGAGATCGTCGTGACCGACGACGACGCTCGGCTCATCACCGGCGAGTTCTCCGGCCTTTCCGGCGGCAGCGTCGAGCTGCAAGCCGCCGCCTCGCTGACCGGCGCAGACGGCAGGGCCGATCTCCGCCCGACGCTGCGCGTCCTGGCTCACGACGTCCCCATCGACGCCTACCTGCTGCACGCCGTCGAGAAGATGGAGCAGGACAACGAGCCGCACGAGGACACGCGGCAGACCGCTCTTTCGGCCGCGGCGGTGCTGCGGCGGCTCAACATCACCGGCGCGGTGAGCTGCGAGGCGAAGATCTCCTCCTCGGACGACCGGTTCGAGTCGGACGGCGAGCGCAAGACGCTCTACGACGCCGAGATCACCTTCGACGGCCTCGCGGCAACACCGACGCCGTTCATCGCCGTGGGGGAGAACGATCCGCCCGCCGCCGCTTCCGCGGGCTCGCCCCGCCTGCGGATCGACGACCTGGCGGGCCGCCTCAACGTCACGCCCGAATCGATGCGCATCACGCGGCTCACGGGGCACCTGCACCACCCGCTCTTCCCGCTCGACACCGACGCCCGCATGGCCGCCGACGACGCGCGGCCCAGCACGTTCTACCTGACGTGCCAGATGCTCACGCCCGAGCCGGCGGCCGGTGACGCCCCCGATACACCCGCGCGCTCGCTCAACGCCGGCGTGCGCGTCGAGAACCTCGACGTGACGCTCCCCATCGAGGACGCGCTCGGGCTGGTCTCCGCGGCTGGCGCATCGGCGATCGCCGAGCTGCGTCAGCAGCGCACGCCCCGCGGCGTCATCGACATCGACGCCGAGGTCGCCATGACCGGTCGTGGCACCGAGCACGAAGATCCGACCGAGCTGACGGTGCGCGTCTCCGGGCCGCGTGACTTCGAGGTCGGCGTGCTGGGCGGCCGTCTCCGCGTGCCGACGGCGACCGGCTCGGTGATGGTGCAGGCGGGCGGCGGGACGGCCGGCGCGCAGCGGCGCGTGCGGTTCCACGAGTTCGCCGCCGACGTGCTCTACGACGACGCCCCCGCGTGCCGGCTCGTCGCCTCGGGGGGCGTCGGGCTCGCCCAGGCCTCGCTCAAGCCCGTCGGGCCGGCCGACCTGAGCCTCTCGGCGTGGGACGTGGCGCTCGGCGCGCCGATCGTGCCGGCGATGGTCGGCGCGGTGCTGGGCGACGAGGCCGCCGCGGTCTTGTCGCGGCAGCGCCTCGACGGGCGGATCGACCTCGACCTCAGCGCCTCGACGCCCAGGCTCACCGACGCGCTGGCGGCGGTCAACGACGCGATCGCCCCCACGCCCCCCGTCGACGTGTCGCTGTCGATCTCGCCCTCGTCGCTCACGATCGGCGGCGGCGGCGACAACGGCGACGAGCCACAGACGCCCGTCGAGCTCTCGTCGATCACCGGCCGCCTCACGCTCGCCGGCCGCGTCATGCCCGAGCTCTCGCCGACGTGGACGCTCGAGCTCGACCGCCTGCGGGCCGTCACGCCCAACTGGTCCGTCTCGGCCGACGGCCTGGGGACGATCGGGCTCGACCGCTCGCTGACGCTCGACATGACGCTCGCGGCCGCGGGGCGGGCGGTCGACCGGGCGATGCTCGCGCTCATGCCGGGCGGCGTCCGCACGATCGTGGAGCAGGCCGGGCCGACCTTCGCCGCCGACAGCGAGGCCAGCGGCTTCGAGCTCAGCCCGACGCCCATCCGCCTCGTGCTGGGGCCGAAGGCCGAGCACGACAACGCCGCCCGCCTCCGCTCGCTCACCATCGACGGCTCGCTGGCGCTCCGCGGCGTATCGCTCGACGCCGCCCTGCCCGTGCGCCACGCCGACGCCGACGTGCAGATCCGCACCCGCACCGCTCGCGCCGCGCCGGATGCGCCGAGCCGCGTCTCGTCGGAGATCGAGCTGGCGCTCCCCCGCGCCGAAGTAGGCGGCATCGCCGTCACCGACGCGCGCGGCCTGGTCGTCATCGAAGACGCGAGCCAACCAAGCGGCGGCGGCACCGACGTGCTGGTGCCCTACCTCTGGGCCAACTGCCACGCCGGCAAGCTGCTGGCGAGCGCCACGCTGCACACGCCCCCCTCCCCCGGCCCCTCAGAAAACCGACGCGCGGATGCGCGAGGACTCGGTAAGAGCGAGAGGGGTTGGTATAAAGCGGACATGATGCTCGCGGGCGTGCAGCTTGCCCCGATCCTTCAGGACGTGCGCACCGCCGCGGACCTCGACGCCCCCGACTCGGGCGCCGATCCCTCACGCGGCCTGGTCGACGCGTGGGTCAGCGTCGCCGGGCGGGTCGGCGAGCCGGCCTCGCGCTACGGGCGCGGCTCGATCCGCATCGCCGACGGCGACGTGCTGCAACTGCCGGTGATCTTCCCGCTCATGCAGTTGTCGAACTTCCAGCTGCCGTCGAGCGACCGGCTGGATTACCTGCAGACGAGCTTCGAGATCGAGGGGCCGGTGGTGCGGTTTGCGCGGATCGCGGTGCTGTCGCGCACGCTGGCGATCGTCGGGATGGGCTCGATCACCCTGCCGGACCTGCGCGTCGCGATGCTCTTCAACTCCAAGTCGGCCTCGCGGATCCCGTTGGTCTCCGACGTGGTCGAGGCGGTTCGGGACGAGCTGATCTCGACGGTCGTCACCGGCACGCTCCGCGAGCCGGAGGTCGGCACCCGCTCGTTCCTGGGCATCCGCCGGGCGCTGGGGAGCATCTTCGACCCGACCGAGCCGGCGACCGTGTTTGACACCGCCGCGACCGAGGACGCCGCGCGGGCCGAGCGGGACCGTGTGAGCACGCCGGGGAGGAAGTGAAAAACAGGCGTGAGGCGTCTGTAGCTGGAGTTGATCCGAAGGCGTCCAGATGCCGGTGATGTCCAATCAAGCAGTCATGACACCGACGCCCCACGCCCGACGCCCCACGCCTGTCTTTTCCCTACCCTTCTCTCCGATGCCGCAGAACCCTCCACCCCGCAAGCACAACCGTCAGGAACTCGACCCGCCGAGCGATCAGGCGGCACTCTCGCCCGTCCCCGCCGAGCCCGAGAAGAAGTCGACCAGCGAGGGCCTCACGGCCTCGCACGCACGCCCGCCGGCAAACACGGTGATGCAGCGCCGCCCGGACGACCCGGAGGTATCGTCGCGGATCGACCAGCTCATCGCCGACTGCGTCGGGCCGCAGGTTGACCTCGGCTCGCTGGACGTTCGGCTCATCAAGGACCTCATCGGCACGGGGCTCAAGCTGATCCCCGACGGGCGCGACACCGGCGAGCTGAAGCTCATCACCACCGCGATCAAGGAGCTGCGCTACGCCTACCGCGTCTTCGGGCAGTATGCCGACCCGCACAAGGTGACGATCTTCGGCTCGGCCCGCACGCCCGCCGGCCACCCCGACTACCTCGCCGCCGTCGAGTTCTCTCGCCTCATGGCCAGCCGCGGCTGGATGTCGATCACCGGCGCCGGCGACGGGATCATGAAGGCCGGGCACGAGGGGCCGGGCCGCGCGGCCTCCTTCGGCGTGGCGATCCGTTTGCCCTTCGAGACCACCGCCAACGAGGTCATCCTCGGCGACGAGAAGCTCATCCACTTCCGCTACTTCTTCACCCGCAAGCTCATGTTCCTCTCGCAGGCCGAGGCGGTCGCGCTCTTCCCCGGCGGCTTCGGCACGATGGACGAGGCCTTCGAGGCGCTCACGCTCATCCAGACGGGCAAGTCGTCGATGATCCCCGTCGTGCTCGTCGAAGGCGCCGAGCAGACCTACTGGGAAGAGTTCGACCACTGGGTCCGCACGACGCTGCTCAGCCGCGGCTGGATCAGCCCCGAGGACGTCAACCTCTACCGCCTCTGCAAGACGCCGACCCAGGCCGCCGACGCGATCACGCGGTTCTACCGCCTGTACCACTCGTCGCGGTACGTCCGCGACGACCTGGTGATCCGCCTGAAGAAGCCGCTGCGCGAGACGGACGTGGCGAGGCTGACCAGCGAGTTCGGCGTGCTCATCAAGCCGGCGGCCGACGGCTCGCCCGGCGCGATGCGCCTCGGCGGCCCGCTCGACGCCGAGGACGACCACCTCGACCTCCCGCGGCTGGTCTTCACGCACACCCGGCGCAACTTCGGCCTCGTGCGCAGGCTCATCGACGCGATCAACGCGTGCGAGCCCGCGTAAAGACGTAAAGACAGGCGTGAGGCGTCAGGCGTCGGTGTCATGACAGCTATCGGCAGCGCGGCCGCCGCACCGGGCCGTGCCGTGTGCCGGCCGCTCCCCACGCGGCCGGGGTTCCTCTACAATGGGATTGTCCGTTCTCCCCATCTCTTTGAGTTGAGCGCAACCACGTTTCTCGGAGCCGCCAGGATGAGCAGAGCCGCCGCACGCACACGCCGCCACGGGACGAACGCCTCGGCCTCGGTCAGCACGGCCTCGCTGCTCCTGCGGCTGGCCGTCGGCGTCATCTTCGTGTGGACCGGCCTGGGCAAGGTGCTGGGGACGATGGCCGTCTCGGGCGAGCAGGCCGCGGTGCTCGCCGGGATGGGCGCGGTCTCGACCCCGACGCCCCCGCCCCCCCCCGCCCCACCCGCCGTCCCGACTACCCCCACGCCTCC
>CAZZDW010000146.1:0-5753 GCA_964652945.1 uncultured Phycisphaeraceae bacterium
CCGCATCAACCCGCGTCTATCCTGAAAGACCGCCGCCTTCGGGCAACAATCCCGATCTCTGTGTGCTCTGTGGTAAAAAGTTTGGCTTACTTAAAGACGATGGCGGGTTCCAATCTCAATACGCGGTTCAGGCTCAGCAGGCTCCCCGCGCTGATGCACAGGAGCATGCCGCCGAGCGCGCCGAGGAGGAGCTGCCACGGGAAGTACGCCGCCAGCTCGGTGCCGGGGCGGCGTGAGGCGATGGTGAAGATGCTCGCGAGCCCGACGCCGATGCCGAAGGCGATGAGCCCGACGCACAGGGCCTGGGCGAGGATCATCGAGACAAGGGTGAGGCGCTGCGCCCCCATCGCCTTGAAGACGCCGAAGTTGCGGATGTTGTCGAGGGTGAACTGGTAGAAGATCGTCGCGGAGACGACGAGCCCGACGACGAGCCCGAGGAAGACGGTGATGCCGAAGTTGATGCCGATGCCGGTCTCGCTGATGATGAAGTTGACCGTGAGCCAGCGCATCTCGTTGGACGTGAACGCGGCCAGATCCGGCAGGCGGCTGATCTCCGCCTTCACCGCCCGCGGCTCAAAGCCGTCCTTCACCCCCACGAGGATGAACGAGATGATGTCCCGGCCCAGCGGCAGGAAGTTCACGCCGTTCTCGAACGTCGTGTAGATCACCGCGTTGGAGTCAAACCCCGCCTTCGCACGGCAGAAGCCCACCACCACCGCGCGCCGGTCGTTGAGCTTGAGCGTCTCGCCGATCTGGATGTCGCCGAGCTTGGGCCGCGCCGACTCTTCGATGAGCACCGCGTCGGGGATGCGCAGGTCCTCGAGCCTTCCCTGCGTGATCACCGGCGGCCGCCCCACCATCGTCGCACGGCTGATCCCGATGATGTTCACCGATCGGAAATCGCCGTCGCGCAGCTCGCAGTTGGCCCGCACGTTCAGGAACGGCTCGGCCCACGCCACGCCGGGCACCGAGCGCACGCGGTTCAGGTCGTCCTGCGAGACCGCCCGCGTCTCCGAGATCCACTTCACGTACGGGTCGGCGACCCACAGGTCGGGCTGGGAGACGTTCTGGAGGGGGCCGGTGGCCCGCAGGACCAGGCCGCAGAAGATCGAGCCCTGCTGCGTGATGAGCAGCACCGCAAACCCGAGCCCGAAGACGAGGGAGAGGTACTTGGCGCGATCGCCCAGGAGCATCCGTAGCGCGACACGGGTCATGGCCCACCGATAGTACGGCGGCAAACCATCAGGCGGTGACGGCTTATGCTTGATCTACATGCCGCAAGTGTGCTCGTTTTCCGGCTTCTTGCGGGTCGCCGCGGGTGCTTACGCCTTCGGTTGCCGGCGTGAGCGGATCGGCTTGACCTCGGTGACGGAGCGGGCCTTGCTCGGCGAGGGGCCGCGTCTGGGCGAGGGCGAGGTCTTGGCGGCCGACGCCTTCTTGGGCGACGGCCCGCGCTTGCCGACGCGGGTGACGATCTCGGGTCTGGCGTGCGCCGCCGCGGCCCGGCGCTGGCGGTCCTCGTGCAGCGAGGCCTCGGCGGCCCGCTCGCGGGCGAGCTCGTCGCTGGCGACGCGCTGGGCAAGAGCCGCAAAGACCGACTCGCCCTTATAGCCCGAGCCGAAGAGGAACCACTTGACCTTGGGGTACTGTCTTTCGAGCGTGCCCACGAGGCGGCGCAGGCGCATCGGCGAGCGGCCGATGTCGGGGTCGGAGATGTGGATCGACCCGGCCTGACGCCCGAACTCGACGCGGCCGACGGCCGTCCAGTTGACCTCGGGGAAGACCCGCTCGTGCGACCAGTTGAGCCACTCGACGTCCGTCTCGCGGAACCGCCGGCGGTCTTCGTGCAGCGTGCCGTGGTCGTCGACGGACCACAGGGCGATCTCGCCGTGCGCGGGGTCGTGCCCGATGTGGTGGTATTCCAGACCCGTCATGGGATCGGTCTCCATACTCTTCCAGGCTCTCTCAACACCAACGAACGCAACGTCTCTGCGGGACAACACGAGTGGAACGATCGGCCGGCGTAGGAGGCCCGTAGGGGGAGAAAGGCGGGGAGGGCCGGTAGCGGGCGTAGGGCCGGTGACGATCCGGCCGGGCGTGCCGTCGGCAACGCCCACGGGGTTTGTATCGGCCGGTCCGTTTGGGGGGTTAAGCGCGGGTAGGAGGCGCGTGCCGAGAAAAGCGCCGGTGGCGGCTGGGAGGGTCCGGATTCACGCCCGGCTCACGCCCGACGCCCCGCTCGGCCTGCCGCGAGCGTCACCCGGGGCCCTGCGGCGGATTGACCGGCCGATTGGGCGGCTTACCATAAACGCCCCGGACCCGACGGCGACGCCGCAGGGTCCGGCACAATCCAGCCCAGACGGGGGCGTAGCTCAGTTTTGGTAGAGCGCATCCATGGCATGGATGAGGTCACGAGTTCGAGTCTCGTCGCCTCCACGTCACACCGACCCCGGGAGTGTTGAGCTCCCGGGGTCGTTTTTTTTCCTGCCCTCCCACCATCAACGCCCGGTGGCCAGGGACGACCACCGTCCTTCGGAGTGGGAGGGGATATACCGGTGGCACGAAGGGAGCGGCCGGGGCGGCTGGGGGGGCGATTAATGTGAGCGTCGCGCGGGGGCGGGCCCACATTTCTGAGCGGGCGTTGCCGATGAACTCCGACGGCCGGCGAGTGGGCGCACGCGGTGCGTCGTGTTCGGCGTGAACGGACGAGGAAGCCCCGCGTGCTCGACGGCGTGCTCATGACCTTGCTGGCGGGGGTTGCGATCGCCGCGGTGCAATGGCTGGTGCGCGTCAGGAAACGGGCGCGCCGGCTCGAGGCCGACGCGCGGCGGACGCACGGCATGCTCGTCGAGGCCGAGCTCTTCTCGGGTTTCGGCTGCTGGGAGCACGACGTGCGGACGCGGACGAGCGTCTGGTCGCCCGGCGTGTACGCGCTGTACAAGCGCGACCCGGCCGAGGGGCCGCCCGCGTTCGATCAGATCATGGCGATGTACACGCCGGACTCGGAGCGGCTGCTGCGCGAGGCGGTCGACGAGGCGATCCAGACGGGCAAGTGCTTCGCCGTCGAGGTGGAGGCGCGCCTGGCGGACGGCTCGATCGCGCACCACTGCGCGATGGGCCGCGCCGACCGCGACGCGGGGGGCGTGGTCACGCGGCTGTTCGGCACCGTCCACGACATCACCGAGCGCAAGCGCCTGGCCGACGAGGCGAGCCACGCCCGGGAGGACGCCGAGCGGGCCAGCTCGTCCAAGAGCGCGTTCCTGGCGCACATCGCCCACGAGGTGCGCACGCCGCTGACGTCGGTGCTCGGGTATGCGCGGCTGATCCGCGAGGGGCAGCAGTCGCCCGACGAGCGCTGCGACGCCGCGTCGAGCATCATCCGCGCGGGCGACCACATGCTCGGGCTCATCAACGACGTGCTCGACCAGGCGAAGATCGAGGCCGGGCGCATGACGCTCGAAGAGGTCGCCTGCGTCCCCGCGGACCTGGTGAGCGCCGTGATCTCGATGATGCGCCCGCTCACGGTGACCAAGGGGATCACGCTGCAGGCGCGGGTGGGCGAGGACGTGCCGCGGTACATGCGGATGGACCCGATGCGCGTGCGGCAGGTGCTGACCAACCTGGTCGCCAACGCCGTGCGCTTCACCGACACCGGCGGCGTGACCGTCGACGTCGAGGCCCGGCGCGACCTCGAGCAGCGGGTCAACGGCCTGCGGTTCCGCGTACGGGACAGCGGCATCGGGATGAGCGCCGAGCAGCTCCAGCGGATCTTCCGCCCCTTCGCGCAGGCCTCGGCGGAGACGGCGCGGCGGTTCGGCGGCACGGGGCTGGGGCTCTCGATCGCCAAGAACCTCGCCGAGCTGATGGGCGGCTCCATCGCCGTCAGCAGCGAGCCGGGGCGCGGCTCGGTCTTCACCGTCGAGATCGCCTGCGAGCCCTCGGCCGGGCCGTTGGGCGTCGCGTCGCCCGCGGCGCCGGCGGCGGCGGGCAAGCGGGGCGACCAGTGGGCGCTCAGCGGCGTGCGCATCCTGCTGGTCGACGACTCGCCGGACATCATCCGCCTCATCGAGACCCTGCTGCGCCGGGCCGGGGCGGACGTGCAGTCGGCGCTGCACGGGCTTGCCGCGGTGAACGCGGTCTTGCACCGCGACGTGGCGTTGCCCGCGCCGGACCTGATCCTGATGGACGTGGACATGCCGGTGATGAGCGGCCCCGAGGCCGCACGGCGGCTGCGGGAGATCGGCTACCGCTCGCCGATCCTGGCGCTGACGGCGCACGATACCACCGGCCGTCGCGACGAGCTGATCGAGGCCGGGTTCGACGATCAGCTCACCAAGCCGATCACGCGCGACGCGCTGATCGCCGCGTGCGTGAAGTGGATGCAGACGGTCGACCAGCCCAAGAACGACGAAGACGCCTCTCGCCCCGCGCAGGCGGCGTGAGACGAGCTCCCGGTCTTCTCGGGAGCCTTATGTTGTTTGGGATTACCATCGCTTACAGGAACTCTCGGGGGTGTGAGCCGTGGAAACAAACAAGCCCAGGGACGAAGCCCTGGGCTTTGCGTAGTTCAAAGTGATGAGCTGGTTCAGGCCTTCGCCGTCAGCCACGTCGGGCGCGGCGTCTCGGGGTCGAGCGGCTCGACGCTCACCTTGCGGCCCTGGAAGACCACCTTGCCCAGGATCGTGGAAAAGAGCGTGTCGTCCTTGCCGCGCTGGACCATGAAGCCCGGGAGGAACGGCGTGCCCACCTGCCGAACGATGATCGAGCCCGGCTTGGCGATCTCGCCGCCGTAGAGCTTGATGCCGCGGTACTGCGGGTTCGAGTCCCGGCCGTTCTTGGTTGAGCCCTGTCCCTTTTTGTGTGCCATGACAAACCGTCCTTCAACCTGTCCCCACACCCCAAACAACCCCGGCAGAGCGGGGCCCAAACGATAGGCCGTCTTCGACCGTTCATCCACTTGCCTTGCCCATGGCCCCCGGCCAATGGCCAATGGCCATTGGCCTTTTCTTACCGCATGATCCACTGCTTGGCCTTGACCGGTAGCGGATCGGGGGCCAGCCCGGCCATCAAGCCGGGGATCTCGTAGTCGAGCTTGAGCGTCTTCCGCAGGACGACCTGCTCGTCGCTGTCGGGCACGGTCACCGTCGCCGTCTCGCCCGAGAACCCGGCGGCGTAGATCGACAGCTGGTCGATCTCGGCCTCCTTGGCCGGCCAGATCACGATCCCCTCCTTGGCGTTCTCCCGCCCCTGCAGCATCGTCCCGATGATGCTGATCTGGTCCTCGATGAACGGGTTCTGCGTCGAGTCCAGCAGCTCCTTGGTCGCCGCCAGCGGCACGTCGCGCCCCGACCGCAGCACCTCCCCCGTGCCCGTCGAGAGCTCCCACATCGGGGCAAACAAGAGATCCTGCCCCGAGTTGTTGATCGCCTTGTACGTGAGGTAGTAAAACCGACGCGGGCCCTCGGCCGTCGAGACCGTCGCCATGCGCAGGGGGCCGACCTCGAGCTCGATCTCCCACCGCCGCGGCACCGGGTTGGGCTCGGGGGCCGCCCCCATCATCACCCCGGCCCCGATGAGGCCGGCCGCGGGCGCGCCCAGCAGCCCCGCCGCGCTCATCAGCCCGGCCGCGAGGGCGCCGCCGAGAACCGCCGTCGTGGATTTCCAACCGTTTTGCGCGTTCCGCATGTGCCTGCTCCGATCCTTTGACTGACGAACCCGAGACTGTATTCCGGCCGCCAGGGGCGGGGGGGGGT
>CAZZDW010000147.1:0-5738 GCA_964652945.1 uncultured Phycisphaeraceae bacterium
GGTGCCGTTCTGATGAGCGGGGGGCGGAGGGGGGGCCATAGGTGAGGATGGTATGCGGCGGCTGTTGGACAGGAGCGTCGCACGAGACAGGGCTACAGCAAGCCCTTGTCTTTGATCGCCGCGTAATAGTTCCTCATAAACCCGACGAAAGGAACGCCGAGTGCTCGGCACCAATCACGGACTTGGATGACATCGAGCCGGCTTTGCCCATCCTCGTATTTGGCAAAGGTGGATTGTGGCATGGAGAGCTGCTCGGCGACCCAAGCTTGGGTATAGCCGCGTGCCTTTCGTTCCCCACGGAGCATGGCCAGCAGCAACTGATACTCGGATGAAGAGATCGTTGGCTGTTTCATCGGAAGGCCTCCAGATCAAGAAATATCCCCTGTTTTGGCTACAATTGAGCCCACATTGGGCTCAATTGTGTCTCATTTTACTGTGGGCCTAAGATGGGCTCAAGTGTTCTGCATACCTCTGCATATCGCCGTCTTTGTCAGCTTCTTCGCGACCAACGCGAAGGAGCTGGCTTGACCATCCGCGCCCTTGGGGTCAAGTTGAAAAAGCCCTACTCGTTCGTTTCCAAGGTCGAGCGTGGAGAGCGTCGCATCGATCCCGTCGAGTTTGTCGCGTGGTGCGAGGCCTGCGGCGTCGATCCCTCTGAAGCGATCAAATACGTGGGCCGGTAGAACAACCGTGCAGGGCGTGCGTGCAAACGCCGCCTACGGTTTCATGTCATCGTGATACACTCACCTCGCGGTGGATTGGAACCTGCCGCGAGAAAGAGGAGAGAGAGACGCGCTCTCCCAACGGCGGCTTGTCGAACTTCCCCGCGTGGCCGGGGCGGCGGTGGTCGTGTTTGCACCCGCGTCGAGAGAGGGAAGAGAACATGCGCACGGGTATCCTTTGTGCCGGGCTGGTGTTGGCCGCCGGCGCCGCTTCGGCGAATGCCGTCGATTTCATCGCTTCGACCGACCGCGTCGCCTATACCGGGACCGTCTCGACGTTCGACACGATCGACGACGCGATCAACAACGCCAACGCCACCGGGGTCTACGGCATCCCCAACCGCGCGACCGCCTCGCCCTTCGACACGCCCAGCCGCGACGCGGGGATCTACTTCCTCAACAACTTCGACGACGGCAACGGCGTCTCCAGCGAGAACTTCTTCGCCACCGCGTGGTGGTACACCACCGACACCAACCACACCCGCTACAGCGGCTGGGGCAACCCCAACAACACCAACACCGGCTTCGTCCAGCTCGCCGACGACGACGGCTCGACCACCGGCAGCAAGACGGCCTCGTTCGGTGACTTCGACGGCACGTTCTGGACCAGCTTCACGCTCCAGGCCAACGGCTCGTTCGCCACGCACGCCGACGATTTCGCCCGCCTGTGGGCCGCGCCCACCGTCGGCGGCCCGGCCGACGAGACCTACGGCCTGATGTACTCCTGGAACCTCGACATCACCTTCACCGGTCTCGAAGGCGTCGAGTCCGGCGGCGGCGTCATCGAGGCGATCGACCACCCCGAGGGCGTCACCGGCACGTTCACGGCCGTCTTCGTCAACGAAGGGTCCAACTCGGCCCTCAACGGCTTCTACCGGGCCGACTTCACCTTCAGCATGGACTCGTGGGCCTACGGCCAGGACGAGAGCCTCGTCGGCGGGCCGATCGACGGTTCGCACTTCGTCGTCCTCCCCGCGCCCTTCTCCGCCTCCGTCTTCGCCCTCGCAGGGCTGGGCGCGATGCGCCGTCGACGCTGAACGCGGGTATTGATATCACGTTGAGTATCTTGAAGTCTTGTGCTTGAAGCCCACGGCCATGGCCGTGGGCTTCTTCTATGGGCGCAAACGCTCGGATGAAGCCTCTTCCGGTCCGCTCCCTATCGTTCCTTCCTATGCCCCCCCCCCCCGGACACCAGTTCCAAGCCCCCAACGGCACGCGCGACTTTTACCCGGCCGAGCTGGCCCGCCTGCGCTTCATCCAGGACGCGTGGCGGCGCGCCTCCGTCCGCCACGGGTTCGACGAGATCGACGGGCCGACCTTCGAGCACCTCGACCTCTACACCGTCAAGAGCGGCGAGGGGATCGTCTCCGAGCTGTTCTCGTTCCGGCGGGCCGGGGGGGAGAAGGACTTCGCGCTCCGCCCCGAGTTCACGCCGACGCTGGCGCGCATGTACGCGGCCCGGGCGGCGCAGCTCCCCAAGCCCGTCAAGTGGTTCTGGCTGCAGAACTGCTTCCGTGCGGAGCGGCCGCAGCGTGGGCGGCTGCGCGAGTTTTATCAGTGGAACGCCGACCTGGTGGGGGACGACTCGCCCGCGGCGGACGCCGAGTTGATCGGGCTGATGGTCGACTTCCTGTCGAGCCTGGGGCTGACGCCGAAGGACGTGCGGGTGAAGGTCTCGCACCGCTACGCGATCGCGCGGAACCTGACGGCCTTCGGCATCGACGAGCCGCGGCACGCCGAGGGGTTCGCGCTGCTCGACGCGATCGACAAGCTCAAGGGCGAGGAGTTCGCCAGGCGCTCGATCGAGCTGGGCGTGGCGGAGGAGCGGCTGTCGCGGTGGCTGGCGTTCGCCAAGCTGGAGGCGCCCGCGACGGCGATGCTGGTGAGCAACCCGGCGCTGATGGGGACCCAGCCGCACGCGCTGCGGCCGGAGGAGTTCGCGATGTACGAGCTCGAGGCCGTCCACGACGCGCTCAAGGCGGCGGGGCTCCTGGAGTGGTGCGATTACAAGCCGTCGCTGGCGCGCGGGCTTGCGTACTACACCGGCACGGTCTTCGAGGTGCACGAGGCGTCGGGGGCCGAGCGGGCGATCGCGGGGGGCGGGCGGTACGACAAGCTGGTGGAGCTCTTCGGCGGGCCGTCGACGCCGGCGATCGGCTTCGGGATGGGCGACGTCGTGCTTTCGCTTGTGCTCGCCGACCGCGGGCTGATGCCCGGCGACGAGGCGATCGCCGACCGGCTCGGGCTGAGGCCGGACGTGTACGTGCTCTCGTCCGGCAACGAGGGCGCCGACGCGGCGGTCTTGCCGGCGGTGATGGCGCTGCGCCGCGCGGGGCTGCACGCGCGGCGGTCGTACAAAGCGACGCGGAACGTGGGCAAGCTGCTCAAGGACGCCGCGGCTCTGCGGGCGCGGCACGCGGTCATCATCGAAAGCGCCACGCACGCGACGCTGAAGCACATGGACACCGGCGAGCAGTCCGCCGAGCCGATCGAGCTGGAGAGGCTCGCTGAAGCGTTGAGCGGTCCTGCACACAACTGATTCGTCGCGTCTCGTAGAAGGTTGACAGGTGGAATAGGTTTTCCGCGACAAGAAAAAGGCCCACGGGCTGAGCCCGCGGGCATTGTTTTGGTGTAAATGAGCACAACGCTGAGCGAGGATCAGGCGCGCTGTTTGAGCAGGTCGCGGATCTCGCCGAGGAGTTTTTCCTCGTTGGTGGGGCCGGGCGGCATCGGGGGCGGGGCAGCCTTCTGCTCGGCCTCGAAGCGGCGACGGGCCGTGTTGAAGAGTTTGACGACGAGGAAGACGCAGAAGGCAAGGATAAGAAAATTGATGGTGACGGTGATGAAGTTGCCGTAGGCCATCACGGGGCCCAGTGCTCTCGCCTCTTCCAGCGTTGGCGGCACGACCTTGTTCTCAACGGTCTTGGTGGCCTGTTCGATGGCGGCTTGAGTTTTGGGCGTGAGCGCGATGTAGAGGTTGGAGAAATCCACGTTGCCGGGGATGCTCACGATTGGCATGATGATGTCGGCGATAAGGGACTTTGTAATCGTGGCGAAGGCGCCGCCGATGATCACGCCGACGGCCAGGTCGAGCACGTTGCCCTTGAGCGCAAACTCGCGGAACTCTTTGACGATGCCCATAGCGGGGGACTCCTTGTTGGCGGAAGCGCCGCGGCGTGACACGGCCGGGCGCGTACCGTCATGCCAACATAAAAAGAGGAGCGGACGCCGTCAAGGGCCGTCCGGGGGAACGTCCTTCATGCCTCGTGCGCGAGCGGCGTGCCAGCGCCGGCCGTAAATGCGGAAGGCGTGGCGGGCGGGCGGTCGATAGCAGGAACAAGGCCGTCTTGGTCGTCGACGGCCCGGCCCCCCTCGCTCCCCCCGGCCGCGGACGTGCGGCTGCTTCGCCGGAGGACCGCCGTGCCGATCCCGTACATCGATCCACAGACCGGCCGAACGCTCGAACGCACGGAGCACGGCTGGTCCGACCCGCAGACCGGCCGCCTGGTTGCGCCGGTCGAAGGGGGCGTCGCGCGGTTCGTGCCGCGGGACGAGCATTATGCCGCGAGCTTCCGGCGGCAGTGGGCGCGCTGGCGGACCAACATGTACGACACGCCCGCGGCCCTGGCCTACCAGCGGCAGACGGTGCTCGGCAGGACGCGCTTCACCGAAGACCAGCTCCGGGGCAAGACGCTGCTGGAGTGCGGCTGCGGGCCGGGGAACGACACGCGCGTGCTCCTCGACCTGCCGCTGGCCGAGGTGCACAGCTTCGACCTCTCCGAGGCGTGCGAGCACACGCGCGCCCTGGACGATTCGGGGCGGCTGGTCGTCTCGCAGGCGTCGATCACGGCGATCCCGTACGCGGACCGCTCGTTCGACGTGGTGTACTGCCATCGCGTGCTGCAGCACACGCCGGACCCGGAGGCGTCGCTGCGTTCGATCTGCCGGAAGGTCAAGCCGGGCGGCACGCTCTTCGTGCACTCGTACCGGCGCTCGCCGCTGTTCATGAGCAGCTACAAGTACAAGTATCGGTGGCTGACCCGCAGGCTGCCGAACGCGTGGGTCGCGTGGTACGTCGACGCGTTCGGGCCGATGCTCAACGCGTTGAACAAGCGGCTGCACGCGATGGGGCCGCGCGGGCGGCGTGCGGCGTACCGGTGGGTGCCGTTCTACGACGCCTTCGGGGCGTTTACGCACATGGGGCCGAAGAAGGAGCTGGAGCTGCTGAAGCTGATCACGTTCGACGCGTTGACGCCGCGGTACGATTTACCGATGACGCCCGAGCGGTTCCGCGGCATCATCGAGAGCGAAGGTTTTCAGATCCAGCACTTCAACGAAGACCCCGGCGACGCGCTCTTTGCGACGGCGAGGTATGCCCAATCCGCGGTGAACATCGAAACCAGAACGGCAGGGTCCGCGATGACCCCGGCCTTGTCTTAACGCTTAGCCGATCGAAGCGTGGGCTGCGAAGCGGCAACGGCAGACACACAACTGGATATTGAGAAAATGGAGCCGGGGGGAGTCGAACCCCCGAAAAAACGGCATTTCCAAGCTAACAGAAGGGTACGACGCACACGGGCGCACACACGATGATCATGCACTTGATGAGGTGGTGAGATGTTGGCCGTGGTTGTCGCCGGCGATGCGGACGGCCGTCTCGGCGATCGTGGATGCGGCGTGCGTGCCTGTTCGCGCGGAGCATCCGGCACCGACGAGCGTTACCCCCTCCGCGACCGACGAGCAGGGATCTGTACAATTTCCTCCGGCGGACGGGGAACGGAGCGGCACGACCTGCCAAGACCGATCGACGGCCACAGACGCCGCGGAGGTTCCCCCGTCCGCTCGTGAGGCCAAGCCAGCGACCGATCCACCCCAGCCGACCGACCCCGCCCGGAAACGTGGCGGCCGCACGCGCAGCGGCGGACGCCACGCCGAAGGGGGTGCCCTGTGACCCCGGCCCTGTATCACCGGGGTCACAGTGACAAATCCCCCACCAATGAGGGAGGCATTTCTCCC
>CAZZDW010000148.1:0-5208 GCA_964652945.1 uncultured Phycisphaeraceae bacterium
GTTATGCACCTCCCCGTGGGCTCGATGAGCCGCCCCAGCTCGTACGCCAGCGTGCCGATCCACCCACTTGTAAAAGGGGTTTTTTTCGCCAAATTATCATCGCTCGTCCGCCGCGTCTCCGCCGCCAGCCCTTCCAACACCTCCGGCCATGCGAACGGCTCCACCAGCCGCGTGTCGACCCGCCCGTCCTCCCGCGAATCCTCGATCCGCAGCCATTCTCGCCCGCCGTGTGCAACCAGCCGCCCCACGACCTGGCGCGTCGGCATCCCGACGACCGTAAACGTCTCGGCATCCCCTGCCGTCTTCCCTTCTTTCCACGGCGTGACGCACATCGCCGCCACCGGCCGATCGCCCCACCCGGCGAGCACATCCGCGGGGGTCAGCCCGGTCCCCGGCCGCCAGATCACCCGCTTGGCCTCGCACGTCTTTGGCACGGCTCACTATAGAAACCGCCCGCCCGGAGCGCTTTCACCGGCGCGCGGCCGTTGGGGGGGTGAATACGACGCCCCCGGCTTCTACTATTCCCTTGAGTAGCCCGTTTTCGTGCCTTCTTTTCCGGCCGCAACGCCTGCGGCGTGCGGAACAAGGGCGGCCGTCATGACGCACGGCTCGGCACGCGCCAGGCACGGCAACGGGTCGGCTGTTCTGTGCAGATCCACTCCAAGGCCGCCGGGTCGTTCACGCACCTTCCGCCCGCTCGGCTCCAGTTCACGAGGTATGTCCCCCATGGCCACGCGTTCTTCCAAGTCTCGTTCGTCCACCGCCACGCTCAACGGCTCGGCCCGTTCCAGCAAGAAAAAATCCAAGCCCGCCTCCTCCAACGGCTCGGCCAAGTCCGCCGCCGCGAGCAAGAGCAGCAAGCTCAAGCCCGGCAAGCTCGTCTACTACTTCGGCCCCTCCAAGTGCGAGGGCGACGGCTCGATGAAGTTCGAGCTCGGCGGCAAGGGCGCCAACCTCGCCGAGATGATCTCGATCGGCCTCCCCGTGCCCCCCGGCTACACCATCACGACCGACACCTGCGACCTCTACTACAAGGCCGGCAAGCGCCTCCCGCACGGCCTCATGAACGAGGTCCACAAGAACACGGCCCTCCTCGAAAAAGACACCGGCAAGACCTTCGGCGACACCGAGAACCCCCTGCTCGTCTCCGTCCGCTCCGGCGCGGCCGTCTCGATGCCGGGCATGATGGACACCATCCTCAACCTCGGCCTCACCGACGTCTCCGTCGAGGGCCTGGCCCGCTCCACCGCCAACCGCCGCTTCGCCTACGACGCCTACCGCCGCCTCATCAACATGTTCGGCGACGTCGTCATGGGCGTCGACCACCACCACTTCGAGACCGCCTTCCGCGAGATCAAGGCCAAATACGGCGTCCACGAAGACACCAAGGTCCCCGAAGAGGGCATGGTCGAGCTGTGCGACGCCTACAAGGCCGTCTACCAGCGCTACGTCGGCGAGGTCTTCCCGCAGAACCCCTTTAAACAGCTCGAACTCGCCATCGAAGCCGTCTTCAAGTCATGGAACGGCGAGCGCGCCGTCTCCTACCGCCGCATCGCCGGCATCTCCGGGCTCAACGGCACCGCCGTCAACATCCAGGCGATGGCCTACGGCAACATGGGCGACGACTCGGGCACGGGCGTCGCCTTCACCCGCAACCCCGCCACCGGCGAGAACCAGTTCTACGGCGAGTACCTCGTCAACGCCCAGGGCGAGGACGTCGTCGCCGGCATCCGAACTCCATTGCAAGTGGACCAGATGCCCAAGTGGAACAAGAAGGTCCACCAGCAGCTCCTGCAGATCAAGACCAAGCTCGAAAAACACTACAAGGACATGCAGGACATCGAGTTCACCATCGAACGCGGCCGCCTCTACATGCTCCAGACCCGCACCGGCAAGCGCACCGGGGCCGCCGCCGTCAAGGTCGCCTGCGACATGGTCAAAGAGGGGCTCATCAGCGAGAAGACCGCGATCCTCCGCATCCCCGCGGGCGACCTCACCCAGCTCCTGCTCCCCTCCTTCGACTCGTCCAAGAAGAAGGGCGCGACCGTGCTGACCAGCGGCATCCCCGCCTCCCCCGGCGCGGCCGTCGGCAAGCCCGCCTTCACCGCCGACGAGGCCGTCGAGCGCGCCCACAAGGGCGAGAAGGTCATCCTCGTCCGCGCCGAGACGAGCCCGGAAGACGTCGAGGGGATGCACTCGGCCGCGGGCATCCTCACCTCCACCGGCGGGCGCACCAGCCACGCCGCGGTCGTCGCCTGCGGCTGGGGCAAGTGCTGCGTCGTCGGCGCCGGCGAGATCGCCATCGACGACAAAAAGGGCACCTTCACCGTCAAGGGCAAGACCATCACCCGCGACGACGTCATCTCCATCGACGGGGCGACCGGCGAGGTCATCCTCGGCGAGGTTCCCTCCATCGAGCCCAAGCTCTCCGGCGACTTCGCCACCGTGATGCGCTGGGCCGACAAGCACCGCAAGATCGGCATCCGCACCAACGCCGACACCCCCGCCGACGCGCAGCGCGGCCGCGACTTCGGCGCAGAAGGCATCGGCCTCTGCCGCACCGAGCACATGTTCTTCGAGGGCGACCGCATCAAGGCGATGCGGCAGATGATCCTCGCCGAAACCCGGGAAGACCGCGTCAAGGCCCTCGACAAGCTGCTGCCGTATCAGCGCGAGGACTTCGCCGGCATCTTCCGCGCGATGAAGGGCCTGCCCGTCACCATCCGCCTCATCGACCCGCCGCTGCACGAGTTCCTCCCCCACGACGACAAGAGCCAGGAGGAGCTGGCCCTGCTGCTCCGCCTGCCGATCGAGAAGGTCAAGGCCCGCGTCACCGCCCTGCACGAGGCCAACCCGATGCTCGGGCACCGCGGCTGCCGCCTGTGCATCACCTACCCCGAGATCCTCGAGATGCAGGTCCGCGCGATCGTCGAGGCGACGATCGAGTGCCTGCGTTCGCGGATCCGCGCCGTGCCGGAGATCATGATCCCCCTCGTCGGCACGCGGCGCGAGCTGGCCCTGCTCCGCGAGCAGGTCGAGGCGACGATCGCCGCCGTCAAGGCCGAGCAGGAGTACAAGCCCCGCCTGGACATCAAGGTCGGCACGATGATCGAGATCCCCCGCGCGGCCCTCACCGCCGACGAGATCGCCGAGGTCGCCGACTTCTTCTCCTTCGGCACCAACGACCTCACCCAGCTCACCTTCGGCTACTCGCGCGACGACGTCGGCTCGTTCCTCCCCGAATACCTCGCCCGCGACATCCTCCCGAAAGACCCCTTCCAGTCGCTCGACGTCTCGGGCGTCGGCCAGCTCGTCGAGCTGGGCCTCGAGCGCGGCCGGCAGACCTCCGAGAACCTCAAGGTCGGGATCTGCGGCGAGCACGGCGGCGACCCCGCCTCCGTCCACTTCTGCGCCCGCATCGGGATGGACTACGTCTCCTGCTCCCCCTTCCGCGTCCCCATCGCCCGCCTCGCCGCCGCCCAAGCCGCGCTCATGGGCTAACGCCGCTTTGGTAGCACGGCACTCCGTGCCGTGACTCGGCTCGGAGAGCCGAGCAACCTCGGAACGTCTCCCGGTTGGAACTCTTCCCAAAGCCCAGGGATCCGTCCCTGGGCTTTTTGCATCTCATTCATCGACACCCCCACTACAAGGGGATCGCCGCGAGCCCGCGCGTCTGTTGTCCGCACTGCGCCCACATCGGCGCACGATCCGCTCGAAATCATCTCCCCACATCCGGGAGGATATTCTCGAATTCCCCGTGGTTTTTGAGCATTTCCTGGGACGGTGCTTGGGCCTGCCGTCGCGGTTGGGTATGCTCATCGGCACATGGGCGGGCGCTTCGTGGTTGTTGCGCCCACACTCATCACCTTTCTCTCTCTCTCGAAAGGTCACAGATGAAGACGTTGGTTTTGGCCGCCTTCGGCGGCGCGGTGGTCACGCTCTCGGCATCGCAGGGGGCAGTCATCACCCAGACACGTGCGTTCGGCCCCGGCACGCCGGACTTCTCCCAGCAGCTCACTTTCGACAGGTACGACGGCTTCCTGTCGGAGCTGATCTCCGTCCAGGTCGAGCTGCGCCTCGACTCCGCCGGCGGCCTGCTCCGGCTCGACAACGACGCCGCGGGGGGCGTGGGCGGGACCGCCGAGATCGGCGCCTCGGCCCTGCTCACCTCGCCGGACGTGCCGCTGCTCGACAAGTTCCTCCAGCCCGTCGTCGGCCTGGCGACCGCGTCGAGCACCTCCCCCTTCTCGCTGGCGGGCAACGACGGCGACGCCGACGGCAAGTTCAACGCCGGCGGGCCCGACACGGCCGACATCCCCGGCTCGGCGGCCTCCAAGTCCCTCAGCGGCACGATCTCCTCGACCTTCCTCAGCGACTTCGTCGGCGCCGATTCCTTCGGCGTCAACGTCAGCGCCCACCCCATCCTCAGCTTCGCCCCCAGCAACGGCGTCAGCTTCACCGGCGAGCTCGGCACGGCCAGCGGCAGCGTCGTCATCACCTACACCTACGAGAAAGACCCCGTCCCCGCGCCCGCCGCCCTGCCCCTGCTGGGCCTCGGCGGCGTGATGGCCGTGCGCCGCCGCCGCTGAGGCGACGCGGCTCAGTCCTCATCACGGATATGTTCACCCGGCGAGCCGCAACCAGGAAGGGCGCGGCTCGCTGTCTTGGCGATGACAATCTCCTCCGTGTCGCCGCCGGTCTTCTCACGCCGGCCCTTGATGGAGCCGTACAGCGTCACCCGGCGCGACAGCACGGCAAAGACCACCGGGGCCGCACCGAGCAGGCTCACCAGCGCCACGGCAAACAGGAACATCGGCCACTCCGCCGGGTCCAGCACGATCAGCCCGCCGACGACGACCACGCCGATCACCGTCAGCGACACGATGCCGAGCAGCCACGGGCCCATGACCGACCGTACGCGCGCCCGCCACAGCACCGCACGCGTCCCCCCCCCTGCTTCCCCCCCCCGCGCGCCGCTGATCCCGCCGGCCTCCCCTCGCCGATATCCTCGGCATGTTCGCCTCCGCCACCGACCGCCAGCTCCTCGTCGACCAGGTCAGCCGCCTGGTCTCCTCCGGCTCGGCCCCCGTCGCCCTGTGGGGCGCGGGACGCGTCTGCAAACAGCTCCGCGAAGGCTGGAAACGCGTCGACCTCGATGAGCACCTCGTCGGCGTCGTCGACGACGACCCGGCCAAGCACGGATCGACG
>CAZZDW010000149.1:0-4596 GCA_964652945.1 uncultured Phycisphaeraceae bacterium
CACAGCCGCCACGCCGCGCCAGCCAGCGCCCGATTATTTTGTGCGATTGGTATCATATATGCCGGTTACCTTTACATGCGGCTCAACGGCATCGGTAATGGTTTCAGCTCGGCGATCGCATCACCCCGAAAGCTCGCCATCATGCGAGCCGGCAAGGAAAGCGTCTTCACACCGAGTGACACCGTGCTCGTGATCCAAAAACAGGGCCGCAGCAACGGCATCCGGTCATATAAAGAGAAATACACAGCAGCAAAGAAAAAGGTGAAGGTCATCGCCTGCCGCGACGACGGCAGGACCGCCACGCTCACCTTCGACGACCGCCGCGACGCCGGCCTGGCCGACCTGCTCGCACGCTGGAACGCCCCGGCACGGGCCGACGAGCTGCCGCCCCGGAGCGGCGCCGCGTTCGGCACGACGGGCGTGTGTCCCGCCCCGTGACATCCCTGCGTCATGGCCCGACGAGTCTCGGTGACATGAAGCCGCCGGCCGACCGGCCTTTGCCTGCGCCACACACCACGGGTGAAGCTCGTCCACCCAAGAAAAAACCCACGGCATTCAACCGTGGGCTCAAAGCGGGTGATCGGATTCGAACCGACGACTTTCACGTTGGCAACGTGACGCTCTACCACTGAGCTACACCCGCCTGGGTGTCCTCGCCGAGCCGCCCGGCGGCCTCCCCGCGAGGACCATGAAGGTAGACCCCACCCTCCCCGCTGTCAACTCTTGAGCCTGCTCCCCCCCGCCCCCCGCCCTCCCCCTTGGCTTCGCTCCATCGCTTCATAGCAGAAGCCCACGGCTTCCAAGCCCTGGGCCGTGCCGTATCGGGGTTACTTCCTCCCCAGCTCCGCGTGCTTCCCCCCGGCCTGGTCCATCGCCTCCAGCACCGTCTCGGCGGTGTACGCGTTCTGCACGATTGGCTGCGCCGTCTCGGGCCCATACACCGCCAGCGTCGGGATCCCGCCGTCCGTCCGCCCCAGCTTGTCGCGCAGGTAGCCCCAACCCGCGGCCTTCGATGAGGTCAGGTTCGCCTCCATCAGCACAACGTCGTCTTCCAATAACCTCGATCGCACCGGCTCCTGGTCGAGAACGGCGTGCCTCAGGGATCTGCACGTAATGTCCCAGTCGGCCGTGAACTCGACGGCGACCACCTTGCCTTCCGACAGGGCCGTGTTCAGCTTGGTCTCGGAGAAGTCGGACCAGGCCCCGGCGTCGCTCTTCTGCTTCCCCCCGGCCTGGTCCATCGCCTCCAGCACCGTCTCGGCGGTGTACGCGTTATACACCAGCGGCGTCTTCGCGGCCGGGCCATACACCGCCAGCGTCGGGATCCCCGTCCGCCCCAGGTCGTGCAGGAACGCCCAGCCCTCCGCCTTGGACGACGTGAGATCGACGACCAGGGTCACCACGTCGTCCTGACCGATCCGGCTCAGCACCGGGTCTTGGTCGAGCACGCCGGCCTTGATCGCCTGGCACGTGATGCACCAGTCCGCCGTGAACTCGACGAGCACGACCTTGCCGGAGTCGAGCGCGCTCGCGAGCTTCTCCTTCGAGTAGGCGGCCCACAGACCATTGTCGTGCTCGCGCCACGCCACGTTGGTCTTGCCGATCGCGAACGCCGTTGTCAGGCCCACGCCGACGATCGCCAGGAGCGGCATCGCCACCTTCGGCCACGCCTTCTTGCTGATCTGCAGCGTCCGGACGAGGAGCCAGAACCCGGCGATGAAGACGAAGAACGAGACGGCCCACCACGCCATGACTTTTTCGAGGTAGGGCTTGTCGATCAGCAGCGCCCTCAGCCCCGCCGCGACGAAGAACGCCGCCGCCGCGATGAGCAGCAGGCCCATGATCTGCTTCACCAACTCGCTGGCAGGCCCGGTCCGCGGCACAAAGTTCAGCAGCGACGGATACGCCGACAGGATGAGAAACGGCGCGCCCATCCCCAAGCCGAGCCCGACGAAGATCGTCATGATCGCCGTCGCCGGCAGCGCCGCCGCTCCGGCAAGCAACCCGCCCGCGACAAAGCCGAAGCACGGCAGCCCCAGAATCGCCGTCATGATGCCGAAGACGAACGAGCCGAACGGCGACTCCACCTGCGGGTTGATCATGTACGCCTTCTGCGGCAGGTTGATCACGAACAACCCCATGATCCCCAAGCCAAACAGCGAGATCACCAGCCCCAGCCCCAGCGAGATCCACCACGTGCCGAAGATCTTCGACGGGTCGAGCGCCGACGAGACGAACGCCATCGGCACGCCCACCGCCGTCCAGAACATCACCACGCCCAGGAACATCCACAGCCCGAGCATCACGGCCTTCCGCCGCGAGCCGCCCGCCTGCTTGCTGAGCGTGAGCACCTTGATCGGGATCACCGGCAACACGCACGGCGTCAGATTCAGGATCGCCCCGCCGACGATGCTCACCAGCGCCAGCACCGCCAGCCCCGCCGCAGTCTTGGGCGAAGGCAGGCTGAACGTCCCGATTGTCGGTGGCGTTCCAGCGCCGCCCTTGTCTCCCTTGTCTTCGGGCGTCTTCTCCGTTGGAGGCTTATCTTGAAGCCCAGGGCGAGAGCCCTGGGCCACCTCGTCTCGTGCTTTCAGCCCCGCGAACACATCACTCTCGCTCTTCGCCCCCATCGCGCTTGCGACGGTGAGTTTCGCGTCAGCCTTTGCCTGATCGGGCGCAAGGCACATCTGCGCGTTGCACGACTGGAACGACACGACGATCGGCACGCTCAGCGCGCCGGCCGGCACGTCCTTGCCGATCGACAGCCACACATACGCCACCGCGTCATCCGAATACAGCGGCACCGTCATCGTCATCGCCTGACCCGTCACGTCCGGCACCTCGCCCGGGTGCGGCTGCGGCCACTGGATCGACGCGATCGACACCCCCGCAGGCACGCCGTCACCCAACTCGATCTTGGTGCGGATGGCGAACTCGGCGATCTCCGCCGGCAGCTCCACGCCCTCCTCGGGCCACGTGTGCCATCCCGGCTCGTGGTGGATCGTCACCGCCACCGCCACCTCGCCGCCGCCCCCCCCCGCGACCTCGCCGTACTGCGGCAGGGCCTTGGCCGTCACCACCGGGCCCCCCATCCCCGGCTGGGCGACCGCGACGGCGGGCATCAGCCCGACCACGGCCGCTACGGCCCAGAGCAATCCGGCGAGGACTGAGCCGCTCTTCCTGAAACCGGCCCGAGGGGCCACAACCGACGTCAGCGTGTATTGGCGCATGGGGTCATTGTTCCCAACCCCCGCCCCCCAAGCTCACCCTCCGGTGTCCCCAAAGAATCAGGGGCCTGAGGGGGGCTTCGATGCTTCTCATACCGAGAAGAAACCCCGAAGTTGATTCTTCTCTGCCTCCACACATCTCCCACACCCCAGAAGCCCAGGGCCGTGGCCCTGGGCCTCACCCGACCTCCCCCCCTCCCCTTCAAGCACCGCCCCCCACCCACCCGATAGTTCCCTGTGGGGTTATCCCCCCCACTTGCTCTGTCTGCTGCGCTGCCTGTTCCGGGTCTCCTTCCTATGGCCGACGTCCTTGACCAATCCGAGATTGACGCGCTGCTTGCCGCGGTGGACTCGGGGGAGGTCAAGGAGGAAGAGAACCACATCCAGATCTTCTCCCGGCACCGCCGGGACATGGAGCAGGTCGAGGTCCGCCCGTACGATTTTAAACGCCCCGAGCGCGTCTCCAAGGACCAGATGCGCTCGCTCCAGACCCTGCACGAGGCCTTCGCCCGCAACTTCGGCGCGGCCTTGTCCGGCTTCCTCCGCACGATCGTGGAGGTCAAGGTCGCCAACTGCGAGCAGATGACCTACGCCGAGTTTATCTCGGGCCTGCCGAATCCGACGTCGTTCAATCTGATGGAGGCCTCGCCGCTCGAGGGGCAGATGTGCCTGGAGATCAGCCCGCTGATCATCTACCCCATCATCGACCGGCTGCTCGGCGGCACCAACCAGGAACTGTTCATCCCGCAGCGGCCGATGACGGTCATCGAGACGCGGCTGATCGGCAAGGTGACCAGCCGGGGCCTCAGCGCGCTGGCGGAGGCGTGGGCGGGGATCAAGCAGCTCGAGTTTTCGATTGTTGCGACGGAGAGCAACCCGCAGCTCGTGCAGATCGTGCCGCCCAACGAGGTGGTGGTGGTGATCGGGTTTGAGCTGAAGATGGCCAACCGGGCCGGCACGATGAACCTGTGCATCCCGTACAACGTCATCGAGCCGATCATGGAGGCGCTGGCCTCGCAGTCGTGGTTCAACGCGGCCAAGGCGGCCAAGACCCCCGAGATCGCCCAGCGCATCGGCGCCCGCCTCTCCCGTGCGGCCGTCACGGTCACCGGGCTGCTGGCCGAGTCGTCCATCACCGTCGACGACCTGGCCAACCTGCAGATCGGCGACCTCATCGTCACCGAGACCCCGGCCTCGAGCCCCGTCGTCGTCTGCGTCGAGGGCGAGAAGTGCTTCCTGGCCAACATCGGCAAGCACAAGGGCCAGCGGGCGCTCAAGGTCATGCGGTCGGTGCAGCCGACGGACCGGGTGTGAGGTCTTGGGTCTTGGGTCTTGGGTCTTGGGTCTTGGGTCTTGGGTCTTGGGTCTT
>CAZZDW010000150.1:0-4562 GCA_964652945.1 uncultured Phycisphaeraceae bacterium
ATTAAAGTGGTACGCGAGCTGGGTTCAGACCGGCGTGAGCCAGGTCGGTCCCTATCTGCTGTGGGCGTTCCAAGCTTGAGAGGAGTCAACTTTAGTACGAGAGGATTGAGTTGGACACACCCCTGGTGATCCAGTTGGACTGCTAAGTCCACAGCTGGGTAGCTACGTGTGGCAGGGATAAACGCTGAAAGCATCTAAGCGTGAAGCCCCCCTCGAGATAAGGCTTGGTTGTCGCAAGACGTAAGACCCCTGGTAGACCACCAGGTTGATCGGCCGCGTGTGTAAGGGCAGAAATGCCTTGAGCTGAGCGGTACGAACGGTCGAAGATTTAGTCACTCCAACCGTACGCCGTCGACTGTGCTTCGCACAAGCGACCGTCACGCGGAGTGCTCGATCAGCATGACGTGTTACCGAGTGCTCGATTCAAACATGAGTCGGAGCAAGAACAATCGAACATTCATCCGTATCCAGTTGACTTCCCGCCGCGACGGAAACGCCGCGGCGTGATTTGTCGGTGACCATAAGCCTGGGGTCACACCTGTTCCCATCCCGAACACAGTAGTTAAGCCCAGGTTGCCGATGATACTGCTCAGTGGGAAAGTAGGTCGTCGCCGGCGTAACGACCCCTCTCAGGGAAACCTGCGAGGGGTCGCTTCTTTTTTGCGGCGGCGTTGCTCTCATATATGGATGCTCGCACGCCCCGCACGGATCGCCGCGGCCGCATACGCTTGTGCCCCATGAATATCTCCGTTCGATGGCTGAATCGGTACCTGGAGCCGGGCGACGTGTCCGCCGCGGAGGCGGAAGAAGCGCTGACGGCCGCCGGTTTCCCCATCGAGTCGGCGACGCCGCTCGAAGGCGGCGACACGCTGCTGGATGTCGAGGTCACCTCCAACCGCGGCGACTGCCTGTCGCATGTCGGCTGCGCACGCGAGATCGCCGCGGCGACCGGGCGGAAGCTCAAATACCCGGAGGGGTATACCCGTGAGACGGGGTGTGTCACCCCGAATCCAACCGGGGCGCCCCCCCGCCGCCCCGTCTCACAGAGCGGGTCGCTCGACAAGCTCATCCGCATCGACAACCGTGTGATCGAAGGCGGCGAGTGCCCGCTCTTCACCGCGCGGGTGGTCAAGGGCGTGAAGGTCGGCCCGAGCCCGAGGTGGATGGTCGAGGCGCTCGCGGCCGTCGGGCAGCGGTCGATCAACAACGTCGTCGACGTGACCAACTACGTGCAGTTCGAGCTGGGCCAGCCGTCGCACGTCTTCGACCTGGCGGGCATCGCGAAGAATAGTGAGGGCGTGCCGACGCTCGCCGTCCGCCGAGCGGCTAAGGGCGAGACGCTCACGCTCCTCGACGGCAAGAAGATCACGCTCGCCGGCGACGAACTGGTCGTCGCCGACGCGACCGGCCCCATCTCGCTCGCCGGCGTGATGGGGGGCGGCGGATACGCCGCGGAAGTCACGGACAAAACGGTTGACGTCCTGCTGGAGGCCGCGACGTGGGACCCGGTCGCGGTGCGTCGGGCGGCGAGGCGTTTCAACCTGCGGACCGATGCGTCGTACCGCTTCGAGCGGATCGTCGACGCCCGCACGATCGACGCCGCGGCACGGCGTGCCGCACAACTGCTCGTCGAGGTTACGGGCGGGCAACTCGTCGATGGCTCGGCCTCCGCCGGTGCGCCGCTTGCTCCAGCGACGACGATTGAGCTGCGCCTGCCGCGCGTCGCGGCGATCCTCGGACGCGACATGCCGCGTGAGGAAGTGACACGCATCCTCACAGCGCACGGCGTGCGCATTGCACCGTCAAACAACAACGACGACACGCTCGCGTGCACGGTCCCCGCGTGGCGGCCGGACCTGACGCGCGAGATCGACCTGATCGAAGAGCTCGCCCGCACCGCCGGGCTCGACAAGGTGGCGGTGCACGAGAAGATCCCTTCGCGGATCGCCGCCCCGCAAGCGAACGAGCGGGCGATGCGCGAGCTGGGCTCGGCCCTCACCGGCATGGGCTTTTACGAGACGGTGACGTTCTCGTTCCTCTCGATGCCCGAAGCGCGGCCGTTTGTCGCCAAGGGGACCAGCGAGCTGACCGTCTCGAACGAGAAACGCAAGGCCGAGCCGGTGCTCCGCCCGAGCGTGACGCCGAGCTTGCTCAAGTGCCGCAAGGCCAACCAGGATGCGGGGGCAGCGCTCAATCTCTCCGGCGGCATCCGGCTCTTCGAAACCGCGTCTGTCTACGCCGAGCGGGTGGACGAACGCCCCACCGAGCGGCGGGTGCTGAGCCTTCTCGCCGACGTCACGCCGATCCCAGGCGCGGGCAGCAAAGCGAGCGAACAACTGCAGGCGACCATCCGGCTCCTCCGCGGCACGCTTGAAACGCTGGCGAAGACCTTGGGTGGACCCCACGCGCGGATCGAGCTGCGCCCGACGACGCCCTTATTCGCAGCAGCGGAGGCCAGCGCGAGCGCTGAGGTTCTCTTGCATTCGCCTGCGTCCACCCTCGCTGGCGCTTCGGGCTCGTTGTCCCCTGAGAAACCCGGAACCCGGACCCCGCCCCCCCAACCCGGAACCCGACTCCTCGGCTGGCTCGCGCCGATCGCGCCGAAGGTCCAGTCGCAGTTCGGGCTCGAGCACGCGGTCGTCGCGGCCGAGGTCGAGCTCGACCCGCTCATCGCGATGTTCCCGCCGAAGGTGCTCGTCGAGGCCCTGCCGGCCTATCCGGCGATCCAGCGCGACCTGTCGCTGATCGTCGACGAGGCGACGCCGTGGGCGGCGGTCGAGTCGTTCGTCAAGGGCCAGAAGCCGGCGTTGATGGAATCGCTCTCGTTCGTGACGGCCTACCGCGGCAAGCCCCTCGACGCCGGCAAGAAATCGGTGACGCTGCGGGTGCTCTTCCGCGACCCGGCCCGGACGCTCACGCACGACGAGGTGACGCCGCAGATGGACAGGCTGGTCGACGCGGCCAGGCGCGAGCTGGGGGCGGACGTGCGGACGGTGTAGTCGGGTTCCGGGTCTCGGGGTCCGGGGTCCGGGTAAAAAACCATCGATACCTGGTTCAAAGAACCGATGCGTCGACGCCGTGCGGCGCTTGGCCTGTGCCGTTGTCGGGCTTGTGTGGGTTGGTATCACCCGGAACCCGAGGCCCGAGCCCCGGAACCCGAATTCCACGCGTATAATCGTCGATCAGGGAGGTATCATGACCACGACCACGCCCGCACCCGGTATCGGCACGTCCACGTCGCACACCAACGGCTCTTCGGCCCCCGCCAAAGAGATCATGATCTACGTGAACGGGCAGATGCTGCCGAAATCGCAGGCGGTCGTCAGCGTCTTCGACCACGGCCTCCTCTACGGCGACGGCTGCTTCGAAGGGATCCGCGTCTACCGCGGCAAGATCTTCAAGTGCCAGCGCCACCTCGACCGCCTGTGGAAGTGCGCCGAGCAGCTCCGCATCAAGATCCCCGTCTCCCGCCAGGAGATGACCGACATCCAGCGCCGGTGCATCGCCGCCAACAACCTCGTCGACGGCTATATCCGCCTCATCGTCACCCGCGGCGTGGGCACGCTGGGGCTCAACCCCTTCCTCTGCCCCACCCCCGGCATCATCTGCATCGCCGACCAGATCCGCCTCTACCCCGCCGAGCAATACGAGACCGGCATGCGCGTCGTCGTCGCCAAGCGTCCCAAGACGCCCATCGCCTGCCTCGACCCGCGCATCAAGAGCCTCAACTACCTCAACAACATCATGGCCAAGGTCGAGGCGATCGACGCCGGGTGCTTGGAAGCGATCATGCTCAACACCGACGGGTTCGTGAGCGAGTGCACGGGCGACAACATCTTCGTCATCAAGAACGGCGAGCTCTTCACGCCGCCCAGCGAGGCCGGGCTGCTCGAGGGGATCACCCGCGAGTTCGTGATGAAGGATCTGTGCAAGGCCGAGGGCGTGAAGTGCACGGAGAAGATGCTCCGCCTCGACGACGTGCTCAATGCCGACGAGGTCTTCCTCACCGGCACCGCGGCGGAGATGATCGCCGTCACGCAGATCGACGACAAGGTCATCTCCGACGGCGAAGGGCCGATCACCAAGCGGCTGCGCACCCGCTTCCGCCAGATCGTCACGACCGATCCGATCCCGGAAGACTGAGTACAGAAGGCATCAGGCACTGGGAATGAGGCATCAGCAGAATCACACGCGTGTTGAGCGCTTGTGATACAGACGCCTCACGCCCGACGCCCCACGCCTGCCTTTACCGCCGCAGCGACATGCGCAGACTCGGCGTGGTGATCCACCCGCCGCCGGCGAGGCGCGCGCCGCCCGGCGGTGGGGGGGAGGCCAGCGGCGGCTGATCGGCGGGGATGTACGGCGGGTCTTCGAGGCGCACGCGGTCGACGAGCTTGCCCGCCCCGACGGGGTTTGACGCGGGCAGGTCGATCACCACGGCCTCGCCGGTCTTGAGGACGGTCGCGTTGCCGCCCAGCCCGGAGGTGAGCGTGCCCACGAGCATGCCGAGCTGCGGGTTGTGCCCGACGAGCATGATGTCGCGCCCGCCCCCCCCGCCCCCC
>CAZZDW010000151.1:0-4505 GCA_964652945.1 uncultured Phycisphaeraceae bacterium
GCGGGGGGCGCGGGGGGGGCGGGTGGAAACGGGAACGGGACGGCGGCCGAGTCGGCGCTGTGGGCCAGCGCGTCGTCGCCGGTCCGGCCGGGGCAGGCGCTGGTGATGCGACGCGGCCGGCTGATCCGCGGCTCGGGGGGCTCGTGGCGCTTCGCCCTCGACGCCGGGCCGGAGAACCTCGGCGAAGCGCCGCTGACCGTGCTGCCGTGCCTGAACCTTCAGGCGATGGAGGCGATCGCCGAGCGGCAGGGCGAGGCGGGCGTCTTCAGCGTCAGCGGGCCGGTCCACTCGTACCAGGGTGTGAACTACCTCCTGCCGCGGCTGTACCGCGTGGAGAAGGCGTCGAGCAACCTCACGCCGGTGCAGTAACATCGGTGCGAGACCGGCAGGTGGCGCCGATCGGAGGAGCCAGATCGGTGCGTGGGGAGACTTGAGCACTTGCGCCCGCGCCCCGGTCTGGAGACCGGGGCCACCAAAGACAAGCGGCAGCCGAGCGCACCCGCATGAATCATGAATAACCTCTGACGGATTTCACGCGGCACGACCTTTCGATTGATCGCGACGAGACGGAGACCCGACCTGTGCATGAGTTGAACCACCACGCCGCCGCCCCGCGCCGCTCGGTCAGGGCCCTCCTGACGATCTGCGGCCTGGGCGCGGGCCTGCTGTGCGCACCACTCCCTGCGGCCCATGCGCAGCAGCCGCTGCCGCAGCGTCAGCCCCAGGCCGGCGTCGAGGACGACACGTACACCTTCTCGGCTTTTCCTGAGCCGGTCGAGCTGCGGGCGCTGCTCGAGTTTGTCCGCGCCGACCTCGGCCTCTCGCTCGTCGAGACCGACAACGGCCTGCAGGGCCAGACGGTGGTCATCAACGCCCCGGTCAAGATCAAGGTCGACCAGGTGATGTGGTTCCTCGGCCGTCTGCTCGCGCAGAAGGGCTACACGATCGTGCAGGACCCGACGGGCGTGTACCTCGTCCAGCAGACCAACGCGATCACCGCCGTGCCGGGCGACGACCCCCTGTCGACGACGCAGATCATCCGCATCAAGTCGGTCAAGCCGACGGCGTTGCAGGGGGCGATCCTGCAGATCACGAACACCGGCGCGGGGGGCAGCCCGGCGCAGGTCGCCTACATGGACGACCTGGGCGTCCTGCTGATGACCGGCAACCCGCAGCAGATCGCCGCGGTGCGCCTGCTGGTCGACGACATCGAGAAGCTCGTCGCCACGACGACGTGGCGGCGGTTCGACCTGGTGAACATCTCGGCCAGCTCGGCGCGTGACCGCATCCTCGAGCTGCTCGGCGGCGGCTCCGCTTCGATCGTCCAGCCGGGCGTGCCGGGGCAGCCCAACCCGGCCGCGGTTGCCGCGGCGGCCTCGTCGATGTCGTCGCTCGCCGACCGCCTCACCGTCGACCCGCAGAGCAACGCGCTGCTGCTGCGAGGCCGCGACGACGAGGCCGAGCAGCTCAGCCGCCTCCTGCCGGTGATCGACGTCCCCAACTCACTCGAGCCCAAGTGGTACGGCGTGGGCAACGCGACCGCCGAGGCGGTCTCGAGCGCGGGGCGGCGGCAGCTCCTGGGCGAGGTCACGGTCTTCACGCCCAGCCAGAGCAGCTCGGGCTCGGCGGGCGTAAACCCGGTCAACTTCCCCGGGCGGAGCCCGCTGCCCCAGCAGGCCGCGGGGGTGGCGGCGGGCGGGTTCGTCGGCTCGGGCTTCGTGCTCTACCCGGAGGCGGGCGGGTTCATCTACTACGGCACGCCGGCGCAGCACAGCCGGGTCGAACTGCTCGTCGAGCAGCTCGACGAGCTCTCCGCGCGCGACGTGGTCGTCTACGAGTTCTACAAGCTCAAGCACGCCAAGCAGGAAGAGGTCGTCGAGATCCTCGACTCGCTCGTCTCGGGGCAGGCCCCGACGGCCACCTCGCCGCTGCTGCGCGGCAGCGACCGCGGGCGCAACGCCAACACCGCCCTTGAGCGCGCCCGCCGCCTCCAGCAGCAGCAACAGCAGCAGCAGGAACAGCTCGCCCCCGGGCAGGACGGGGGCGTGGGCGAGATCACCGCGGGGGACAACATCTTCGTCGTCGGCGACGAGGCGAACAACCAGGTCGTCGTCAAGGCGCCCAAGCGGCTGCAGCCGGAGTTCGCCAAGCTCATCAACAAGCTCGACCTCCGCCGCCCGCAGGTGTACATCCAGGCGCAGATCGTCGTCGTCAGCGAGACCAAGGACTTCCGACTGGCCGTCGAGGTGCAGCAGATCGTCGGGCAGTGGGCGCTCAACACCAACTTCGGCCTGGGGCAGCTCGGGACCGGCGGCAGCGACACCGAGCCGAGCACCGGCATCACCCAGCCCAAGGACGTGGTCACCAGCCTGGCCGGGCTGACGACCGCGCTGGTGCGGTCGAAGGACGTGCCGTTCATCATCAACGCCTTGGCGCGGAACGTGCAGGGGCGGATCGTCGCCACGCCGCAGCTCCTCGTCGACGACAACGAGGAGGCGAGCGTCGCCAGCCTCGAAGGCCAGCCGACGTCGCAGACCTCGCAGATCCAGGGCAACGAGCAGGTCAGCGGGTTCAGCGGCTACGAAGAGACCGGGCCGAAGCTCACCGTCACGCCGCACATCAGCGACGGCGGCTACCTCCGCATGGAGTACGAGGTCGAGCTGTCGTCGTTCACCGGGGCGGCGTCGAACAACCTGCCGCCGCCCAAGCAGACCAACACGATCAACGCCGACTCGGTCACCGTGCCGTCGGACATGACGGTCATCATCGGCGGCCTGACGTTCGAGAGCAAGGGCAACACCGTCCTCAAGGTGCCGCTCTTGGGCGACATCCCGCTCTTCGGGCACCTCTTCCGCGACACCAACAAGGCCGGCACCAAGCGCACGCTCTACGTCTTCCTGACGCCGAAGATCATGCGCGACCCGACGTTCGCCGATTTGCGATTGCTCACCAAGGGGCCGATGAACCTGGCCGGGATCGACCAGGAGATCCCCGAGGCCGAGCCGGTGAAGATGGTCGACTCGACGATGTGGAGCCCGCCGCCGCTGCCCCCGGCGGAGAAGCCGGACCAAGCGCCGGACTACGAGCACCCCGGGCGTGTCGAGCCTGCGCCGACGCCCGACCCCGAGCCGATGACGCCGCCCGAGCAGCCCGACGCAATGTCGCGGGAGCGAGATGGATCCGCACACGACGCCGAAGCAACTGCGAGCGTGCATGCTCGTAGGGAGTAGACAAGCCGTGTTCCCCTCGTGTACGAGACGCGAGCGGCAGCGAGCGTGTGGAACGTTGGAGAAAACAAGACACGCTCCCTTCCGGTCGCGTCTCGTATGAGAGCATCAAGTCCTATCACAGAGTGTCTAAGGATCGTCGTGCATGGCCAGTGACAGCTCGGGGAACAACGGACGCCGCTGGGGCCTGAAGCGCAAGGACGCCGCGGGCCCGCGCGCCGCCCAGAGCCTCCGCGGCGACGTCGTCGACGAGGCCGGCCGCGAGATCACCTCGCCCGCCGAGTGGAGCCGCATCGCCCAGCAGTTCGGCGAGCTGGAGCTCAAGCCCGACCAGCTCCGCCAGTTCCCGATGCTCCCCGGCAGCGACGACGAGCCGTGGGACGTGCTGCTGTCGATGCTCGCGATCGACGAGCACACCGCCCTCGACAAGCTCGCCCGCCGCACGGGCCTTCGGCTCGAGCACGAGCCGCGCTTCGAAGAGTCGGCCAGCAAGTTCTACGAGGTCGTCCCCGCGAGCCTGGCGCGCGAGAAGCTCGTCGCCGGTTTGGAGAGCGACGGGCATGTGATGGTCGTCGCGACCGCCCAGCCGCTCCAGCCGGCCGTCTTTAACGCGCTCGAAGAGCGCCTCGGCATGCCGGTGCGGCTCGTCCTCGCGCCGCGGGCGGGCGTCGTCAACCTCATCAACCGCGGCTACGAGCAAAAACAGGACCTCGTCACCGAGATCGTCGAAGAGATGCCCCTCGACGAACGGGCGATCGAGTCGGCCGCCGGGCTCATCCGCGCCTCCAGCGGCACAGACCTCCTGCAACTCGCACGCCAGACGCCGGTCATCCGCCTGGTCAACATGATCCTCTTCGAGGCGCTGCGCCGCCGGGCCAGCGACATCCACATCCACCCGATGGAGCAGAAGCTGGTCATCCGCTTCCGCATCGACGGGATGCTCGTTGACGCCTTCAGCCCGCCGCTGGCCCTGGCCCCGGCGATCTCCAGCCGCCTCAAGGTCATGACCGAGCTGGACATCGCGAATCGGCACTCGCCGCAGGACGGGCACTCGACGGTGCGGGTGGGCAGCCGCAAGATCGACATCCGCCTCAGCGTCATCCCCACGGTCTACGGCGAGCGCGTCGTGCTGCGCCTGCTCGACCAGACGCAGACGCAGCTCTCCCTCGACGACGTGGGCATGGGCAAGCCGATGCAGGAGGAACTGGTCAACCTCGTCAACCACCCCAACGGCATGATCCTCGTCACCGGGCCGACCGGCTCGGGCAAGACGACCAC
>CAZZDW010000152.1:0-4389 GCA_964652945.1 uncultured Phycisphaeraceae bacterium
GGGGGCGGGGGGGGCGGTCGGTGTGGGTCTTCGCCCTGGGGGCGCTGGTGCTGCTGCTGGGGCGGTGGACGAACGGGCCGGGGGGATTAGAGGGATGGGGTGGGGCGGTTGGCCATGTCCCAGCGTGGCTGCTCTTTGCCGTCGGGCTCGTGCTCGCGGCCGTCGGCGGCTTTACACGCGGCCGGATGTGCAAGGTGCTGCTCGGCGCGGCCGTGGTGGCGCTGGGCGCAGGGTGGTGGACGGCCCGCATCGCCGAAGCGCCGGGGCACGGGCTGGCGCGGCTGCTCAGCGCGGCCGCCCCGCCCAGCGGCGAGCTGGTCACCGCGGTCGAAGGGATCGTCCTCGAACCCCCCGAAGCAACGTCACGCGCATCACGAGGCGGACAGGGGGCGCTTGCCGAGTACGCCATCGAGCGGGCCTCGACGCGCCTGCGCGTCGCGGTGACGCGCGTCGCTCTCGGCGAGGGAACGCTGGCGACGGCCGGCGAAGTGACGGCGGACGTCGCCGATGCGCACAGCCTCGACGTGCGCGTCGGCGACCGCGTCCGCCTGATCGGCGAGTTGGAGCCGGTGGAGGCGCCCACCATGCCGGGCCAGCCCGACGCACGGCTCTTCGCCGCTCAAGAGCGGCTCGCCGGGCGGATGCGCGTCGATTCGCCCGCGATGATCGAACGGCTGACGAGCGATGGCGCGTCGCTCGGCGAGCGCTGCACCGCGTGGCGCGCCAAAGCGCTCGCCGCGGCCCGCGCCCGTGCCAGCCGTGCGCTCGGCATCGCGGATGGCGAGCCGGTCTCGCAGGGCAAGGCTTTGCTCGGTGCGCTGCTGCTCGGCCAGCGCGACGCGGCGCTCGCCGACGTCTCGGCCGCGTTCCAGCGGCTCGGGCTCGTGCACCTGGTCGCGATCTCCGGGTTCAACATGGTCGTGCTCGCGGGCGTGGGGCTGTGGCTCTTGCGCCTCACCGGCGACCGCGGCTGGCTCGAGCCGGCGCTCGTTGCGCTGATGGTCACGGCGTACCTGATCGTCCTGCCGGTGAGCGCGCCGGTCCTCCGCGCGGGGCTGATGGTGCTGGCCTTCCTCGCGGCCGAGGCCGCCGGGCGGCGCTACGACCGGCTCAGCGTGATGGGGTGGATCGGCGTGGGCCTCGTGCTGTGGCGGCCGATGGACCTGTGGAACATCGGCTTCCAGCTCTCCTTCGGCATCGTCGCGGCGCTCTTGTGGCTCGGCGGGCCGTGGCGCGACCGGCTGTTCACGCCGCGGCTCAGGGGCACGCTCCCCGAGCCCGTCGGCGATCGCCCCGTGTGGCGGCTGCTGGCGCGCGGCGCCTGCCGCCGCCTCGGCGACGGGCTCAAAGACCTCGTCGCGTCGAGCCTGCTGGCGTGGGCGGTGGCGCTGCCGATCGTCGCCCAGCACGTCGGCGTCGTCAGCCCGCTCTCGGTGCTGACGACGATCGTCGTGCTGCCGATCACGACGCTGGTGATGATGGCCGGGTACGCCGTGCTGATCGTCGGCACCGTGTGGCCGGCGGCCGGTGCGGCGTGCGCCGGCGCGCTCGAATGGCTGAGCACCGTGCTCGTGCGCGTCGTGATGACGCTCGACCATGTGCCGGGGTTGACGATCCGCGTGCCGCAGGTGAGCCCCGCGTGGGCGGCGTGTGCGCTGGTGGTCATCGTGTATTGGATACGGCGACAACCTGTGTATGTGAAAGCCGCGGGGCTCAGCCCCGCGGTACGTTTGCGCAGCGTGGCGCTGCCGCTTGCCACATTGTTCATCGCCGCCTGGCTCGGCGTGCAGCTCTGGCGCTCGTCGCCGGCGGGCGGCTGCGGGCTTGATGGCGATGTCGCGGTGCGCATCGACACCCTCGCCGTCGGCGACGGCACGTGCCACCTGGTGCGGGCGCAAGGCCAACCCGGCCGGGCGGGCGCGATCCTCTGGGACTGCGGCTCGCTCTGGCCCGGCATCGGCGTTCGGCGGATCCCCGACGCCGTCCGCGCCCTCGGCGTGTGGCATGTCCGCGATGTGGTCATCACCCACGCCGACTTCGACCATTACTCGGGGCTGCTCGACGTCGTCGAGCCGCTCGGCGTCGAGCGCGTGTGGCTCACGCGGGCGTTCCTCGACGAAGCCGAGCACGAACGGCGGAGCGCGCGCCGCCCAGGGGCCGCGGCGGCGCTCGTCGACGGTCTGCACGCACGCGGCGTTGACGTGCGCCAACTCGCCGCGGGGGACGAGCTGCCGATCGGTGAGAATGCGTGGCTGCGCTTCCTCTGGCCGCCTCCAATGGTGGGAGAGGAAGAGCCCGGTATCAGCGACAACGACACGGCCCTGGTCGCCCGGCTCGAGCTTCGGCAATCCGGTCACGAGGCCGTCGTCGGCGCGGCGCTCTTCACCGCCGACATCGGGCCGTGGGCGATCGGCCGGCTCATGACCGGCGACGACGTGCTGAGGGCCGCGTGGATGGAGCTGCCGCACCACGGCAGCGCCCAGCCCCGCGCGATGGAGCTGGTCCGCCTCGTCAACCCACGCGTGATCGCCCAGTCCACCGGGCCGCGGCGCGCGAATGACGCGCGGTGGGACGCGCTCCGCCCGGGCCGCGCGTGGCTCACCACCGCGACCGACGGCTCGGCGTGGTTCGAGCTGCACCATGACGGCCAGATCGAGACCGGTGCGATACAGCGACGTGGCTGGTAGCACGGCACTTGGGGGGCGTGCCGTGTTCTCGGCTCGGAGAGCCGAGCTACCAGCCTACTTGCACGAGCGTTCGGCGCCGGGGCCGAGGGTGATCGCGTTCTTGCCCTGGCGTTTGCTCTCGATCGCCAGTTGATCGGCGCGGCAGAGCAGCTCGTCGATCGATTGCCCGTCGAGCGGGTAGGTCGCGAGGCCGCCCGAGACGGTGAGCGGCCCGGCGGCGCACGCCGCCAGCTTGGGGAAGCGGTGCGCCGCGACCTGCCGTTGGAAGCGCCGGGCGATCTCCCACACGGTCTGTGGCGGGCGGCTGCCCTCGACACGCGGCCCGGCGGGCTCGTTGAAGACCACGACGAACTCGTCGCCGCCGATGCGGCAGACGCGGTCGGTCGGGCGGATCACCGAGTTGAGCAGCCGCACGATCTCGACGAGGATCTCGTCGCCCGCGTCGTGCCCGTGCGCGTCGTTGTAGGTCTTGAAATCGTCGACGTCGAAGAGCAGGAGCGTGACGGTCCGCCGCGTGCCCCGCGCCTGCGCGATCGCCGCCTCGGCGAAGCGTTTAAAGTAGCGACGGTTGTACGCGCCGGTCAGCTCGTCGCTGAACGCCGCCTCGCGGAGCTGGTCCTGCTGGTGCCGAAGCGCCAGGACCGAGGCCAGCCACGCGGCCTCGCGCTCGAGCGCTGCGCGGTCGCTGCGGGGCGTGTCGCCTTCGGGCATCACCAGCGAGCCGAAGCGGCGGCCGCGGTGCGCGACGGGCGCGACGCCGGCCCGGCCCTCGAGCCCGGCGTGCGCCTGGTCGCCGGCGTGCAAAAACGACAACGCGCTCTCGGGCAGGCCCAGGCGCACGCGGATCTCGGCGAGCGCCGCGGCGATCACGTCGCCGCCGGTCAGCATGGCGTCGATGGCGGTCTGCGCCGAATCGGGTGTAAGTGAGCCGGGGCGGTGGGGGGGCGCCCCGGCGCTGGTGGCGTGTTCGCATCGAGGAACATGCGGCGATGTCTTAGAAGTTGGCGTTTGCGCGCTTGCCACGCTGCCCCCCGACCACGCCGCGGGATCGACGGGCCGGGCGGTCGTCTGCGCGTGCGCCGCGACGGCCGACTCGGCGTCGGCGTCGTTTGCGTCATCGGCGTGCTCGCGCGAGTCCGATTGTTCGTGTGAGCCGGGGCGGTGGGGGGGCGCCCCGGCTAAAGCGGATGCCGGCGTCGGAGACGCGAGCCCCGCGCGCACCAGCCGTTTCACCAGCGTCGCGGGGACGCGCTCGGGGATCACGCCGTCGTACGCCGCGTGCTCGGCCTGGCTCTCGGCGTCGCCGTCGCCCATGAGCAGGACGCGCACCGCCGGGTCGATCTGCCGGAGGCTCTCGACAAACTCGTGCGGGTTGCCGGGGGTGTGCTTCGCCGGCGTGGCGAGGCCGGGGTCCATGCTCCGCGACACGATCACCGTCGTCACGCCGGGCGAGGCCTTGTCGATCGGGTCGCTCAGCTCGCCGATCGCCTCCAGCGGCGTGCGGGCGCGGATCAGCTCGATCGACGGGTCGTGCCGAAGCCCGTTCTCCAGCCCCGTCGGCCCGACGAGGATCACCCGTGCCGTGGCAGAACCGTCCCGCTCGAAACCTGGGGCGGTGGAAGGCACGCCGGGTTGTCCGTTGCCGCTGACCATGGGGGGGGGGGCGGAGTCTGCCGGGTTGAGAACGAAACGGGAAGGGTGG
>CAZZDW010000153.1:0-4227 GCA_964652945.1 uncultured Phycisphaeraceae bacterium
GGCGGGGGCGCCGAAGGCCTGAGCTACTCGCTCTGGACGCTCTTCACCGAGTCGGCCGACCTCTTCACCGTGCTGCTCATCCTCGGCTCGCTGATCGTCTCGACGGTCATCGTCCGCTGCCTCATCCAGGTCCGCGGCCGGTTCATCATGCCCGACGAATCCGTGCAGACCGTCCGCCGCCTCATCGCCGCCCGGCGCTTCGCCGAGCTGAAGAACGTCCTCGACGAAGAAGAGTCGATGTTCGGGCACGTCATGCGTGCGGCCCTGCGGCATCCGGGTGATGATCGGACCGGCGTGCGTGAAGCCGCGGAGATGGCGGCGAGCGAAGAGACCGCCCGCTGGTTCCGCCGCATCGAGCCCCTGAGCCTCATCGGCAACCTCGGGCCGCTGCTCGGCCTTGCGGGGACGGTGTGGGGGATGATCATCGCCTTCGCCTCGCTGGGCGCGACCGGCGGCCGGGCCGGCCCGGCCGACCTGTCGCTGGGCATCTCCAAGGCGCTCTTCCACACGCTGCTGGGCCTGCTCTTGGCGGTGCCGGCGCTCACCGCCTACGGCTGGTTCCGCGCGACGCTCGACCGCCTCTGCACCCGCGCGCTGGTCGTCTGCGGCGAACTCATCGAGCAACTCCCGACCCGCGCGACCGAACGAGAGGGAATCCACACGTCGCCTGCAAGCACAACGCCTGCTTCGACACAAGCGCCCTGATTGTTGAACCACAGAGCACACAGAGAGCACAGAGAAAGACAAATACCTAGATTGAAAACAGGAAGATCACGATGCTCGACGAATGCAAAGCTTGAATGGATTTCTTCGAGACGTTCGCGTTCAAATGGTTTTATGCCTTTCTCTGTGCTCTCTGTGTGCTCTGTGGTAAAAAAGGTTTCAAGTAAAGATCACCATGCGATTGCGCGGCATGAATATCTTGGGACGGTCTCCTGACGGAGGAGCCCATGGGGGGGCGGTGAACGCCACGCCGCTGATCGACGTGGTGATGTGCCTGATCGTGTTTTATCTGATCGTGGGGAAGCTGGCGTCGGCGCAGCTTGCGCCGGTGGACCTGCCGCGGACGGCGCTGGGGGCGTCGGAGACCGAGCCGCTGGTGTTGATCGTGAACGTGCTTGGCGGGGGCGGGGGCGGGCCGGATGTGAGCGCCGGTACATCGAGCGAGTCGTGGTTCGCCGGCACGCGGGTGCTGGTGGAGGGGCGCGAGGTCGCCACGCCGCGGCTCTTGGCGATCATGATCAACGAACGCCTCGCCGAGCAGCCGGAGACGGCGGTGCAGATCCGCGGCGACCGGCGCCTGCCCTTCGGCGCGGTCGACCCGGTGCTCCGCGCGTGCGCCGCGGCGGGCGCGCAAACCGTGCGGCTCATGTCGGAGCAGTCGCTGTGAGCCGCCACCTATTTCCAGCTCACACGAGACGCGAGCGGCAGCGAGCGTGTTATGTATTCTCACGCGACATTGCACGCTCGCTCCCGCTCGCGTCTCGTTCGAAGGCGTCATGTGTCATGAAACGATGCCCGCGAGAGAAGGTCGGAACCTCGTGAGCACCTCCTCAACAACTTCGCCTCATGCGCTCCGGCATCGCTCGGCGCTGTCGCGCCACGCCGCGCGGGAGAGCGGGGGGGTGCCCAACATGACGCCGATGGTGGACGTGGTGATGGTGATGCTGATCTTCTTCATGGCCGCGACGACGTTCGCCGGGCCGGAGTGGTTCCTCAAGACCAACATCGAGCCGCCGGTCTCGGCGCGGATTGATGCGAACGACACACGCCCGAAGGCCGACCCGCTCAAGCTGCCGCCCGTGCAGTGGAAGATCCTGCTGGAGCGCCGAGCGCCGGCGGAAGGGAGCAATGAGCGCATCACGGTCGCGGCGTTGATCTACGGCTCATCCGACGGGCGCGGCAAGCCGCGGCAGCCGCTCGAGGGCGTGCTCTCGCAGGTCTGGTCGATCTCGAAGGGGACGGCGACGGACAGCATCGTCGTCAAGGTCGTGCCGACGGCCGACGTGCCGTGGGAGGACGTGGTGCGTGCGCACGAGGCGGTCGTCGCCGCGGGGATCACGAAAGCGGAGATCTCGCTGAGCTGGCGGTGAAGGGGTCTCGGGTTCCGGGTTCCGGGGATTCGGGTTCCGGGTAGAACCACAGTTCATGCGTACGGCACGCCGCCCGACCCCTGAGGCATAGGGGATTAGGAAGTCACATTCGCGCGTACGTCGGCTTTTGCACGTTTCGGCGGCGTGGTCTGACCCGGAACCCGGAACCCGAGTCCCGGAACCCGACTCACTGCCCCAGCGTCAGCCCGGCCAAGCCGCCGCCGTCGTTGTAGCCCTTGCCGAAGCCGCCCTTGAGGCCCTTCTTCTGCTTGAGCTTGGCCTGCTCGCGCATGCGCCGTAACTGCGGCGTCTCGGCGGCGATCTCCTCGACCGTACGCCCGCCCCCCCCCGCCTTGTCCTTGCCGCCGCGGCCGCCCCCGCCCGCCGGCGCTTCGGGAGCGGGCTGCGTCGCCTTGATCGAGAGGCTGATCCGCCGGTTCTGCGGGTCGAGCTTGAGGACCTTGGCCTTGACGATCTCGTCGGCCTTGAGCACGTCGGCCGGGGTGTTGATCCGGCGGTAGGCGATCTCGGAGACGTGGACGAGCCCCTCGACGCCCGGCGCGATCTCGATGAACGCGCCGAAGTCGGCCAGGCGCGTCACGCGGCCGGTCACCTCGGCCCCCTCGGTCACCTCCTGCGTCGCGGTCGCAAAGGGGTCGGCCGAGAGCTGCTTGATGCCCAAGGAGACGCGGCTCTTGCGGATGTCCTCGTCGTTCCACTCGAGGCTCAAGACCTTGACCCTGACCTTCTGCCCTTCCTTGACGTGCTTGGCGATGGCGTTCTCGCCGAAGCCGACGCGGTCGTAGGTGAGGTCGGAGATGTGGACGAGCCCGTCGATGCCGCCGATGTCGACGAACGCGCCGAAGGGCATGATCTTGCGGACCGTGCCGTCGACGGTGTCGTTGAGCTTGAGCGTGTCGCGGAGCTTGGACGCGTGGGCCTTGCGTTCCTGCGCCAGCAGGTCGCGGCGGGAGAGGACGATGTTCCCCTTGCCGCGGCGGTCGAGCTGGCTGACCTGGCAGGTCAGCTTCTCGCCGATCATCACCGACAGGTCGGGGATGCGGTCGAGCGAGACCTGGCTGGCCGGCATGAAGGCGCGGTGCCCGGCGACCTCGCAGTCGAGCCCGCCCTTGTTGGTCCCGACGACCTTGGCCTCGACGACCTGGCCGACCTCGAGCCCTTCCCATGCGGCCTTGACGACCGCGCCGGGGCGCGAGCAGACGTACAGCCCCTCGCTGGACTCGAACTTGTCGACGACGACCTCGATCTGCGAGCCGACCTGCGGCAGCTCGTCCTCCGGCCACTGGCCGCGGGCGGTCACGCCGAGCTGCTTGGGGCCGAACTCGATGAAGATGTCGCTGGGCCCGACGGAGACGACCAGCCCCTGGCGGTGCTCGCGGCCGGCCTGCACGACGCGCGGGCCCTTGAGCGCGGCCTTGGCCGGGCCGCCGATCGGCGCGACGTCGTGCATCCCGCCGTGGTGCTGCCCGCCCTTGCCCTTGTGCCCGCCGCCCTGCTTGCCGGGCTGCTCATCGCCGAAGCCGAGGGCGGCCATCGCCTCGTCGATCTCGGCCGAGAGGGCGTCCATCGCGGGCTTGACGCTCTCTTCGCTCGGAAGCGCCGAGCCGCCGGCGGCCTTGGGGGCTTCCGAGGCGGGCTTGGTCTCGAAGGCGCCCGGCACGTGCGCCGGCGTGCCGGCGGCGTGTTCGGCGGCCGGGGGCGTCGCCTCGGCGTGCGAAGAGGAAGCGGACGGGGCGGGGGGGGTGACGTGGTTGTTGTTGACAGGGTCCATACGCGCACACAGGGTTACCGATCGGCCCGGCGTCCGTCGCCGTGCGGATCGTCTCGACTCGGCCCGTCTGGAGGCCGCCCACCCCTCCCTCGGTCGATGCCCGTGCCGCGCCCGGCCGTTCCCTCGGCCGGGCGTGTAAACACGGGCAATAAGTCTACACGACGCATACCCCAAAGACACGCGACAACAACTCGAACGGCGTAAACCCGCTCCGATCGCGCCGGCCGGCGGGTCAACGCCCCGACTTGTGCGCACGCGACCCGGCCTTGGCCGGATCGGCGCGGGGCCGGGGGGCGGGGGGGGGGGGGGGGGGGGGGGGGGGGGGGGGGGGGGGGGGGGGGG
>CAZZDW010000154.1:0-4201 GCA_964652945.1 uncultured Phycisphaeraceae bacterium
GGGTTCCGGGTTCCGGGTTCCGGGTTCCGGGTTCCGGGTTCGGGGGGCGGGGGGCGGGGGCGGGTTGACAGGCGGAAAGCACAGGGGGGACGAGCCCGCTCCCCCACGCGCAAGCGAGGGATACACGTGCTTTCAGTTCTGAAATCTCGGGACGACAGGTTGAGCATCGACATGCAGACACCCACATGGAAGTTCGGCGACCGGGTCATCCACGCGTCCAAGCGCGAGTGGGGCCCCGGCACCGTCACCAAGGCCCGCAGCGAGACCCACGAGGGCAAGCCCTGCCAGATGGTCACCGTCCGCTTCGACCGGGCCGGCGTGAAAACCCTCTCCACCGCCTACGCCCATCTCATCTCCGCCGACCTCGCCCCGGCCTCCTTCCTCCCGCCCGAAGAGCCGGCCGAGCCGACCTTCGCCGGCGCCGCGTCGTCGAGCATCGGGACGGCCGGGACGAGCGGCCTCGGCCCCGCCGGGGAAGGGAGCGGGGGAAGCGGCGGGGGCGGGGGGAGTGGGGGGAGTGGGGGGGACTGGCTCTCGGCGTTTGAGGCCAAGGACCCGGCCGAGGTCATGAAGCGTCTGCCCGATTCGGCGACCGACCCGTTCCTCACGGCCGAGGCTCGGCTCAAGGGGACGCTCGACCTCTACAAGTACACCTCCGCCCCGGCGTCGCTGCTCGACTGGGGCGTGGCGCAGTCCGGGCTGAAAGACCCGCTCAGCCGCTTCAACCGGCACGAGCTCGAACGGCTCTTTGCGCAGTTCTGCATCGTCCGTGACAACCACCTGAAAAAGCTGGTGCAGGAGATGCGGAAGTCCGAGCCGTCAACGCTTGCCCGGCTTCTCAGCGCCGCTCCGCAGGGCGTGCAACAGACGTTGCGTCGCCTCGACGTGTTGCGTTGACGCGGGGCAACACCCCGCAAGCATTGCCTCTTCGGCACCGCCGCGCAAAGCGGCATATCCCCACCACGAGCGAGAAAAACGCCGCCCTCCGAGAGGACGGCGTTGTATTTTCGGGCAATCCTTCCGCGGAGGGGTTGGGGCCGCCTGGCATGCCGGGGCATGCCGCCCTCGCCCCCGTTGGCCTGCACGTTGTATTGGCTCACTCGTCGCGTCGCTTCGCCGTCGGGCACGGAACGCCCACCGGCCGGCGTGGCACTTCATCTTCAAGAGACGAACGGAGACGAGTGATGAACGAGCAGGACTTCCAGGCCAAACTCTCCGACCTCATGCAGCAGCTCGACACCCTGCCATCCCCGGCGAAGGAGCAACTCCAGCAGATGGCCACCGAAACACGCGACCGCCACCAGCGGATGAAGAAGACCGTCAACGAGCTCCAGGACTCGCTCGATTACCTCCGGCTCAGCGTCAAGTACCTCGTCTTTGATCTCGAAGCGACCCGCCGCGAGAACAACTACCTCCGCAAACTCCTGAACGGCAAGAACAACCCCGAGGGGGACAAGGGCGGGGGAACCGCCGAGCGCACCGGCGATGATGCGCAGTAAAACGAGGGGCGGGTTCCGGGTTCCGGGTGGAGAGAGCACAAACAGGTAAATCGTCACTTGGCAAGCTCAGGAGCGATCCTGGGCTTGCTGCATTTCGCAAATCCGGACCCCGAGCCCCGGAACCCGCCCCCCGATCCCTGTCCTCCTACCCTGCCGTCATGAGCAGCCGCAACCTCACCAACGACACGCATAATCCTGACCTCAAGTCCTGGGTCGAGTCGGCCAACGACCCGAAGACCGACTTCCCGATCCAGAACCTGCCGCTGTGCGTCTTCATGGCCGACGACGACGGGGACGAGTACGAGACGCTCGGCGTGGCTATCGGCGACCAGGTGCTCGACGTCTCGGCCGTCGCCGAGGCCGGGACGTGGGACGGGCTGGACTCGGACGACGACCAGCTCCTGAGCGACGTGCTCTTCGACCAGGACTGGACGATGTGCGCGAGCATGCCGCGCCTGTGGCCGGTGCTCCGCGCCCGCCTGCAGAAGTTCCTCCGCGCCGACACCCCGGCCGGGCAGCAGACCCGCCGCGTCCGGCAGAAGGCCCTCCGCCCCATCGCCCAGACGGAGTTCGTCCTGCCGATGACGATCGGCGACTACACCGACTTCTACGCCTCCAAGCACCACGCGACGAACGTCGGCTCGATGTTCCGCCCCGACAACCCGCTGCTGCCCAACTACACGCACATCCCCATCGGCTACCACGGCCGTGCGTCGTCCATCGTCGTCTCCGGCACGCCGATCCGCCGCCCCGCCGGCCAGCAGGCCCCGCCGGAGGACAACCCCTCGCAGGGCCCCGCCTTCGGCCCGTGCAAACTGCTCGACTACGAGCTGGAGATGGGCGTCTTCGTCGGGAAGGGGAACGAGCTGGGCGAGCCGATCCCGATGACGGACGCCGCCGAGCAGCTCTTCGGCCTCTGCCTCGTCAACGACTGGTCGGCCCGCGACATCCAGAAGTGGGAGTACCAGCCGCTCGGCCCGTTCTTGGCGAAGAACTTCGCGACGACGATCTCGCCGTTCATCGTGACGATGGAGGCCCTCGCGCCCTTCCGCATCCCCGGCCCCGAACGCACGGCGGGGGGGGGCGACCCGCAGCCCTTGGACTACCTGCGGAGCGTGGAGGACTGGGGGTTGGATATTCAGGTGGAGGCGTTGATCACGACGCCGCAGATGCGGGACAAGAAGTTGCCGCCGCACGCGCTCTCACGCGGCTCGTTCAAGCACATGTACTGGACGCTGGCGCAGATGCTCGTGCACCACGCCGTCAACGGCTGCAACCTCCGCACGGGCGACCTCTTGGCTTCGGGCACGATCTCCGGCCCTGACGCCTCGTCCCGCGGCTGCCTCCTCGAACTCACCTGGGACGCCCCCGGCAAGCCGCGCAAGCCCGTGGCGCTGCCCACCGGCGAGAGCCGCACGTTTTTGCAGGACGGCGACGAGGTGATCCTCCGCGCCTTCTGCGAGCGCGAGGGTTATCGCCGCATCGGCTTCGGCGAGTGCCGGGGGACGATCCAGCCGGCGAAGGGGTGACGCAGCGACGGCGTCCACGTCAGCACGCAAACGGCTTCCACGGGAAACCCGCCGGGATCACGCCCGGCCGATCGTTGAGGGAGCCGACGAGGAACTCGAAGGCGTCGACCAGCCGCGGCCCGGGGCGGTTGAACATCTGGTTGCCGTCGACCACCGCGACGCGCCCACGCCGCACCGCCGGCAGGTCGTTCCACCACGGCTTCTGCGAGAGTTTGACGGTCTCGCTCCACGCCTGCTCGAGCGTGAGGCCGCACGGGCAGACGATGAGCACCTCCGGGCGGGTCGCGACGAGCACCTCGGGCGGCACGGTCACCGAGTGCCCCGCACTGCGCTGCGTCACGCCGATCGGCCCCGCCGCGGCCCCCGCGCCCGCGACGGGCCGGGTCGGGTTGAGCGGGTGCTCGCCCCCGGCTCGCTCGATAAGCTGCGGCGTCCAGTGCCCGCCGACAAACAACGGCTCCGTCCACTCCAGAAACGCCACGCGCGGGCCCGTCACATAGGCGTTGACGTAGTCGCCGGCACGGTTGAAGCGGTCGCGCAGAGCGGCGCTCGCGCGCATGCCGGCGTCGACCATGCCGATCGCCTCGGCGACCTTGAGCACGTCGTCGAAGACGCCTTCGAGCGTCGTCGGGTTGAGGCTGACGATCTCGACGAGTTTGCCGGTCGTTTTGCTGGGGGGCAGATTCGCTGCGACGCGCCGAACGGTTTGTAAATCGATCGAGCAGACCTTGCACAGGTCCTGCGTGAGGATCACGTCGGGCCGAAGGCTTTTCAGCAGCTCCGTGTCGAGGTGATAGAGCGACTGCCCGTCCGACAGCGCCTGGCGCACCTGCGCATCGACCTCGCCGGCGGACGCCTCGCCGAAGCGCGTCTTGGACGCGGTGAGGACCGGCAGGCCGAGCAGCTCGGGAGTGGGAGGGGCATCACATTCGTGAGACCGACCGACAAGTTGGACCTTCTTCCGCTCCGCCTCATCCGCGGCATCAAGGATTGCAAAGAGGATCTCGGTCGCGGAGGGCAGGAGGCTGACAACACGCATCGCCCAAGCGTAGGGTCTACCCAGAGATTTTCCGGTGGCCTGGCCCTCGCTGGCGCTTCGGGCTCGTTTTTATAGGATTTCCCGAATCCCGAATCCCGAATCCCGAATCCCGAATCCCGAATCCCGAATCCCGA
>CAZZDW010000155.1:0-4178 GCA_964652945.1 uncultured Phycisphaeraceae bacterium
TCCCCCGCCCCGCCATCCACCGATCATCCCCAGCGGCGTGCGTCGTCGTACCAACTCCAGCAACAGACGCCTCACGCCCTACGCCCCACGCCAGCCTTACCCGATCTTCTTCAGTTTCATCTGCAGCTCGTCGACGTTGGGGCTGCTCTCCAGGGCCACCTTCATGTGGATCATCTCGCGTTCGACGAGGTCCACCAGGCAGTCGTTGAAGTCGAGCATCCCCGTCTGGCGGGCCTCGATGGTGCTCAGGTACTCGCGCAGCTCCCCCTCGCGGCCTTCCAGCACGTGCTTGCGCACGACCGCGTTGTTGATCAGGATCTCGAGCGCGGGGATCCGGTGGATCTTCTCGTGCAGCGTCGGCAAGAGCTTCTGGTACACGAACGCCCGCATCTGGTAGCCCAGGATGCGCCGGACCTGCTCGACCTCTTCCTGCTCGAACAAGCCGTAGATACGGCTGAACGTCTGCGTCGTGCTCGACGCGTGGATCGTCCCGTACACCAGGTGGCCCGTCTCGGCCGCGTGCAGCGCCGCCTCGAACGTCTCCTTATCGCGCATCTCGCCGACGAGCACGACGTCGGGGTTCTCGCGCACCAGGGCGCGGAGGGCGATCTTGAAGTCCAGGCAGTCGATGCCGATCTCGCGCTGGTTGATCGTCGACTTCTTGTCCGTGAAGATGTACTCGATCGGGTCCTCGATGGTCACGATGTGGACGGGCTTCTTCTCGTTGATGAGGTCGAGCATCGCCGCGATGGTCGTCGACTTACCCGAGCCCGTCACGCCGCACAAGAGCACGATGCCCTGCGGCTGCAGCGCGATGTCCGCCATGATCGGCGGCAGGTACAACTGGTCGAACTTGCGGATGTTGGACGTGATCAGACGGGCCGCGACCGAGAGCTTGCCGCGCGCCTGGAAGAGGTTCACGCGGAAGCGGTGCGCCTCGTCGTAGTCGTAGGCGAAGTCGATCGAGCCGAAGTGCATCAGGTCCTTGAGCTGCTGGTCGGTGAGGATGTGCTCGGCGATCTGCTTGAACTCCTCGGGCGTGATCGCCGGGGTGTCCAGCGGCTTGAGCGAGCCGCGCAGGCGGATCACCGGCTGCTTGCCCGTCTTGAGGATCAGGTCCGACGCCTCGAACTTGATCGCCGCCTGCAGGAACTTGCCGAACCGCGTCGCGTGCGGGTCGCTCTTCTTGTCCAGGTCGAGCGTGACCTTGTGGGCGGGCGTGTCGGCGATCTCGGTGGTGGTGATGGACATAATGCTTCTTCGCGGCAAAGAGAACTCAAACGGCGTCGTCGGAAACGTCAATCTACCCGTAACCGGCTGAAAAGAAAAGACTTGCTGAGCATGAGTTTATGCCGCTCCCCCGACCGGCACGCCGGTCGCAGCCCCCCTGTCCACGCGGCGGCCATCGCACCCTGGCGCCCCCCACCCCCGCGCCGACCATGGCACAACCGTCCGCACGCGGCGGCGGGGAGGTCGGCATCTTCCTCTGTTCGCTCTTCGGAGGAAGAGGGTTCCCTCCCGTTGCCTTGGATTCTCCGCGTCGGCCGAGATGACGCCTTCGTCTGATCCACGATGTTCCCTGGTCAAGCCGCGGAGCGGCGGCACTCTTCCAGCCCAGGGCGTGAGCCCTGGGGTCGTGTGACCGCCTGAACCAAGCCCCGGAGGGGCGACACCGCGGTTCTCAATCCAGCGACTCGTCAAAGTTCCGCCATTCCAGCCCGTGCCTTTGAAGAACCTTCTCAAGTTCCTCCTTGAAGGTGACCTGGCGATGATGCTCTTCCTGCCGTTGGATATAGATTTTCAGTCGGGAAACAACGGATTCACTCACGGTAAAACCCGAATACCCGGCCTGCCACCCAAAGTCCTGTTGACGCAGTTCGGCGCGAATCCACTTGGACGAGTTGGCCTTGATCGTCCGCACAACGTCGGCGAGCGTCACGTCAGGACGAAGACGGAGCAGGAGATGGATGTGATCCGCGACGCCCCCGATCTCAAGAAGCGTAACGCCAAGTCTTTGGCAGATGCCGCCCATATAGGCACAAACACGCGGTCGGATCTCGTCTGTAAGCAACGCCTGTCGATGCTTCGTCGAGAAAATAACGTGGTAGACGAGATGCGTCGCTGAGTGCGCCATCGCCACAATATACGGCGTTTGTCAGAATGCGTGTCGCCCCTCCGGGGCTGTTCTCACTCAAGACGCCGATACCCCCGGGCTCACGCCCGGGGCTGGAATGAATGTCGCCGCTCCGCGGCTCAGCCTCGCAACTCCTTCCCCGCCAGCCGCTCGCGCACCAGGTCGGCCCGCGCCTCACGCCGCTGGCCCTGGTCCATCTCTTGGCCCAGCGCCCGCTGCAGGTGCGCCGGCTGGGTCAGCAAAAGGAGCTGGTTGACCGTCTGCTCCTTCACATCACGGATCACCCCCGCCAGGACCCCCAGCCGAACGTCGCTCAGGAGCGCGATCGCCTCCTCCGGCGTCAGCAGCCGCGCGTGCCGAAGCGTCCCCAGCGCCCGGTACACCCGGTCTTCCAAGAGCCGCCGACGCTTCTCGGCCAGCATCGCCCGTGCCGCCCGCTCGTACGCGACGATCTGCGGCACGATCCGCCCCTCAAACTCCGCCAAAATCGCCTCTTCGCTCTTGCCCAGCGTCGTCTGGTTCGACAACTGATAAAACTCCCCCGCGGCCTCCGTCCCCTCGCCGTAATACCCCCGCACCGCCAGCGACATGTCCCGCGCCGCCCGGCGGACCTTGTCCATCTCGCCCGTGAGCTTGAGGGCCGGCAGGTGCAGCATCACCGAGACGCGGATCCCCGTGCCGACGTTGGTCGGACAGGCCGTCAGGTAGCCGAACCGCGAGGAGAAGGCGTATTCCAGCCCTTCGCCAGGGCCGCCGCCCCCACCCAGGCCGGCCTCGAGGTGGTCGTCGATCTCGTTGACGCGGGCGAAGGCGACGTCGAGGTTGAGCCCGGACATGAGCACCTGCAGCCGCAGGTGGTCCTCCTCGTTGACCATCAGCGAGACGCTCTCGTCGGGGAGGCTGATCGCCGCGGCACGCGGCTCGTCGCCCTTGGCGTGCTCCTTGGAGATCAGGTGCCGCTCGACCATCAGCGTGCGGTCCAGCGTCGAGGCCCCCTGCATGTCGACCCACAGCACGCCGGCCGCTTGCCCGCCACCGCCCCCGTGCGCTTCCGCCGGCGGGGCCGAGGCATGCCCGGCCGTAAAGACGCCCCGCACGCCGTCGGCGCTCATCGCCTGGTACACCCGCGCCACCACCGCGGAGCGCTGCGGCGAGGTCGCCCGCGTCAGGAACGGCAGCCCGGCAAAGTTGCGCGCCAGCCGCACACGCGACGAGACGACCACGTCGGCGTCCGGCCCCGTCCCGGCCAGCCACGGCGTGCCGCGGAGGACCGCCTCGGTCGAAAAGCCGCCGTGTTGTCCGCTGGATTCGCTCATGGACGTTCACATTTGCCAGGAAACTTCCGAGTGTTGTTCAGACGAGACGCGCGCGTGTAGAACGCTGGAAAACAGCACACGCTCCCTTACGGTCGCGTCTCGTATGAGATCGCCAGGTTTGATTCATGACGCCCCTCGACCGGGTTCTGCCCCGCTCGACGTCCCCGGCGGAAACGGCACCTTCTTCGCCAAGGGCACCGCCTTGGCCGTCCCGATCGACTGCAGGCGTGCGATCTCGTCGCGCAGAGCCGCGGCTTCTTCGTACCGCTCGCCCCGCACCACCTCGGCCAGCTGCTGCCGAAGCGCCACGATCTTGGCCTCGCGCTTGGCCCGCTCGACGCTCGACTCCCCCCCGCCGCCCCCACACCCGCCGGCACCGCCGGGCGACATCGACGAGACGCCCCCCGGCCGCGTGCGCAGCGTCGGGTCGAGCGTTTCCGCGCTGCCCTGGCCCACGCCTCCCCCACCGCCGCTCCCCGCTCCGCCGGCTCCCCACGGCACCTTGCCGACGTGGTGCGTCCCCCCTTCATGGGCCCGCGACAGCAAGGGCGAGAGCTGGGCCTCAAAGGCCGCGTAGCACTCGGGGCACCCCAGCAGGCCCGCCTGGCGGAAATCGGCGTACTTGTAGCCGCAGGACGGGCAGACCAGCGCCCGCCCCATCACGCCGCGCCGTTCGATCCCTCCCGGCCCCCCCCCCTCCCCCGGCCCCGGTCGCCGGCCCCGCGCCC
>CAZZDW010000156.1:0-4145 GCA_964652945.1 uncultured Phycisphaeraceae bacterium
GGGCGGGGCCCGCAACGTCTTCAGTCTGCACAACTACCACACGATCTGCCCGCAGGTGTACCTGATGCAGAAGCACCGGGAGACGTGCTGGTCGTTCGACAACGGGGCGGCGTGCGAGCGGTGCGTCGAGCTCGAGGACGCCGCCAAGGAAAAACGACGGCGGATCGAGGTCCGCCGCGAGGCCCGGGTGAACCCGCGGCACGCCCAAGCGGTCAAGGAGTTCCGCGAGGCGGTGTACTGGGTCAAGCGTGCGGCGGTGAACGGGCTGGCGGCGCTCAAGACGCGCGGCCTCCCGCCGCCGCACGGCGAGCCGGCGCTGGAGCCGACGCCCCTGCCCGCCCGCCCCCCTCAGGGCGCGGGCTCGCCGATCCCGCCGAGGGAGATCGCCGGCGGCACGCCCGACGCACGCGGCAAATCGCCCTACCTCATGGCCGAGCTGAACCCGCCCAAGCCGACCGACTGGAGCCTGCCGCAGTACCGCCCGCTGTCGAACGACGTGCTCCCCGACCCGATCGACCCGGCGAGGCCGATGAACGACTACGCCCGGCGGCGTGCCGCGATGGTCGAGATGCTCAACTCGTGCGATCGCGTGCTCGCGGTTTCCGATTTCGTCCGCCGAAAGTTTGTCTCGATGGGCGTGCGAGAGGACGTGATCCGCGCGGTGCCGATCGGCTCGCGGATCAACCGGGTCATCGCGCTCAAGCCGGACCTGGTCTTTGACCCGCCGCCGTTTGATGCGGCGTACCCGAGGCCGATCCGCCTGCACTTCATGGGCTACCACCACCACTACAAAGGTCTCAGCATGCTCGCCGAGACGTTGGAGAGCATGAAGCCCGAGCACCTGCGGCGGCTCGACCTCTCGGTCTTTGCGCTGGGCGGGCAGAGCATCGAGTGGATGTTCCGCCGGATGGAGCCGCGGCTTGCGAAACTGCACTTCGCCTTTGGCTACAGCTACCACGACATCCCGTGGATGCTCGGCGGCAAGGACATCACGATTGTGCCGAGCGTCTGGTGGGACAACGCCCCGCAGACCGTCTTCGAATCGCTCTCCTGCGGCGTGCCGGTGCTCGGGGCCGACATCGGCGGCATTCCTGATTTCGTGACCGACGGCGTCAACGGCCGGCTCTTCCGCGCCAACGACCGCGCCGATCTCCGCCGCGTGCTCGTCGAGCTTGTGGAGAACCCGCACCAGCTCACGGCGATGCGTGCGAACGTCAAGCCGACCAAGTCGATCGAGACGCACGCGGAGGAGATGGAAGAGATTTACGCGGGCAAAGACCGGGCGTAAGACATGGGCGTGTGTGGGGGGCGGTGTCATGACCGCTCAAGACGGCATTGGGCATTCGGGATTCGGCATTCGGAAAACGCGGCTCTGCGAATGCCGAATGCCTAATTCCGAATGCCGATCAACACTCCAGCTACAGACGCCTCACGCCTGACGCCCAACGCCTGTCTTTAGCACCCCGCCAGCCAGCACGTCAGGTAGTCGAAGATATCCTGCACGCTGACGCCGTTGGCGCGGTTGAAGTCGGCCGCGGGGGAGCCGGCCAGCCACGCCGTCAGGAAATCGAAGATGTCCTGCACGGTCAGGCCGTTGACGGCGTTGAAATCGCAGAAGCACGGCGGGTCGCAATCGTCGGGGACGCCGTCGTAGTCGAGATCGAGCTGCGTGCCCAGTTCGAGTTCCTTGCCGTCATTGGCGCTGTCGCCGTCGCAGTTGGGGAGGGCGGGGGGGGGTTGGCAGATATCGGGGATGCGGTCGGGGCGGCCGCGGCTGCCCGCGTCGGCGAGGAAGGCTTCGAGGTTGGCGAAGTCTTGCAGGGTCGCCTTGGGGAAGCCGCCGCCGGGGTGGGGGATGGTCAGCGTGAGGCGTTTGCGGATCGTCTCGCGGCTCACGTTGCGGAGGTTCGGCCCCGTGCCGCCGGTGCCGTTCTCGCCGTGGCAGCCGACGCACGAGGTGGTGAAGAACGAATACCCGCCGGCCCACCGGCCGACCGGGCCGCCGTCGTAGTCTTCGAGGAGCCCCGCGTCGATGTCGCACTCGTCGGGGACGCCGTTGAGGTTGCAGTCGGTCGAGGTGTGGTTCGCGATGTCCTGCGCGTCGGCGACGCCGTTGTGGTTGCAGTCCGGCAGGGCACGGTAGACGCGGAAGTTGTCGACGCCGGCCTCGACGACCGAGTCGCCCCCCGAGCCGTTGGCGTAGTCGGCGGCAACGAACCGCACGTACACGCTCGTCGAGTTGATCAGCGGCGTCATGGCGAGCTGCGCCTGCGTGATCGTCGCCGAGGCCCACGGCCCATCGTCGGGCGTGGGCAGCACGTGCTGCGCGAGGCCGTACCACGGGCCGCTCGGCGAGTTGGCGGCCTCGACATAGAGCCCGTCGGGCGCACTGCCGCCGATCGAGGTGAGGCGCAGGAAATAGTCGTAGCAGATCGTGATATCGCGATTCCCTGAAAAATCCAGTTGCGGCGAGGTGAGGATCACCAGCCCGTTGTCGACGTCGCTCGTGGTCGGCGGCGTCACCGCGGGCGGCACGGGCGGGCCGGGGTCGGAGTTTTCAGTAAGCCAGCAGAAGGAGCCGAGGTCGTCGCTGTCGGCGGCGGGGGCGTAGGCGTAGCCGCCGGCGATGGCGACGGGCGTTGCGCGTTCCCACGCACCGTCGACAACGCCGCCGAAGGACTGCGTCGAGGTGGTCCAGCCGAGGTCGGTGTTGAACATATCGGCGAAGCGCAGCTCGGTGGGGCCGTCGGTCGCGCACGGGCAGCCGCATCCCTGGCCAAAGGGGACGATCTTGTACACGAAGCCCTGCGTGATGCTGAGGATGTACAGCTCGCCGGCGGCGTCTTCGCCGAGGGAAGAGATCGACGGGATCGGCGAGCTGCCGCCGGATTGGGCGAGCTGGCCGGTCCATTCCGTGTGCTCGGTCGCGGTCGAGCCGGTGTAACGGAAGGAGAAGACGCGGTTGGCGCAGTAGTCGGCGTAGAAGTAGAGGCCTTGCAGCGAAGCGGGGAGGACGGCACCGCGGTAGACGTAGCCGCCGGTGATGGAGCACGCGCCCTGGTTGTGGAGGAAGACGTGGGCGGGGTCGGTGAAGGTGCAGTTGGTGGTGCAGGTGCCGTAGTCGGGGTCGGGGTCGTTGACGGACATGGGCGCCGCGCCGAGCCCTTCGCGGATGTCCCAGCCGTAGTTGCGTCCGGCGGCTTGCGTCGCGTTGAGGATCGAGCTGTTGCCGTCGGCGGGGTTGGCCAGTTGCAGCGCCGGCTGGATGTTGATCTCTTCCTGCGCGTCCTGGCCGACGTCGCCGATGTAGAGGTCGCCGGTGCCGCGGTCGAAGCTGAGCCGCCACGGGTTGCGCATGCCGATCGCCCAGATCTCGTCGAGGGGGTTGCCCGTGCCGCGGAAGGGGTTGTTGTCGGGGATGTACAGCCCGTCGCCGTCGGCGGCGGAAAGATCGTGAACGTCGAGGCGGAGGACTTTGCCGAGCAGCGTGCCGGTGTTTTGCGCGTATTCCTGCGGGTCGTTGGCGTTGCCGCCGTCGCCGACGCCGACGTAGAGCATGTTGTCGGGGCCGAAGGCGAGCTGGCCGCCGTTGTGGTTCGAGTACGGCTGGAAGATCGAGTAGCCCGAGCCTGAGCCGGAGAGGGCGAAGATCATCTGCGTCGTGGGGTCGGCCGTGCTGCTGGTCGCGTACGGCGGGAAGGCCCGGAACCGCGCGATGACCGTGTGCCCGTCGGCCTTGCGTGTGTAGTTGACGTAGAAGTAGCCGTTGCTGGCGTAGTCGGGGTCGAAGGCAAGGCCCAGGAGGCCGCGTTCGCCCGAGGCAGTGGTGAGGTCCTCACCCGTCGAAGAAAGGTTGAGGAACGGCGCGGGCACGAGCGTCGGCGGCTCGGTCGTCAGGTCCAGGATCCGGATCCGCCCCGGCTGCTCGATGACGAAGAGCCGATCGGTATCCCCCGGCGCAAACGCCACGCCCAACGGCTGCACCAACCCCGAAGCGACCAGCTTCGCCTCGATCGTCTGCGCCCGAGCGGCGAGCGGCGGCGTGACGATCGCGAGCAGCACCGCGATCCAACGAGCAAGCGTGCGGTCGGTCTTCAAGGCATCCTCCTTGAATGGTGTGAGCGGGGAGCGGGGGCGGGGGTCGG
>CAZZDW010000157.1:0-4121 GCA_964652945.1 uncultured Phycisphaeraceae bacterium
CGTCGGCTTCAAGATCGCCGCGGTGCCGATGCACTTCTACACGCCGGACGTCTACGAGGGCGCGGCCGCGAGCGTCTCGGGGATGCTCGCCTTCGTCCCCAAGTCGGCCGGGTTCTTCGCCATCATGCTCCTGACGGCCTGCGTCGGGTGGCACTCCGGCGCTGAACACGCATCACTCCCCGACGCCCTCCGCTGGGTGCTCATCGTCATCGCCGTCCTGACGATGACGGTCGGCAATATCCTGGCGCTGCACCAGCGCTCGCTCAAACGGCTGCTCGCCTACTCGTCGATCGCCCACTCCGGGTACATGCTCGTGGGGATCATCGCCGGCCCGGGCGAAGCAGGAGCCGGGCTCGGCCGCAACGGTCTCTCGGCGGTGCTCTTCTACCTCGCCTGCTACGGCGTGATGAGCGTCGGCACCTTTGCCGTCGCCGCCACGCTCGAACGCGAGCGCAAGGGCGGCGAGGGGGGACGCGAAGAGGCCGACGATCTGGCCGACCTGCGCGGGCTCTGCTCCACGCGGCCGTTGCTCGGCTGGACGCTGGTGATCTCGTCGATGGGCCTGCTGGGCCTGCCGCCGCTCTTGGGCTTTGTGGGCAAGCTGCCGCTGTTCACGTCGGCGATCGGCGCCGGCGAGGTGTGGCTGGTGATCATCCTCGGCCTCAACTCGGCGATCGCGGCGTGGTATTACCTGGGCCTGGCCAAGGCGGCCCTGATCGAGAAGCCCGAGCCGCTCCCCGGCGAACGGATCGTCGAGGCGCCCTTCCCGGCCCGCAAGGCGGCCGGCGTGATGGCGGCCGTCGGCGTGGTGGTGCTGGCGCTCGTCGGCCGCCAGCTCGGCGACGCCGCGGCAAGGGGAGGAAGGTGTGGGGAAGAAGCCGATCGTGTGAAACATACCGAACAGCCGTCGCTCGATCAGACGGCATTGGCCGGCGAGTTGCATGCAAATCGCTGACCGACAATTTAATTTGTTATACTGATGTAAAACGCGAACTTCATCCTTGTATAGTAAGGGTGGATTTGGTATGCTTTGCCCCGCCGAGACTCGTGGACGGAGAGAGAGAACCTCCTTTCACATCGCGGTGACATGTGTAGTTGGCTCCTGACTTTCGGAGCAGGTGGTTATTTTGTTCTTCGATAAGCATAAGACCGCGAGCAGAAAGGTATACATGAAGATCAGTACATTATTCTTTGCAGGGTTTTTGCTCGCGTGTCTATGTGTTGAGGATGTGCATGGCGGCGAGCTTTATTCGTGGGGAGGTAATCATCGAGGGCAGTTGGGCAACGGCACAACATTGGCCAGTCCTTTGCCGGTTCAAGTTACTACATCTGCTATCGCATCTCATATAGCAATAGGTCACGAGCATTCGCTTGCAATATTAGACGATGGAACAGCTATAGGGTGGGGCTTGGGCTTGGCGATTGGATATGGCGGAGGCTCTCAACAAAATACGCCTGTTCAAGTTGTTGGAAACGATATGAGTTTCATGTCTATTGCGGCAGGTTATAGACATTCGCTTGCCGTGATGGAGGATGGTACTGTACGGGCGTGGGGATGGAATACGGATGGACAACTTGGTCCTAATGCCAATAGCCAATATGGCGAGCGAGAGCCATTTCCAGTGCCGGGCATTTCCAATGCTGTCTCTGTCGCTGCTGGTAATTATTTTTCACTAACGTTGCTATCCGATGGAACAGTGAGCAGCTGGGGAGAGAATAGCAGAGGTCAGTTAGGGGATGGCTTGGGCTTTAATCGATCTACTCCTAAGACAATATTGCATGGTGTGACAGCAATAGCGGCAGGCAGTTATCATGCCCTTGCGCTGCTCTCAAATGGCCAAGTTCGAGCTTGGGGAGCAAATGATTATGGCCAGCTTGGCGACGGTACGAATACGGATCGATATATTGCGCGTACTGTGTCGGGACTAACTGATGTTGTGGCGGTTTCAGCCGGAAATCATCATTCGCTGGCGCTTCTAGCTGATGGAACGGTAAAAATTTGGGGCAATTACGAACCGGGCGTGACGTATAATGTTCCTCAAACAGTTGTTGGGTTAGATAATATAGTTGTTATCGAAGCTGGATATGCACAAAGTTTCGCGATTTCAGCGGATGGAAGGTTGTGGGCTTGGGGGCCTAGTGGTGATTCGCTCGGATTGGGCGACTCGCTTGCTCATCTTGTCCCGGAAGAGGTTATGGCGCCAGAGGGATATCGGTTTGACTCGGTTGCAGCGGATGCTTCAGGCTTTCATGCATTGGCTATCCTCTCGCCGATTCCGGCCCCTGGCTCGACTTTGTTCATTGGAGTGGGCGCAGTGCTGGTACTTCGACGTAAACGTTAGTACATATATTGTTTTTACCGCTGCGCCGCGGTGGCCGAGGGGTCGGGCATCTGGGTGGTGTCGACGGGCAGGACGATAGTGAACGTCGCGCCACCGCCGACGGGGGCCATCGGTTTGCCGGAGACGGTGGCCAGGGGGTCTTTCGAATCCCCGGCCGCGCTATAGACCGCCGGGGCCGGGCCGAAGAGGCTCGAGCCGCCGAGCGTGCGCGAGTCGCCGAGGTCGACCGAGTCGCCGCCGGCCCCCTCTGCCCCGGTGTCGTCGGCCTTGCCTGTGGTCAGCTCCGGCAGCAGCGCGCCCGACTCGACGAGGATCGTCCCGCCGTGGTCCTCGATGATGCGCTTGGCGACGGCGAGTCCGAGCCCCGTGCCGCGTGAGCCCTTGGTGGAGTAGAACGGCTCGAAGAGCTGGTCGCGCCGGTCGGGCGTGATCCCCGGGCCGTTGTCGCTGATCGAGATTCGCGCCTCGGCCTGCGGGCGTCCCTGCGACGCGGCGGCGGGCTGATACCCGGCCCGCACGGTGACGACGCCGGTGTGCGCCGCGACCGCCTCGACGGCGTTGCCCATCAGGTTCATCAGCGCCTGGTGCATCAGGTTCGAGTCCATCGGGATCGGCGGCATCTCCGGGTCGGCGTCGATGAGCAGCGCCACCTGCCGCGCATCGCACTGGTCCTTGAGCAGCGACGCGCAGTCCTCCAGCAGCGGCTGCACGCGGGTCAGCTCGATCTCCAGCGTGCTCGACGCCCGCGAATAGGCGAGCATGTTCTGGGTGAGGCCCATGATGCGGTCGAGGTTGCGTTTGAGGATGGCCCACCCGCCGCGTGCGATCTTGAGGTCGTCCTTTTTGAGGCCCATCTCGACGACGTCGGCCCCGCCACGGAGGCCCTGGAGGATGTTCTTGATCGAGTGCGAGACGGCGGCGACGGTCTGCCCGACGGCCGCGAGGCGTTCGTTCTGCACCTTCTTGGCGTACGCCTGCGCGTTGGCGACGGCCAGGCCCGTGTGCCGCCCGATCGCGTTCATGAGGGCGAGCTGCTCCGGCGTGAAGGTGTAGTTGGCGATCGACGAGTCGATGTAGATCGCGCCGAACCGCGTCTCGCCGAACTCGATCGGCGAGCAGATCGCCGAGCGGATGTTGAACTGCTGCACGCTGTCGCCGGCCCGGAAGCGCGGATCGGTCATCGCGTTGGACGAGAGCACGCCCTCGCCCTTGGTCATCGCGTACTGCAGGATCGTGCGGCTGACGACGATCTGGGCGTCCTGCTTGTCGCGCGGGATGCCCTTGTGCTTCACGATGACCGGCCGCGGCGGCTGCTTGGGGTTCGACGGGTCGGCCAGGAGGATGCAGCCGCGTTCGGGCTTGAACTCGGTGAAGACGAGGTTCATCACGCCTTCGAGCAGCGCCTTGTTTTCGAGCAGGTGGGTCGTGAGCGCGGTGAGGCGGTAGATGACCTGGAGGTGGTGCATCGCCGCGTTGCGGGGCTCGGGCTCGGCGAGGATGATCGAGTCGTCGTTGCTGGCCAGCGTCTTCTCGACGGCGGTGTCGAGGACGCTCGGGCGGACGATGCGGACCAGGTCGGCCTCGGCGTCGTCGGTGAAGCCGAAGACGAACAGCGTCGCCCCCGTGCGGACCTGGTCGCCGGGCTTGAGCATGGTCCGCCCGCGGATGCGGAAGCCGTTGACCCAGGTGCCGTTCTGCGAGCCCAGGTCGCGGATGTACCACCGCCCCTCGTCGGGGGTCAGCTCGGCGTGGCGGCGCGAGACCGTCGAGTCGGCGATC
>CAZZDW010000158.1:0-4068 GCA_964652945.1 uncultured Phycisphaeraceae bacterium
CGATGTTGTTCCAATGAACAACATCGGGGCGGAGGTGCTCGAAGAGTTTGCCCACCTCGGCCTCGAGCGCGGGGCTCGACACCTCGCCGAGCGGCTGGGCGAACTGGAGGAGCGACGGCGCGATGACCGGCGAATCGACAACCTCGAAGACGCGCACGCCGAACCAGTCGTCGTGCCGGCGGATGAAGGGCCTGGGGTCGGGTGTGTCGGAGGTGTACGTGGTGCCGCCGAAGAGGGAGATCACCTCGTGGCCGCGGGCTTTAAGGGCCAGGGCGAGGGCCTGGCAGTATTGGTTGACGCCGCCGCCGTGCTCGGCCCCGTCCCAGATCTTCGCCCAGTTGACGAGAACAATGCGCATAGAGCGGGAGCATAGCGGTGCAAAGACGGGCGTCGGGCGTGGGGCGTCGGTGGCATGACTGTTCAAGGCGGCATGGGTCTTGATAGACACGGTCAACGAGCCGCGAGCGCGAGCGAGCGTGGGCGAGCCTTTCACCAGAACGTCCGCCCGCCCTCGCTGGCGCTTCGGGCTCGTTCTGTCTCATCCAAGACCCTAGACCCTTGACCCAAGACCGTTCGTATTGACCCGGTGTCTCTTCGACCAATCCCGCTTCCCGATATCCTCCCCCTCATGATCACCTTCCCCTGCGACAAGTGCGAAAAGCTGCTGGAGGCCGACGACGACCAGGTCGGGGTCAAGGTCGCCTGCCCGTACTGCGGCGACGTCAACCGCGTCCCCGAACCGAGCCCCTCGGCGATGAACCACGCCACGGGCGTGCGCACGCCGGCGACCGCGCGGCCTGTCGGGCCCGACCGGGCCGAGCAGATGGGCCTGCCGCCGGACCGCGGGCCGGAGGTGACGGTGCTGAAAATCCACCCGGCGATGTTCCGCGCCCGCCCGTGGCTGAGCGTGCTGGCGTGGGGCCTCGTGCTGGGGGGGATGGCCGCCGTGATCGGGGGGCTGCTCAGCGGCGTGGGCGCCCCGGCCGCGATCGGCGGGGCGTGCGCCCTCACGGCCGGCCTGGGCATCCTGGGCGTCTGGTGGGTCTCGACCCTCGGCACCACGCTGACCATCACCAATAAGCGGGCGCTGGTCCGGCGGGGGATCTTCAGCCGTGCGACGCGGGAGATCCTGCACGACCGGATCCAGGACATCCAGGTCACCCAGTCGTTCTGGGACCGGGTGTGGAATGTTGGATCGATCGGGCTGTCCTCCAGCGGCGAGGCGGGGATCGAAATCCAAGTCGAGGGCCTCGCCAAGCCGATGCGCATCCGAGAGATCATCGACGCGTACCGGAACGTCTGAACGAACTCTTGAGGCCCAGGGACAAGTCCCTGGGCGTCCGCTCGATATACTTGCCCTGTCCGTGCGGGCTCGGGACGAGCTTGGGGACGGGCGTTGTGTGTATTCCTCGTTGCCTGTGGGGAGCGTCAATCCATGGAATGGATCGATCGTCTGAAGCTGAAGGTCTTTGCGTGCCTGGCCGCGATTGTGTTGGCGACGGTCGCGATTGCGGCGACCGGCATCGTCCTGTGGCCGGTGATCGGCGTCGCGGTCGCCGCGGCGGTCGTCAGCGTCGCCAAGGTCGCCCAGCGCCTCGACCACCCCACCTGCTTCTCCTGCGGGCACGACCTCTCGAACGAGCCCATCGGCGAATACGGCACCGCCTGCCCGGTCTGCGGCTCCATCCACCAGCCCCGGCGGAACCAGATCGACCGCATCGCCCTCAACCCGAAAAAGACGACCAGGAAAGGCTAAAACCCTCCCCGTTTTTTTCTCGACGTGTAGCAACGGTCTAGAGCCCAGGGGCTGAGCCCTTGGGCGTTGTTTTTGAGAGATACGAGACGCCAGTGCGCCCCGAGCGCTTGTGCGATCCGCGGAAAGCCCGTAGCATCCGGGCCCACCGCCGTGCCGTTTTCGGCGCACAGCACCACCGGCGGGGCGAGGGCCAGGATGGCGATGTACGCTCCTTTCCGTTTGCAACCCCGCATCCCCCCCGTCCCCTCCTCCCATCCCCGTCCCTCCGGGGTCGCCGGTCGCTCCCTGCACGCCCGCGGCGTTGCCGCCTCCGCGGCCGTGCTGCTGGGCGTTGTCGGGCTTGCCGCGGGGGTCTTCGCCCAGGCAGGCGGGGTCGAGCCCGTGGCGACCCAGGCCGCCGTGCCGGCGATCGATTTTTCTGGACACCACTTCGGGGGAATCGCACTCCCGCTCTCGCTGCAGGAGGCGAACATCTTGCTCGCGGGGGGCCGGGTCTCTGCGTGGACGGAGGCCGCACCGGTGCCGGGGAGCGCGGAGACGGGCGAAGTCGGGGGGGGGGGTGGGCAGGTTCAAAGGCTGTTGATCCAGGGTGACGTGCGTGTGGATATCGGGGGGGAGCGGGGGTATCACCTGACGGCCGCCCAGGCGGTCGTGTGGATCGAGACGCTCGGCGTCTCGGCGGACCAGCCCGATGTGCCCATACGGCAGGTCGCGATCTACTTCGACCGCGTCTCCGACCCGGCGGCGGAGGCGGGCGTGGCGGTCGCCGCCGACCGGCTGCTCATGACCGGCGTGCTGCGCGGCGACGCCGCGATGAAGGCCGACTCGCTCACCCGCGCCCGGCCGACGCAGGGCGAGGGGACCGCGTTCGTCATGGAGGGGGAGCAGCGCCTGGCCCGGTACCTGCGGACGCTCACGCCGACGGCCCTTGAAGAAGAAGAGGCCAACCCGGGCGGGCGGCCGATCGACCTGCCCTCGCGCGTGCCGGGGCCGGGCGACGTGCTCGAGCCGGTGCCGGGGTGGGCCGACGGCCGGCTGGCGGACGAGCCGGTGTATCCGGCGGTGCGACTGCCGACGGAGCCGGGGAGGGCTTCACAGATCAAGCCGGGTCGTTCGCGGCCGTTCGAGCCCGACTCGCCGCTCGCGCGACGGCCGTATGAGCCGCAACCCGGCGCAACCGACGCGGAACGGCCGAAGGCGGAGGCGCTGGCCCCGGCGGGGAACTTCGAACCGATCTTCGCGGAGAACGGCGTGATCTCCTTCTCCACCCGCGGCATGGGGCCGGAGGCGATCAGCCTCATCCCCGGTCCGGACGAGACCGTCGCCCTCATCACCGGCGGCGTGGTCGTGCAATACTCGGCCCCTGATGCTGGAGGCGGCATGGGTGGCGCGAAGGGAGGGGGGGGCGGGAAGAACCTGCAGATCTCCGCGCAGCGCGCGGTGGTTTTCCTCGACGGCGGGACGGCGATGGACCTGGCCGCCGCACCGGCCGACAAGGTGCGCGGGTTTTATCTCGAAGGGGACGTCGTCGCGACCGACGGCAAGTACACGCTCCGCTCGCCGAAGGTGTACTACGACGTCAGGGCCAACAAGGCGGTGCTGGTCGACGCGGTGTTCGTGACGTTCGACAACTCGCTGAACCTGCCGCTGTATGTGCGGGCCAAGTCGATCCGCCAGGAGGCGCAGAACCAGTTCACCGCCGAGAAGGCGACCTTGGCGACGACCGAGTTCTTCGACCCGCTGTTTTCGATCGGCTCGTCGAGCGTCACGGTGCGGCAGGTGCCGTCGACCGTGCAGCGCGGCGAGACGAAAACATACGTCGACGCGCGCGACCTGACGCTGCGGGCCGGGCCGGTGCCGTTCTTCTATTGGCCCAAGTTCGACGGGCAGCTCAGGGACATCCCGCTGGAGTCGGTGCGGTTTGAGAGTTCGTCGCGGACCGGCGCGGCCGTCAAAACCGGGTGGGACCTCTTCGGCCTCACCGGGTTCGAGAAACCCGACGGGTTCGAGTCCACGCTGCTCCTGGACCTCTACTTCGACCGCGGGCTGGGCATCGGCAACGCCTCCAAGTGGCAGAGCGACGAGGGCAAGGGGAGCCTGCTGCTCTACACGCTCCCCAGCGACAACGGCGAGGACTCGCTGACCTCCGGGGCCAAGCGCGGCCGCGACCACGAGTTCCGCGGCATCGCCCTCGGCGAGCACCGCTGGGACATCGACGAGCGCTGGACGCTCTTCCTGGAGGGCGCGCACGTCTCCGACGAGAACTTTGTTGATGCGTTCTTCGACGAGATCGCGGAGGAGGGGCGCGAGCT
>CAZZDW010000159.1:0-4023 GCA_964652945.1 uncultured Phycisphaeraceae bacterium
TTGATGTGCCCGGCGTCCTTGCCGGGCTCTGAACCGTTCATCCCTGACCCCCTTCTTCAGCGTTGTGCTGGCTCGCTGTGGATTGCCCGGCTTCCGTCCGAGCGATGGCCTCCGCCTCGCTGCCGGGCTCGATCGGCATGTCGAGCGTCTCGGCCACGGCGAGCCGTTCCTCGTAGATGAAGCCATTCTCGTTTGCCGGACTCTCGTCCGGGGTCAAAGAATTCTGAGGGAAGGCCAGGGAGGTGGTGACAGAACCGACAGAAGGGGCGATGTTCGGCCTTCTGTCAGTTCTGTCGGTGCCTTGGGTGGCACTCTCCCGTTTTTTGCCGCGCCGAACCGCGGTGATTTTCGGGTTGATGAGGTGCTCGGTTGCGCTCCGGCCCGGCGTCTGCCGTTCCACCGATCTCAGCCAATCGAGATCGATCAGGTAGTCCACAGCCGCCTGCGCCTCCGGCTTCGTGCCCAGCCCGGTCCAGCCGCGGCGGTACACGTCGCGGAGGCGGAAGCCGTCTTGAAGATCGCCGGCGATCAACCGATCCGCCAGCACCCGCGCGGCCGCAAGATCCGGGTTGAGCATCTGGCCATAGAGGCGGCGTGCGTGCGATTCGAGATAGCTGCCCCAGCGGATCGCTTTCGTCACCGCTGTTGCAGTCACAGGTCCTGTTCCGCCGTCCACGAGGTGGATGAGCAGCGCAAGACTGGGGATCAGGCTGCGGTACTTGGCCAGGTGGCTCTCGAGGGCGGGGACCAAGCCGCCGTCGCGAACCGTGCGTTCCAGTTCAGCGCGCCAGGTGTCGAACAGCGTCTGGGCCTTCGCATCGAACCGCAGATACGGGATGTCACAGGCGTTTGAGTCAACGTTCGCTCTGATGGAGCACGGCTCCAGATTCGCGAGCCGGTCGATAATGCCGTACGCCCGATCGCGGGCGGCTTTGTTTACTGGACGGTCGATGTTGATCCAACTGGCACCGATGTCGGGCCACACCAGGAGCTGGAAGCGCTGCAAGAGCCCGTCGTCGCCCGCGCCCTGCCGGGCGGCGGCGCTGAGGTACTGCATCAGCGGGCCGGGCTGGATGCCGCCCATGATGGAGACTGTCGCCGCCTCGATGTCGACGGTCCCACGGCCGATGCGGTCGAACGTGTACCGGCCGTTGCCGTTCCACGCTTCGAGGAAGAACGCCCGCGACGGCTCGTTGCCTTCTTTATCGAGGCCGCGCAGGAACCCGGTGAGCTCGTCGCGGAAGAGCAGCACGCCGGTGGGGTTCTCGTTGAGCACCTCGCCGAGTTTCTCGACGGTCGGGTCGTTGACGATGTACCGACGGCGGACGACATCTTCGCCGCTGCCGGCGAGCGCTTCCATCGCGATGCGTTTGGCCTCGTCGGGGTTACCGAGATTGTTTTTGATCAGTTTATCGGCACCCTTTTTCCGAACCTCGGCAACGAGCCGATCGGCCGCGGCTTCATGAGACCGCGTCTCGAACTCCTCTTTGGCCGCGATTTCCAGCCGATTCAGCGCCTTGATCGCCTCCTGGATCGCCGGCGTCTTCATCACGCCCGGCCGGCCGATCACGGCACCCCAGAGATTCGGGACTACCAACCAGTCGTCGTGCTGCTTGGGCCGGATGCCCACTCTGCGTCCGACGACTGAGGCCGTGACGACCATCGCGGCGACGGCCGGAAAGTCCGGCGGGCACTGGATGCGCTCGGCCACGTCCTCGATCCACGGTCGGTACGCGTTGGGCAGCAAAGATAGATCGAACGGCTCGACCGGCGGCATCCCCGATGGCAACGGCGATGGATCGGGCCAGTTTTCTGGGGATACGCCGGGGACCGAACTGACAGAACCGACAGAAGGGGCGACGCCGTAGAGCGCGACCGGGCTCGACGGCATGCGCGGCCGAGAGTAGGCCGCATAGTCCGGATCGATCGTCGCGCGGACGTCGTGCCACGTGATACCCTCTCCACGGTTATGCTGGTTTTTGTAGCCGATACTGCCGTCGTCGTTGACCAGGACGGCGATGTCCGAGTCGCCCGTGCTGACACAGCTCGGGGTCACGGGGCAGCACGCCAGCTTGAGGATGGTCTTGGTGCCGTTGCGCGACTCGCCCTTGACCTCGACGCCGTGCTGCTCGAGGTAAGCGCGGACGCCGTCGGGCGTGCAGACGAGCGTGTCGCGGCGGGGGCGTTGAGTGTGGCCCGCTGTTCGAGGGACCCCCATCTCGGGCTTTGCCACGGGCACGGTTGTCGGCGTGGCGAGTGCGTTGACCAATGCTTCGAGCGTTTCCTTTGGCACCACGACGGCGTTCTCGGGGGCGCTGAGCAGCACCGATCGCCTGTGCGGACGATCCTCAACGCCGGCCACACCGACGAGATGATCGCCCTTGCGGGCCATCGTGCCTGCGACCTTGGTGATCCGCGCGGCGTTGTGCACGCTCCGGTCAATGGTCACGCCGCCGCCGTCGAACGTGGCGGCGATCGTGCCGAGCACCGCTTTGATAAGCCCGCCGTCGTCGGCCGGCAGGTCGACGCGGTACAGCAGGTGGTGGCCGTTGCCCGACATCACCCGCACCGGCTCCGGCCAGCCTCGCTCGGTCAGGAACGCGAGCACCTCGTCGGCCTTCGCCTCGGCGAGCGCGAGCTCCGCGTCGGTGGCGCTGACGCCCGACGGCCGCACGGCGTCGCAGTCGACGAGCATCCATCTCCTCGCCACGATATCGGCGTCGGCCGTGGTCTCGGCCGCCTTCGACTTGAGCCGGTTGGCGCTGCGCGCCAGCAGGTCCGGCCGCACCGGGTTCAGCGTGACGTAGATGTTCGGAGCACGGCCCGAGGCGTCGAGCTCGGCGATCTGGGCCGCCGCGTCCTCGATGTGCTCGGCCTGGAAGTAGCCGCTCGTGGTGCTCGCGAACGTCGAGCCGGGCCGATCGAGGCACTTGGGGGCGCGGACCTCGAACGTCCCGCCGCCGCCGTGCAGCACACGGAGGAACCGGGCGATCTCGGCGACGGTGTCCGACGACGGCGGTGTGCGCAGAAGGTCAGCCACGCGGCACCCCCTGCTCGGCGGTGTGCCGCAGCCGCTCCAGGATGATCTTCTCGACGGCCTCGCGGTCGAAGAGCAGCACACTCCCCGCCCGCAGATGCGGGATGCGCCCCGCTTCCGCCTCGGCCCGCAGCCACGTCGCGGGCACGCCCAGATACCGGGCCATCACTCGCACGTTCAACGGCTTGTTGCTGTCAATATTCATGCCCGAAGCATCGCGGGCATGAGATAAGCGTAATGTCGTTTTACGGTCTTTTAAGTGTCGTTTTACTGACAGGTGTCCAACAGGCCGCGTTGTTTGGCTAGGTCTTTGCCCCTTTCTGTAGCCCGCCAACCACTCCGGCTTCCTGACGGTCGCTCGACATAGCCGCCACGCTCTAACTCACAGAGTAACCTCAACAGTTGGCGGTATTTCGGCATTCCGCTGGTGCTCTCTAGCTCAGTCGCAATAACCAATCGGGCCTTTGACACCAATTCAGCGAGGATGGTGAGGTGCTCGTCCTTAAGAGGGAATTCCGAAGTCCTAGGTGACGAGGCATGGTCGTCGTTTTCCTTTGAATCAGAGCCGGCAAGAGATGCAGAGAGTACACGCTCCAGCCGTTGAGCAGCTCGTCGGCAAGCTTCTAAGCAAACGGCTGAGCTCGATATCGCGGCCCACACAAAGCCGCGGCCGTCGAGAGGTTCTTCACTGCGATAAGGCAACAGCTCGCATCCGAGGGCCGTGCCGTCAAAGTCGGGATCGAATGTCAGGGCCGCCAGCAGTCCGATTCGCCAGGCGTCCTGATCGCAGAAGTCGTGCCAACGGTCAGCCTCTTCTCGGTCCGCGAAGCGGCGGAGCACGTCGTGCCACGCCTTCATGATCCAGTGCGTGAGGAAAAACTTGTTCCCTTCTTGCGGGATGAGTGAGGGACTTTCGGAGTCTTTCTCGTTCGTCTTCTCCTTTGTCGTCTTCCAGTTCTGGAACCAACGGGCGGCGTTGTTGAACA
>CAZZDW010000160.1:0-3983 GCA_964652945.1 uncultured Phycisphaeraceae bacterium
GGGGCGGGGGGCAGAGGCGGCGCTGGAGGGTGTTGATGGTTTCCTGCGTGATCCCCCCTCCCCCTTCTCTTTTGCCGCCGCGGAGCTCGGCGCGGTAGAGGCGGGGGATGCCGAACTTGGCGTGGGTGAGTCGGTGGGCGAGCTGGCCGTCGTTGGTGAGCAGGACGAGCCCGGTGGCGAGGAAGTCGAGGCGGCCGACGGGGTAGAGGCGTGCGCCGGTGGGGTGGTCGACGAGGTCGGTGATGGTGCGGCGTGAGCCGCGGGCTTTTTCGTTGGGTCGGACGTCTTCGGGCTGGTCGGAGGTGGTGACGAGGACGCGTTCGGGCTTGTGGATCATGACGTAGACGCGGGGGCCGCGGGCGAGGGCGTGGTCGTCGGGGTGGCGGAGGCGGGCGGCGGCCTTGCGGGTGGGGGCGCTCAGCTCGACGACCCGGCCGCGGACGAGGACGCGGTCGCGCCTCGGGTCGACGAAGATGGGCAGCTCGGTGCGGATCTCGCCGTTGACGGAGACCTCGCCCTGTTCGATGAGCTCTTCGCAGCCGCGGCGTGAGGCGACGCCGGCCTCGGCGAGGAGGCGCTGCAGGCGGACGCCGGCACTGGGTGCGGAGGCCTTGCGTTGAAAGCCGCGGGGCTGAGCCCCGCGGTCCGACGTGCGGGTGCGGGAAGATGCGGATGAGCGAGGGGAGGGGGGGGACACGGGGGATCGTACGCGGTGCAAGGGCACGTACTGGAAGTGAAGCGTGGCACGGGCGTCCCGCCTGTGCCGCGGCTGGAGTGGATCATGCGATCGTCTCGGAGCCCCGCGGCTTTATGGAGACACAAAACGACAGATTTGATATGCTGAGAGGAGCACAGGCGCGATGCGTGTGCGACGGGAAGACAGCGCCATGACGCCGAACACGCCGAAGAAGGACGAGACGACCGAGAACGGGCACGCCGCGGCGCCCAGCGAAGAGGCCAAGGGTGCGGCCAAGCCCGGCACGCTCTCGCGCGGCGGCGTGAAAGCCGCTGGAACGGTGAGCGGTGGCGGAGGGGGTGGAGGAGCGAGTGAACATATTTTTCTTTCGCCGCGTGTGCTGGATCAGGCGGCGTTCAGCGAGTTCTCATCGACGCTGAGGGCGCTCATCGAGCAGGCGTCGGCGCTGGTGACGGGCCTGCGTGGCGCGACGGAGGGCGCGCAGCGGACGCTGGCGAGCGTGGTGCACGCCGACGAGACGCAGCGGGCCGGCGTGGACCTGCTCAACCGCGCGCTGGGGAGCGTCGAGCAGCGCTCGCAGCGGGTGCAGCGCCTGGTGGAGGAGGCCGAGGCCGCCGCGGCCAGGCTCGGCAACCTCGAGACGACCGCCGACGAGTGGGTCGAGTCCAAGGCGGCGGCGTTGGAGTCGCGGCTCGACGCCGCGGTGGCGGCGGCGACGACCCGCGCGGCGGCGATCGAGCAGCGCCTCGCGACGCTCGGCGCCGAGCTCGATGAGAAGACGACCGACCTGCGCACGCAGATCCAGACGAGCGCAGGGCCTGCGATTTTGCAACTGCAAACGCTGCTCACACGCGCGGATGCGCACGTACAGGGCGATGCGTCCGAAAAAACACATAAACAAGAAGCCCATGGACATGTCCCCGGGCCTCAGAAAACACAGCAAACCAGCGGAGGTCTCGCGGCACTCGTCGCGGGGAGCGTTGCGCAGGGCAACGACGCGAGCGGTTCGACGATGCGGCAGGGGTTGAGCACGTTGCTGACCCGCGCCGAGAAGCTGCGCGACGAGGCGTCGTTCAGCGTCAGGCAGCTCGACGCGGTGAAACAGCAGGCCGATCAGGCGCGGTCGATTCTGGGTGAGGCGCTCACCGGCGCGACCGAGCTGATCGACCAGGCCGCGGCCCGGCAGGAGGAGCTGCAGGCGAGCCTGCGCGACGCGGTGAAGCACTGCCGTGTGGTCTCGCAGACGCTCGACGAGCGGGTGACGGAGCTGCGCGAGGCGGCCGAGCAGGCGGTGGCCGAGGCCCAGCCCCGCGCCGAGCAGTCCGCGGCGGCGCTCCGCCGGACGATCGACGACGCCGAAGAGACCGGCGAGACGGTGCGCCGGCTTGCCGCGGGGGTCGTCGCGTCGGCGGAGGAGGCGGGCGCGAAGCTGCGCGAGCTGCTCAAGGCCGTCGAGCCGTGGCGCGGCGTGTTGCTGGGCGAAGCCGGCGGCGAACACGGCGAGTTGCCTATGGCACTCAAAGCGGTTGTCGAGCAGTTCCACGCCGGGCTCGCGGGGGACCTGGCGAGCGTGGCCGAATCGCTCCGCGCGATCGCGGGTAAGGTGGAGACGAATGGGTTCGGCGCGGGCAACGTTCACGACGCACACGCGCCGGCGGAGAAGCCGGCACACAAACCCAAGGTGCAGGTAACCCCCGCGGGGCTGAGCCCCGCGGCTTTAGCCTCTGTAACAAAGAAAGCGGAGAGCGCACGCTCGCAATCCGCGGCGGCCAAGCTCGAAGAACTGGAAAAGTCGCTGAAGTAGAAAAACATTCGTGATGCTCTCATACGAGACGCGAGCGTGAGCGAGCGTGCAGGGTTTCTTGATGTGAACACGCTCGCTGCCGCTCGCGTCTCGTCGAGATCTCATCAGGACAAGCAAGCGCTCACCCCGGCACCACCACCACGTCGTCGGGCGCAATGCCGAGGGTGACGGCGTCGGGCGTCGATGATGCGGGGTTCAGGTGCGCGACCTTCACGCGCACGCCGCCGGCGAGTTCCGCGACGAGCTGGGCTGTCTCGCCGAGGTAGGTCGATTCGACGACGCGGGCCGGCAGCGTTGTCGTGTGCTGTGCGGCGTGCTCGGCAGAGGGCGACACCACGCGGAACGCTTCCGGGCGGATGCTCAGCGTCACCGCGGCGTTCGCGCCGATTCCCTCTGCGCAGCTCGACCGGAAATCCCCCGCCGGCGTGCGCACGGTGACGGTCGAGCCCTCGCGCGCGACGATCGTGCCGCCCAAAAAATTCGTCTCGCCGAGGAACTCGGCGACGAACCGCGAGCCGGGGCGGCGGTACAGCTCGCCCGGCGTGCCGACCTGCGCGACCCTGCCCTGGTTCATCACCGCGACGCGATCGGCCATCGAGAGGGCCTCCTTCTGGTCGTGCGTGACGTAGACGCTGGTGATCCCCGCGGCCTTGCACGTCTGGCGGATCTGCCGTCGGAGATCGACGCGGAGCTTGGCGTCGAGGTTGGAGAGGGGCTCGTCGAGCAGCAGCACCTCCGGGCGGACGACCAGGGCGCGGGCGAGGGCGACGCGCTGCTGCTGGCCGCCCGAGAGCTGCGTGGGCTTGCGCTCGGCGAAGGCCTCCATCTGCACGGCCGCGAGGGCCTCGGCGATGCGGCGCGAGCGCTCCGGCTCGGCGACCTTGCGGACTTGCAGGCCGAAGGCGACGTTCTCCGCGACCGTCATATGCGGCCACAGCGCGTACGACTGGAAGACCATCCCCGTGTTCCGCTTGCTCGCGGCGAGAACGGTGACGTCTCGCGGCGTGCCCCCCTCCTCACCGAAGAGGATGCGGCCGGCGGTGGGCTCGATGAAGCCGGCGATCATGCGGAGGAGCGTGGTCTTGCCGCAGCCCGAGGGGCCCAGGAGGAAGAAGAGCTCGCCCGGCTCGATGGTGAGCGACACGCCGTCGACGGCGTTGACGCGGTCGGTCCGCCCCGCCGCCCGCTTCCCCTTGGGCGCGTCGAAGCGCTTGACGAGCTGGTCGAGGATGATCCGCGTCGGCATGCGGGCAAGGGTAGTGGGGCCGTCGTGGGCAGCGGGGTTTGTCGGCAGCCTGAAGAGAATCTTTGCGCTTGACAAACACGCGCCGGTTCGGGAGCCTCTGAGCCGTGCGGAGCCGCGAAGAAGACCTTGAGTTCCTGCCGGATCGGCCCACGCCCGACGAAGACGCGGGCGCGGCCGGCGCGTGGGCGCGCGGCACGCTCTACGGCGATGAAGGGGAGCACGGTGTGGCAGGGGGT
>CAZZDW010000161.1:0-3970 GCA_964652945.1 uncultured Phycisphaeraceae bacterium
GCACGGCTCTTGCGCACTGCTCGTCCATCGTGAAGCGCTGGCGGTCCCAGTCGCACGAGCACCCCATCGACTTGAGCTGCTCGGTGATCGTCGCCTCGTACTCGTCCTTCCACGCCTGCACCTGCGCGACAAACTCGTCGCGGCTCATGGCGTCTTTGAGCGGCCCGGTGAGCTTGCCCTCCTGGCGCAGCCGCCGCTCGACGACGGCCTGCGTGGCGATGCCCGCGTGGTCGGTGCCGGGCATCCACAGGGTCTCGTATCCCATCATCCTGTGCGCACGGACGAGCACGTCCTGCAGCGTGTTGTTGAGCGCGTGCCCCAGGTGCAACGCGGCCGTCACGTTGGGCGGCGGGATCAACACCGCGTACGGCGCGGCTCCACCCGAGACGACCCGGGACGGATCGGCGTGGAAGGCCCTGGCGTCGTCCCATTTCTTCGAGACGGCCGGCTCGGTCTGGGCCGGCTGGTAGGTCTTTGGAAGCTGGTTGCTCGGCGGCTCGCTGGTCGGCATGATTTCGGCTCGATCCGGTCTTTCCCCCCTCATCGGCATCTCGGCGAGAGTGTAGGGAACCGTGGAGCGATTCTCGGCGCAGGCTGGAGGGCGAGGAGGAGGGGGTAGAGTGGGCCGGGCGAAGGACCGATAGTGTGGGCATGGCCAATAACACGCAGACAGACAAGACGACGGATGCGGCGAGCGGCGGCGACGGAGGCGGGGGGGGCGGGGGAGGCGGGGGGAAGTGGGCGCTCGTCGGCGTCTCGACGCTCGCCCTCGTGCTCGCCTTCTCGATGGTCGTCGTGCTCAAGGGGTTTCTCGGCGGCGGGCCTTCATCGAGCAGGGCCGACACGGGCGAACTCGGCAAAGGCGGCGTCGACTGGTCGCGGTTCGAGCAGAACGGCACGCTGTCGACCAACGCGAGCGCGGCGACGGCCGGAGCCGAGCACGGGGGCGCCGGTGACGCGCAGGCGATCGAACAGGCGATCCGTGACTCGGAAGCGCTGCGCGTGCAGGGCGATTTCCAGCGTGCCGAGGCGGTGCTCGCCGACGCAGTGGAGAAGCACCCCTTCGACAAGTCGCTGCGGCTGACGCAGGCGCAGGCGTTCATCGGGCAGCAGAAGTGGAAAGACGCGTACGCCGCGTATCAGTCGGCGATCGCGATCGTGCAATCGACACGCGGCGGCGCTGGCGACGGCGCAGCCGCGACGAGCGCCAAGCAGCCGGTGACCAAGGAAGAGGCCGACCTGCACTTCCAGGCGGGGACCATCGCGGCCAAGGCCGGATTGATGGAGCGATCGGTCGAGCATTACACGATGGCGCAGGCCGGCGACCCGGGCGAGCCGAAGTATCCGCTGTATCTGGCGATGGTGCAGCTCAAGCTCGGGCAGGACACGCCGGCGATGGCGAGCCTGATCCGCGCGACCAAGCTCAACCCGGACCTCGCGGAGGCGTGGGGGACGCTGGCGGAGCTGGAACTTCGGCAGAACCACCTCGGCCTCGCGGCTCAGCATCTCGATAAAGCCAAGAAGCTGCAGCCGGAGGTCGCGCGGTGGCGGATCATCGAGGCCCGACTGCTGAACAGGCAGGGCGATGCCGAGCGTGCGGCGACGGTGCTGCTGGCGCTCGACCCGGCGACGCGGCAGACGCCGCAGGTGCTCGAACTGCTCGCCGAGTCGTACGGCCTGCTCGGGAAGCCCGAGGAGGCAGCGGCGGCGTACGCCGAGGCGGCGCGGACGAAGGTGGACGACCCGGAGCTGGCCTATCAGGCCGCGGCGTGGTGCGAGCGAGCGGGGAAGATCGAGGAGGCGAAGCGGTTTGCGCGAGCCGCGGACGCGATGGGGGATGAGCGGGGCGCGGAGCTGCTCAAGGAGCTTGAGCAGAAGTAGGCAGCAGGGAACAGGGAGCAGGCAGCAGGGCTAGAAGACCAAATGCAAAGAGCCCAGGGACGTGTCCCCGGGCTTTGTATATGTATCGAGTGTTCCTTCCTGCTCCTGCTGCCTATTCCCTGCTCCCTACTTACTTGCATCCGGGCAACCGGGGTTGATGCCGGTGAGGAAGACGAAGAGATTGTCGAAGGCCTCGTTCCAGCCGCCGTTGTGGTCGTCGCGCGACTCGGTAGTCTGGAAGAACGCCTGATCGAAGATCATCGTGGTGCGGCCGTCGTGCTCGGAGAGCGTAATGGTGATGGTCGTCTCGTGCCCCGCGGCGTCGTGCTTGTCCCACACGTGCGTCATCACGAGGCGGTGCGGCGGGTCGAGCTCGCGGATCGTGCCGTGGGCGGCGTAGTCCTGCCCGTCGGGGGAGCGCATGCTCATCTTCCATGAGCCGCCGGCTTTGTTGTCGCAGGCGAACGAGGTGCTCTTGAAATCCTTGGGGAAGTGCCAGGACTTGGCGTCTTCTTGGCGTGTCCATGTGCGCCAGACTTTTTCGATCGGAGCCGGGAATGAGCGGACGATGATGAGGCGGTTGGAGGGGCAGACGCCCGACGGGCAGACGCCGGTCTGGATGAGGTGCTCGTCGAAGCAGTCGATGGTCGAGTTCCACCCCTCGATGACGCCCATTTTGGCGTGCTTCTGCTTGTCCTCCGCGTTGCGGTGCAGGATGCGGATGACGACGCGCGTCGTCTTGTCGTCGAGCGGCTCGAAGAGCGTGGTGACGACCATGCCCTGCGGCAGGTCGTGTGAATCGTGGCCGGCGTACTCGTAGTTCTCTTCGAACTCGTCGGTCGAGACGATGCGCTGATTCGGCACGATCTCGCGGAAGAGGCCGTGGCAGGGGTATTCGTTGCCGTCGGGCCCGATCATGGTGTACGACCAGTTGCCGCCGACGCGGAAGTTCTGCTCGTTGACGCGTGTGGAGAAGCCGCGGGGCCCGAACCACTGCTCGATCTTCTTCGGCTCGGTCCACGCACGCCACACGCGGTCGACTGGGGCGTGCAGGACGCGGGTGATGACGATCTCGAGTTCGGACGCGGGCTGGACGGACGAGGTGGTCGGATGATTCATTACGGCGGTCATGGGGTGATCTCCTAATAAAGTTTCTTGCGTGGCACAGGCGTCCCGCCTGTGCCGTTTCTTGGCTCACGCATTCGCACAGGCGAGACGCCTGTGCCACGGCAACTGAGTTCCTCTACGAGCCGGTCTTGTCTGGACGTGTAAACAGCGACTCCGCGTACCGGCGGAGATGGGTGATGCATTCGGCGGCGATCTCGGGGCCGTCTTTGGCCTTGGCCAGGATGAACGCGCCTTGCAGGACGGCCTGCGTGTAATACGCCAGCCCCTCGGCGGTCCACGAGGTGTCGGCCGGCGCGTACAGCTCCTTGGCGGCCTGGATGTCCTTGGTCAGCTCGGCGACGTGCAACGTGATGAACTTCTCGCACGCCTCGCGGATCGGCGGGTGCGTCTCGTACACCTCCTGCACCATCGTGCCGAGCAGGCACGTGTACTGCGGCAGCTCGCCGCGCAGGATCTCGCGGCGGAAATCGATGTAGGCGAGAAACCGATCCAGCGGATCCGTGAGCGCCCGGTAGGGAGCCCCCGCGAAGAGCCCGGCGGCCATCTCGGCGAAGTGCTCGGCGCCCTGGACGGCCAGGTCCTCCTTGCTCTCGAAGTGGTGGAAGAACGACCCCTTGGTGACGCCCGCGGCTTTGCAGATGTCGTCGACAGTCGTCGCGTTGAACCCCTTGGCGCGGATCAGGTCGCGTGCCGCATCGAGGAGCTTGACCTTGGACTCCGGCGGCGGCAACTGAGATTTGGTTCGGAGTGTGCTCATGGATCATACCAACCAGTCGGTATGTAGCATACCAGTGAGTATGGTCTTCGGCAAGGAAAAGACCGGAGATCGGACAAAATCTTGAAAAAGGCCGTTTTTGAGAAAATACGACGGCCTGGGGCCTGGGGCCTGGGGCCTGGGGCCTGGGGCCTGGGGCCTGGGGCTTGGGTTGCGGGGGTGGGGAGGGGGAGGGGGGGGTTATTC
>CAZZDW010000162.1:0-3914 GCA_964652945.1 uncultured Phycisphaeraceae bacterium
CGCCGCTCCCGCCCCCACCATTCCCAGCGCCGCTGCCCCCGCCGTTCGACGCCGGCCCGCCGTTCCCGCTCGCCCCTTTGCCCTTACCCTGGTTCTTCACCGGCGTCGCCATTGGAAATTCCTTTCAAATACCAAACACAGCAAGCGTCCGATAACTCAGTGAGAATACTATTTGCAGTGGATGCGTATACTGCGGACCACCATATCAAGGATAGCGTCTCATGTCCAAACGCACACGGCCGATCTCTCCGTCGCGCACCAACCAGACCAAGTCCAAGGCCAAAGACTCGCAAGCCATCGAGCTCATCGCCCGCGCCGTGATCGTCGAGCGGTCCCACGTGCTTCTGTGCCGGAATGTCCGCAACGGGTATTACTTCCTCCCCGGCGGGCACGTCGAGTTCTCAGAATCGGCCGGGCGTGCGCTCGAGCGTGAACTTCTCGAAGAATGCGGCCTGGCCTCGACCGCCGGCGGCCTGCTGCTGGTCAGCGAGCACATCTTCGCGCGCCCGCCCAAGCCCCAGGCCGCCAAGAAGACCGGACGACCCGGCAAGCCCCGCGCCTGCCACGAGGTCAACCTGGTGTTCCACGTGGAACCTCGATGGCCCGCCGCGAAACGCTCCAAGAGCTCCACGAAGCCCGCCGCGCCGTCCCTGCCGGCCGTGACCAGCCGGGAATCCAAGATCGCCTTCGACTGGGTCGACCTGGCGGCGTTGGTCGACCTGGACCTCCGCCCGACCAGCATCAAGGCCTGGCTGATGGGCGGAGCAGGGGGGACGGACGCGGGAAGGCCAGGAGCCGCGTGGCTCAGCGAGGACGCCCTCGCCTCTTGAGCCGTCGGCCGCAGCTGCCGGTCTGCGATGGCGACCCTGCCGATTTATCCTGACCCCTGCGGCTAGAACAGCCCCTACGACCCCACCAGGGGCGGTTTTTCCGGCGACGAGGCCCCTCAGCCGTGGTTTCCCGTGGTCGATACCTGCCTTGGCCGCAGGACGACCATGAATCCACGCGTAACCCAAGAACTCGACCCGCAGCAGTTGCTGAACCACCTGGACGACCTCCAGGCGGAGGTGCAGCGTCTTCGGCACGCCCTGCAGCACCAGGAGCGGCTGGCCACCCTGGGGACGGTCGCGGGGCTGATCGCCCACGAGTTCAACAACATTCTCACGCCGGTGATCTCCTACGCCCAGCTCGCCAGCGCCAACCCGGCCGACCAGGAGCTGGCCGGCAAGGCCGTCCGCAAGTGCCTGCACGGGGCCGAGCGGGCCTCGCAGATCGCCACGGCGATCCTCGGCTTTGTCCGCGATGACTCACTCGATCTCCGCACCCCGGCCCGCGGGCAGTCGGCAGGCCGCGACCCCAAGGCCCCGGCCCCCCGCTGCGGCGTAGCCGCCGCCCTGCAGGAAGCCATGACCTGCCTGGGCCGCGCCCCGCAACGCGACGGCATCACGTTCACCTCCTCGATCCCGGACGACCTGCAGGCGTCGATGCGGCTGGTGGCGCTGCAGCACGTCTTCCTCAACCTCATCCTCAACGCCCGCAACGCCATGATCCCCGGCGGCGGGCGGCTGAGCGTGATGGCCTACGCGGCCGACACGCCGCCGACCATCCCCGACGACGCCGCGACGAGCGCCGGCGAAGGTTCCACGTGGAACACCGACGCCAAGCACGCCGCCGCGACACGGCCGGGTTGGGTGGTCATCGAGATCGCCGACACCGGCCGGGGCATGACCGCCGAGCAGCTCGGCCGGATCTTCGATCCTTTCTACACCCTCGGCGGCCCGCTCCAGCCCGAGCCCGCGGCCACCGACCGACGCCGCGGCGGCTCGACCGACGTCGCGCCCATGCAGAACCGCCGGGGCACCGGCCTGGGCATGACCATCTGCACACGGCTGCTCGAGGACGCCGACGGGTGGATGACCGTCCGATCCGCCGCGGGCAAGGGCACGACTATCCAGGTCGTTATGCCCCGCGCCTGATTACATGTTTATATTTTGATTGCATATCGCCTCTTCAGATCGACCGGACGACGCCGATCAGGTCGGCCGGGTTGCGCAAGCCGGTGTGCTGCAACGTATCCATCAGCACTGCGCGAACGGTCTGGCATGATAGGCCCAGCTCGGCGGCGATCTGCTCTTCCGAGGCGTCTTGCACAAGCATCGCCACAATGTCCGCCTGCAACGGCGACAGTTGCAGGAGTTCGATCGCCATCTCCCACGCCTCGGGCTCGATCGGGCAGCGTAAGAACTTCTTGGCCGGCGGGGCCGTTTCGCTCGCAGGGCGACGGCGGCGATGAGCAGGGCGGTCGGTCATGGCGGGCTTCTCCTTGCCGCTCGATAAGCGGCACATGAGACGCCCCCTTTTTCTTCTCAAATAAAAAAAGGGAGCGTCGAACCAGGACGCTCACCGAAGGCCCACCAAGGCCCAGACAGAACGTGCCATGGCCGACGCCCCCTTTGCAAGGGGCGGCAGCAAGGCACTGTCTCTGTCTAAAAACTTGGTGGTTTACGGTGAAACAGTGTCTTGACGCTCGCGCGTCAATCGAGTTGTTGCCGGCGCAAGCCGTGGCGGCCGGACGTTTCATTCTACCATGCAGCCCTCCGACAAGTTCGGTTGAAGGCTGGGACGCGCGCCCTGTTCCTTATTCGTGGCAGCGAGGAGCAGTGGGGGGGGGTGAACAAATCCCCTGAGCCATCCGTCGCGGCAAAACCTCGCGCTCCCCGCTTGATTCGCCGGTCCGTCACGCTATCAGTTTTTCTGATCGAACCCGAAGGAAGGAGCCCGCATGGATTGGCAGGCCGCCGCGGTGATGGCGCTGATCTTCTTCGCCCGCATCGGCGACGTGACGCTCGGCACGCTCCGCACCATGAGCATCATCCACGGGCGGCGGTGGACGGCGTGGATGCTCGGGCTGGTCGAGGTGCTCATCTGGGTCTTCGCGGTCTCGGCCGTCGTGAATCAGGTGACGGAGAAGCCGTGGTACGCCCTGGCGTACGCGCTGGGCTTCGCCTCGGGCAACTTCGTCGGCATCACCGTCGAGTCGTGGCTGGCGCACGGCGACCAGGTCATCCGCATCTTCACGCGCAAGGGCGAGGCGACCGCGTCGCGCATCCGCGCCCACGGGCACCGCGTGACCGAGATCGACGGGCGCGGCCGGGACGGGCCGGTCGCGGTGCTCTTCATCAAGTGCAAACGCCGCGAGGCCCGCGAGGTGTGCGCGATCGCACGGCAGATGGACGCCGATTGCTTCTACATCATCGACGACGTGCGCGTCTCCTCGGCCGTCGTGCGCGACGAGGTCGTCGTCGTCAAGGACGACCCGCACGTGCCGGTGCGGAAGTAGGAACGGCCGAAGAAATCCAAAGATAAGTTTGAACCACAGAGTAATACGGCGAGCACGACACGACGGAATAGACGTTTACTCGCCGCCGCGTCCGGTGGGCAGGAGCCCCGCGAAGACGCACAGCAGCCCGCCGGCCATCATCCACAGGCGGGCCGTCGAGCTGGCGGTGAGGCGTCCGAGGAGCGACGTCTCCTCCGGCGGCTCGGGGACGACCAGTTTCTCCGGCTCGAGCGCGGGGAAGACCGACGCCGAGGTCTGCGCCGGGTCGGCGGGCTGGTAGAGGGGCACGCGGTCGATCGAGGTTTTGTTGAGCTGCGACGCCGCGAGCGAGAGGACGACCGACTCGTCACGCCTGCGGAGCGCGTCGAGGTACTCGCCGTAGCGGCTGAGGCGTTCGAGCCGGTGCGCCTCGATCGCGACGGCGCGGTCGCGCTGCCAGCGGACCATCGCCAGGTCGTGCTGGGCGGGGATGACGACCGTGGCCGCGACGAGCATCAGCCCGGCCGCGAGAAAGAGCCAGCCGGCGTCGAGCGCAAAGAGCGGCCGTGGGGAGCAGGGGGTGGGGGGAGTGGGG
>CAZZDW010000163.1:0-3810 GCA_964652945.1 uncultured Phycisphaeraceae bacterium
GGGTATGGTGCGCACGGCGAGGCCGGGGTGAATGGGGGGGGACACGGCGAGACGGTGGTGGTGGAGATCGGGCCGGACGGCGCGCGGGCGCGGCGGCTGCCCGACGGGACGACCGTGCCGGAGGTGGATACGGCACAACCACAGAGCACAGGCGAGACGCCTGTGCCACAGCCAAGAGAAGGCACGGCGGACAGCGATCATGGGGCACACCCAGTCGTGCAGGTGTGGATGGTGATCCCGTTTGCGTTGCTGCTGGCGAGCGTCGCGCTGATGCCGTTTATCCATGAGCGGTTCTGGCACGCGCACTACGCGGACGTGGCGTTGTTTCTGGGCGGGTTGATGGCCGCGTATTACCTGCGCGGGTTTGGTGGGCACGGGGGGCACGCGATGCTGCACGCGGGGATCGAGTATTACTCGTTCATCGCGCTCATCGGCGGGCTGTACGTGGTGTCGGGGGGCGTGTTTTTGAACATCAAGGCGCGGGGGACGCCGTGGAAGAACACGCTGCTCCTGGCGTTTGGCGCGGTGATCGCGAACATCGTCGGGACGACGGGGGCGTCGATGCTGCTGATCCGGCCGTTCATGCGGATGAACGTGGGGCGGCTGCACGCGCTGCACGTCGTGCTGTTCATTTTCATCATCTCCAACTGCGGCGGGTGCCTGACGCCGATCGGCGACCCGCCGTTGTATCTGGGGTTTTTGAAGGGCGTGCCCTTCGAGTGGACGCTCATCCATCTGTGGCCGATGTGGGCGGTGTGCATCGGGCTGCTGCTGGTGGTCTTCTTCGCGATCGACACGGTGCTGGGGCCGGCGGGATTGGGGAGGGGGGGGCGGCACTCGCCGAAGAAGGTGATCGAGAGCGAGCGGGCGATGGACCCGCCGGCGGTCGAGGCGCTGCGGCGGGTGCTCGAAGACGGGCAGAACGGCGCGGCGGGCGGCAAGGGGACGGCGCAGAAGGGGCTCATCTGCGGCTGGGCCGCGATCGGGATGCTGGCGCTGCTGGTCGGGGCGGTGTTTATTGATCCGCTGATCAAGTCCTCCGGGCTTGCCGGGCACGTCTCGCTGATGGGCACGCAGATGCCGATCGGCGCGACGGTGCAGATCCTCATCGCGGTCGTGGCGTTCTTCATCGCGCCGAGGTGGATCCACGAGGCGAACGGGTTCAACTTCCTGCCGGTGAAGGAGGTCGGGTTCCTGTTCGTCGGGATCTTCGCGACGATGGTGCCGGCGCTGGAATACCTTGCGGCCAACGGCTCGAAACTCGGGCTGGAGACGCCGACGCAGTTCTACTTCGGCACCGGGGCGCTCTCGGGGGTGCTCGACAACGCGCCGACGTACCTGAACTTCGTGCAGACGGCCTTCGGCGTCTTGCACCTGCCGTTGACGGAGGCGGGGATCCACGAGTTCATCGCGAGCAGCTACGAGGTGACGCACCCGGACGGGAGCATGGTGCACTACGACGGGCAGCGGCTGCTCATGGCGATCTCGCTGGGGGCGGTGTTCTTCGGGGCGATGACGTACATCGGCAACGGGCCGAACTTCATGGTCAAGGCGATCGCCGAGTCGAGCGGCGTGCGGATGCCGTCGTTCTTCGGGTACCTGATCCTGGCGGTGCTGATCTTGCTGCCGGTGCTGATCGGCGTGTGGGCGCTGTTCATCGCGGCGTTTGCGGTGCTATGAGGGAGGCCATTGGCCGAAGGCCGATGGCCATTGGCACGCAGGAGGGCGGCATTCGGCAACCGGGATTCGGCATTCGCAAACAGAAGGCAATAGACGAGACGCGAAGCGTGAGCGAGCGTGGAAGACTTGGAGATTTGAACACGCTTCCTTGGAAGGCGGTCGCGTCTTGTCCTACGCCTGACGCCCCACGCCCCGGTTTGCCGATAGTTGATGCCGCGTGAGCACGGAGACGCCACAACGCAGGGATGGTGAACACGGCCTGGCCGGCGCGGTGCGGGCGGTCTCGGGCGTGACGATCCTGTCGCGCCTGGGCGGGATGCTGCGCGAGGTCATGCTCGTGCGGATCTTCGGCGACACGGCGCTGGGCTCGGCGTTCGCGGCGGGGTTCGCCGTGCCGAACCTCTTCCGAAGGCTCTTCGGCGAGGGAGCGCTCTCGGCGGCGTTCATCCCCGAGTATGCCAAGGCGGTGGGGGAGGACGAAGGGGAAGGGAGCAGGGAGCAGGGAGCGGGCAGCAGCAAAGAAGTGGCAGAGTGGCAAAGTGGCAGAGTGGCAGAGTGGGAAGCAGGGAACAGGGAGCAGGGAGCGGGCAGCGGAGAAGGCAACGCCGCCGGGGCGCTGGCGTCGCTGACGCTGCGTTGGCTGGGGCTGATCACGGGCGGGATCACCGTGCTGGTCGAGATCGGGCTGCTGCTCCTGCTGGTGTTTGGCGAGCACACGCCGGAGCGGGCGGTGTCGCTGAAGTTCATCATGGTGATGCTGCCGTTCATGCCGCTGGTGTGTTCGGCGGCGATCCTCTCGGGGATGCTGCAGGTGCACGGGCGGTTCGGGCCGTCGGTCTCGGGGCCGATCGTGCTGAACGTGTTTGTGGTGGCGGCGGGGCTGACGCACATCGCGCTGGGCTGGCCGGAGGAGCACGCGACGGGGTATGTGCTGGGCGCGGCGACGGTGCTCAGCGGCGTGACGCAGTGTTTGTGGTTCGCCAAGCTGCTGCGGCCGCACGTGCGGTGGACGGGCGATACGCACGCGGCGCGGGCGCGTGCGGCGGCGATGCTCAGGAAGTTTGTGCCGGTGGTCGTCGGCTCGGGGGCGATGCAGATCAGCACGTTCTGCGACACGCTCCTGGCGATGTGGCCGATCTGGGTCGGGCCGACGGTGCTCGGCTACGCGTTCCCGATGGACGAGAAGTCGAACATCATCCTGTCGGCGTCGCAGCGGCTGTACCAGTTCCCGCTGGGCGTCTTCGGGATCGCCGTGGCGACCGCGGCGTTCCCCATGCTGTCGCGGAGCGTGGGGGACGCGGAGCAGTTCGCGGCGACGATGCGGCGGGGGCTGCGGCTGTCGCTGTTCATCGCGCTGCCGGCGAGCGTGGGGATGATGCTCGTCAGCCGCGACGCGATCGGCGTGTTTTATGGCGGGTCGGTGGGGAGCAATGGTGAGGCCGCGCTCGAGGGTTTTTCGGCCGAGTCGATCGGTCGTGCGGCGTCGGTGCTGGCGTGGTACGCCTCGGGGATCTGGGCGTACTCGATCAACCACGTCTTCGCCCGGGTGATGTACGCGCGGGGCGACACGAAGACGCCGATGCGCGTCTCGGTCGCGTGTGTCTGCATCGCGATGGCGCTGAACGTGACGCTGATGTGGCCGATGCGCGAGGCGGGGCTCGCGGCGGCGAGCGCCGCGGCGGCGGTCGTGCAGGTCGCGATCATGGGCGCGGTGTGCCGAAGAACGCTCGGCTCGGCGGTGCTGGATGAGGAGGCGCGCTGGGCGGTGGGGCGGCTGGTGCTCGCTGCCGCGGCGATGGGCGTCGCGGTGTGGGGCGTGCTCGCCGTGTTGGGGGAGGATGAAGCGTGGGCGTGGCACGTTGTGCGGCTGGCGGCGGGGTCGCTGACGGGGATGGGCGTGTACGCCGCCGCGGCGTGGATGATGAAGACGCCGGAGCTGCGCTGGCTCGCGTCACGCGGCGGGCAGAACCCGTAAACTCACGCTCCGTGAGCGAGCACCGCACCAACGTGGAACCCGACGCGCACCGGGCGTGGCTCTGCGCGGCCGTGCCGATGGGCGTGCTGCTGGTGATGCTCCTCGTGCTCGCGTCGGTGGGACGGCCCGAAGGGGTGCCGAGTGGGGCAGGGGGG
>CAZZDW010000164.1:0-3729 GCA_964652945.1 uncultured Phycisphaeraceae bacterium
CCGATGCAGGAGGAACTGGTCAACCTCGTCAACCACACCAACGGCATGATCCTCGTCACCGGGCCGACCGGCTCGGGCAAGACGACCACGCTGTACGGGACTCTTGGGAAGGTGGATCGCACGAGCCGGAACGTGATGACGATCGAGGACCCGGTCGAGTACCACCTCGAGGGGATCAGCCAGACGCAGGTGAACGTGAAGCGGGGCGTGACCTTCGCCGCGGGGCTGCGGGCGCTGCTGCGGCAGGACCCGGACGTGATCCTCGTCGGCGAGATCCGCGACGCCGAGACGGCGCAGCTGGCGGTGCAGGCCTCGCTGACGGGCCACCTGGTCTTGGCGACGCTGCACACCAACGACGCCCCGAGCGCGATCGCCCGGCTCATCGACATCGGGATGGAGCCGTACATGGTGACCTCGACGCTGCTGGCCGTGATGGCCCAGCGGCTGTTGCGTCGCCGCTGCAAGGCGTGCGGCGGGACGGGGACGGGTGTGCCGCGGACGGTGGGCTTCCGCGCCGACGGGACGTGCGAGAAGTGCTTCGGCACGGGGTACTACGGGCGGATCGCGGTGTACGAGATCATGAAGATGAGCGACGAGCTGCGCCGGCTGACGGTGCAGGGGGCCGACGCGGTCTCGATCGCCGAGGCCGCACGGGCCGGCGGCATGCGCACGATGAAGGACGACGCGCTCAGCAAGGTCGCCCAGGGCCTCACCGACGAACGCGAGATGAAGCGGGTGCTGTTCTGATGAAACTACTGCGACGTTTCTGGGCAAAGTGCCTGGCGCTCTCGTACGAGACGCGAGCGTCAGCGAGCGTGTGTGTCTTTCTGAGCATTGCCGGCGTCGCCCACGCCCAGCTCACGCCGGAGCATCTGTACAACCCGGTCCATCGGCCGCTGACGGTCGAGGTGGCGCTGCCGGAGCGATTCACCAACACCCGCTGCGAGGTCCGCATCGCGCTGCTCGAGCCCGGCACGGCCCGCGAGGTCGCCTCGGCCCCCGCGGCTGTCGGGCTCGTCGATCTCTCGACGCTCTTTCCTTCGCTGTGGACGCCGGAGGAGGGCGGTACGCCGCGTGTGCTGTACGCGCAGCTCGTCGCGGTGATTCCTCCTCCGCCGCCGTCGGCACCATCGCCGCCCGCATTGGGTGATGGTGCGTCGAGCACGGCCGCCGCGCCGGTGTCCGTCGACGAGCAGCCCGCCGACACGACGCCTGTTGAAGAGAAGATCGGCCCGGCCCTGGTGCTGCAGCCGATGCTGACGCCGTCGTACGCGCCGCGCGTCGACCGTGCCGGCGACCCGATGTTCCTCCCCGTCCCCTCGTCTTCAGCATCATCACGCGAGCTGGGCTACACCGGCCTGCGCGTCTACGTCGATCAGGACGTGCTCTTTGAAACTTCGGAGGGGCCGATGCGCGTGCGGCTGTATCCCGAAGCCGCCGCCAACACCGTCTTCGCCTTCCGCGGCCTCGTCGAGGGGGGCTTCTACCGCGACATCGAGGTCCACCGCATCGCCTCGCTGCACGGCAAGGCCGAGCCGGACATCATCCAGCTCGGCGACCCGCTCGGCACCGGCACGGGCGGGCCGGGCTTCTTTATCGACTTGGAGCCATCGACCATGCCGCACGACTTCGGCGTGCTCTCGATGGCCCGCTCGGCCGACCCCAACTCCGCGGGCTCCCAGCTGTTCATCTGCCTGAGCCGCGACGGCTGCGCCTTCCTCGACGGCAAGTACACCACCTTCGCCCGCCTGATCGAAGGCGAAACGCCCCTCCTCCGCATCGCTGCGTCCCCGGTGAACCCGCAGAACCGCCCACTCGCGCCCCCCATCATCAAGAGCGCCCGACTCGTCGACTCGCCCCCCTACGGAGAAGGTGCTCAACCCCTCGTCGACCCGCGCAGAAAACCCGTCGAGCGGTAACGAAGCGTGTTCTTCACCTGCACGACCAAAGCCCAGGGGCTCAGCCCCTGGGCTTTATCCCCAGCGATCAGGAATACCAATAAAGTCCTTGAATTACGCGAATAGTTCGTATCCAATGCTCGCGTGGGCGCGTGGAACAACTGGTATCACGTCAACGGGAACACCTACGGGACATGGTTGCGCGGGGATGCGCGGGGATGGCGTGCCCGACACCATCGCGAGCATGTTGACGGGGACTACAAGAGTCCGCCTCCCAAGGGGATGTACGACCAGTTGCGGGATCGCTCTCGTGCACTCCTGAAAAAAGAACCCGTCCGTCTCTCACCTCGAGCACGACGCGTCGCGTGCGACGCGATGGTCGCATCGTTCCAGCACAACGACATCCAACTCATCGCGGCCTGCGTCGACGACCACCACTTCCACCTGCTCGCGAAGTTCCCCGACCATCGCCCGCGGCACTGGGTCGGGCTCGCCAAATCGTTCAGCGCCCGAGCGTTGTCGGATGCAGGGCTGGTAGATCCCGGAGGCGTCTGGGCAATCCGCTGTCGGTGTCTGCCCGTGCGTGACCGGGCCCATCAGGTCAACATCGCCCGGTATATCGCGGGGCACGCACGCCACCGGAACCCTGCGGCAGTCTGGATGCTCAACCCCGAAACCAGCCCAAAGCCCAGGGGCTGAGCTCCTGGGCTTTATGTTCATCGAGACCACGACCCCGTGGTTCAGACTCTCGCCTTCTCGGGCGCGGGGGTCTATCCTTTCGGCCCCCCACCCCCCACGCGGGCGCTGGATCGAACGGTCTTTGCGCCCCCTTTGGAAGATCACCCGTACACGAGGCGACCATGTCCACAACCGGCACGATTTCCCAGGTCATCGGCTCGACGTTCGACGCCCAGTTCCCCGAGGACCAGCTCCCGGCGATCTACAACGCCCTCAAAATCGAGGCCAGCACCTCGATGGGCGAGATCAAGCTCACCGGCGAGGTCCAGCAGCACCTCGGCGGCGGACGCGTCCGCGCGGTCGCGCTCGGCTCCACCGACGGCCTGCAGCGCGGCATGACCTGCAACGACACCGGCGGCCCGGTCGCCGTCCCCGTCGGCGAGCCCGTCCTCGGCCGCGTCTTCAACCTCCTCGGCGACCCGATCGACAAAAAGCCCGCCCCCGCCAACGCCAAGCGCCAGCCCATCCACAAGGCCCCGCCCGAGTTCGCCCAGCTCAACCCCAACACCGAGATCCTCGAAACCGGCATCAAGGTCATCGACCTGCTCTGCCCCTTCGTCCGCGGCGGCAAGATCGGCCTCTTCGGCGGCGCCGGCGTCGGCAAGACCGTCATCATCCAGGAGATGATCGCCCGCGTCGCCCGCAACTTCGGCGGCTACTCCGTCTTCGCGGGCGTCGGTGAACGCACCCGCGAGGGCAACGACCTCTGGCGTGAAATGGCCGAGGCCGAGTACATCGACGCCCAGGGGAACAAGGCCCACGTCCTCGACAAGGTCGCCATGGTCTTCGGGCAGATGAACGAGCCGCCCGGCTCGCGTCTGCGCGTCGCCCTCTCGGCCCTCACGATGGCCGAGCAGTTCCGCGACGAGTCGGGCAAAGAGACGCTGATCTTCGTCGACAACATCTTCCGCTTCACCCAGGCCGGCTCGGAAGTGTCGGCCCTCCTCGGCCGTATGCCCAGCGCCGTGGGGTATCAGCCGACCCTCTCGACCGAGATGGGCGAGCTGCAGGAGCGGATCACCTCGACGAGCAAGGGCGCGATCACCTCGGTGCAGGCGATCTACGTGCCGGCCGACGACCTGACCGACCCGGC
>CAZZDW010000165.1:0-3711 GCA_964652945.1 uncultured Phycisphaeraceae bacterium
CCCCAAAACGGCGAAAAACTCGCGAGACATCGCGAGTTTTCCCAAAAGACCACCCCGGCCCCAAGCTGTATCAATATTCTAAGCGGAGAGGGGGGGATTCGAACCCCCGAACGGGATTAACCCGTTTCTGGTTTTCGAGACCAGCCCATTCAACCACTCTGGCACCTCTCCGGCTGTGGGCCATCAAGTCTATGCCCCTCCGCTTCGGCGTTCTTCTACCCTTCCATCTCCACACCTCCTCACCCGCTTCTCGCTCTGCCCAGCTTCCCCGGACCTCCTCTCCGTATCGGCGCTCTGCTCTCCCACCACCAACGTCATCATCCCCCTCATGGCCACACCGCCCAATACCAACGCCCACCTCGACCTCGCTCACTGCGGCCGGATCGCCGACGCCCAGCCCCACCCGCTCCTCTTCGTCACCGTCAGCGGCAATCACCTCTACGGCTTCGCCTCCCCGACTCCCACTAACGACCCGCTCCTGCGCGTCCGCGGCGTCGCCTAATCCTTCTTCCCTTCCAGCTCCTTCAACCGCTCCGCCGCCCGCCACGCCTCGTCGCTCCACGGCGCGACGTTCATCACCTCGATCAGCTTCGCTCGATCGACCGGCTCACCCGCTTCGGCCAGGAGCTTCACCGCCTCCTGCTTCGCCGCGGCACGCTTTTCCATCAACGGCTCTTCCACCCAGTCCAGCGCCTCGGCGCACTGCGCCGTCGTCGCCATCTGGTGCCCCATCTTCTCATCCTCGAACAGCCGCGCATCAAACCCGTCGCGGCAGAACAGATCGACGTACGCCCGCATCTGCGCGTAGTTCCCGTCCCCCGGCCCGCTGATCCCCGCCAGCCGCCGCTTCCGCAAGAGCGCCCGCAGCTCGCCACGCGGCAGCGCGAACGACTGCGGCCAGACCTGCCGCCCCTGTCCCGTCGGGATCGCCCGATACGCGTTGAGCCCCACGATCGCCACCGCGCCCTGGAACACATCCGGGAACGCGCTCCACAAAAACGACAGGATCCGCCCGCCGCCCGACATGCCCGTGATGTACACGCGCTCGCGGTCGATCGGCGTGTGCATCATCACGCACTGCAGCGCGTCCATCGCGAGCTGGAACCGGTCCGACGCCCCCCGCTGATTCCCCGAGTTGAGCGCCGCCACCACCACCAGGTTCCGCTCATCGGCCATCGGGAAAAACGGCGGCGGGGGAACCCACGCCTGATGCTCCGGGCTCACCCACACCAAGACCCCCGGCGGCCGCTTCGCGTCGTACCCCTTCGGCAGCCGCATGCGGAACGCCTCGCCCTCCGGCTTGCGCTCCGCAGGCGGCGTCAACTGCCGCATCCCCGGAAAGAACCGGTCGCTCAGCGTCGACGCGTCGATCGTCCACACCGAGTGCGGCGCGTCCTCCGCCGTGCACTCGATCACCGCGCCCGCCTCGAACGGCTTCTCCGGCTGCCACCACCGCTCGGCCTGCCAGGTGTACACCATCGGCACGATGTCGTCGCCGCGACACTTGATGACAACCGTGTTGCCGTTGTCGGCCGCGCTGCGCGTGTAAATATCGCCCTCCCGGTCTTGCAGCAGCTCGATCGCCCGGCTCCCGCGCGCATTCGTCGCGTGCAGCCACGCCAGCGATGTCAACGCCTCGGGCTCGGCGACGACCGCCGAGCCGTTGAGCGCCCGGTCGAGCTCGACCAGCTCACGCCCTTCGAGCCGCGCCGCCACGCCGGCGATCCGGTCGAGCATCGCCGAGCCGGTCGCCTCAGTCGGCGGCTCCTGCTCGTCGAACGTCACCACCACCGAATCGGCACGCCGCCCCTCGATGCTCAGCGCCGGCGAGCCCGCCGCACGCTGGCTCGACACCAGCACCGCCATCATCACCAGCGCGGCGAGCGCCGACCGCCCCTGCCGAGTCCATGATCGTTTCATACCGCTTCTGACGCCCCCTCTCCCGCCGAGTTCCGGGTTCTGCAGGTCCGGCCCGGCAAAACCCGAAAAATCACCCCCCGCCGAGCCTCACCGCCAGCCGCGCGCGGCTCAGCGAGCCCTCCGGCAGCAGATGTTCGAGGATCTCCCGCACCGCGGCGTGCTGTCCCGGCCACATGAACGACCGCGCCGCGTCCTCCGCCGCCACCCACCGGTGCGCCGAGTGCTCGTCGTTCAGCCGCGGCTGCCAATCGCCCGCGACCTCCGCCGCGAAGCGCGGGCTCATCACGATCGCGTCCAGCTCGGCGATAAAAAACGGGTGCACCTGCTCGAGCGCCCACACGCCCACGAGCGCCGGATTCTGTTTCTTTGCGTCGTCTTCCTCCGCCCCGCCGCCGGCGCACAGACCGAGCTCTTCGTCCAGCTCGCGCAGCGCACACGCCACCGCCGTCTCACCCGGCTCGATGTGACCCATCACCGGGTGCCACGTCTGCGCAAGCGGCTCGGACGCGCGCAGCACCTGCAAAAACTCCACGACGTGCCGCGCGGGGGGCGTCTCGCCGATGTGCTTCTCCGCCTGCTGCACACGCCGCCGAAACACGTAGACGTCCACCACGTCCGTGCGCACGCCCGGCCCGCCCCGCGGCGTCCGCCGGTACCCGTCGTCGTTGATCTCGTCCGATTTCATCGCCATCGCCAGGTTCTTCTTGCAATATAAGTATCCGTAAGATGCCGGATAATCCGATTTGAACCACGGAGCACACAGAGAGATTAAATAGCAAATGGCAAATTGCCAAAGAGCAAATTCAACGCACGAGATTGAATAATCGGTTGGAATTTGCCATTTGGCCCTTTGCTCTTTGCTATTTATTCATGTACTCCGCGGTTCATATCCACATACTCCAGCGCCGCCCGCAGCGCGCCGGCCTTGTCCATCGTCTCGCGCCACTCCGCCGCCGGGTCCGACTCGGCCACGATCCCCGCGCCCACGCCGAAGGTGAGCGTGTCTCCCACAATCTCCGCCGTGCGGATCGCGACGTTGAGCCAAACGTCGCCGTGGTCGCTGACGAGCCCCATCGCGCCGGTGTACACGCCACGCGGCTCGGGCTCCAGCTCATCGATGATCTGCATCGCCCGCACCTTCGGCGCGCCCGTCACCGACCCCGGCGGGAACGTCGCCCGCAACACGCCGCTCAACCCCACCCCTTCGCGCAGCGCGCCCTGCACCGTCGCCACGGTGTGATAGACCCCGCCGTACGCATCGCCGTCGCTACGCGCATGCCGTTCGACGGCCCGCGCCTCCACCACCCGCACCGAGCCGAAGCGGCACACCCGCCCCAGGTCGTTGCGCATCAGGTCGACGATCATCGCCAGCTCGGCCGCGTCCTTGCCGCTGGCCACAAGCGTCGTCGGGTCGGCGCTCCCCGGCGCGGTCCCCTTGATCGGCCGCGTCGTGACCATGCCGGTCTTGCCATCCACATGCACGAACAGCTCCGGGCTCGCCGAGCACGCCGCCCACCCCCGCTCTCCCCACTCCTCCCCGTCTTCTGTCCGTGGCACAGGCGTCTCGCCTGTGCGTTCGGACATTACCGCTCTTATTTCCACATACCCGCCGAACCACGGCTTGACCGTCCGCAGCATCGCCGCCGCCAGCGCCCGCGCCCCGGCCCGCCCGCCCTTCCACCCGCACCGAAGCCGGTGCGACAGGTTCACCTGAAAAACGTCGCCCGCGTGGATGTATTCGACACCCCGCGCGACCGCCTGGTCTGTGACGTCGGCCATCAGACCTATCCG
>CAZZDW010000166.1:0-3567 GCA_964652945.1 uncultured Phycisphaeraceae bacterium
TGCTGGTGGGGTGTCTGAACCTCGCCGGCTTCCCGCTCATCACGGCGGGCTTCTGGTCCAAGGACATCATCCTCGCCGACGCCTTCGCCAACCCGCGGTTCATGGCGATCGGCTGGATCCTGCTCATCACCGCCGGGCTGACGGCGTACTACACGTTCCGCGTGTATTTCCGCGTCTTCCTCGGGCCGAAGGAATACCACCCCGGCGACGAGCACCACGCCCACGCCGACGACCCGCACGCGCACCACCACGCCGCCGGCGACGCCGAGACCGCGGCGCTGGCGCACGAATCGCACGCGAACAGTTCGCCCACGCACCGCTCGGCCCCCCCAAGCGGTGCCACCAAAGACCACGGCCATTTTCACCCGCACGCGCCGGGGTGGGCGATCAACACGGTGCTCGCGGTCTTGGCGATCGCGTCGTTTGTCGCGATCCCGCTGGTGCACTCGTTCACCGGGCCGGAGGGCTCGCACGGCTGGGTTGGCGAGATGGTGCAGCACTCCACCGCCGGGCAGGTGCTCAGCGTCCACGCCGATCCGACCCATCACGGCCTCGAACACGGCGGCGAGGTCGTTGTGCATGGTGCGCCCACGCACGGCTCGGAGAGCCGTGCCACCACGGAGCACGCCGGTCACGCCCACGCCACGATCTTCGGGTACAACCCGCACGACGTGATGTATTACGTCTCGGGCGTCTTCGGTATCGGCGGCATTCTTATCGCCTACTGGCTGCACCTTGCCGGGCGCACGCACGCGGCGACGGCGCGGGCGGACAAGCTCTTGCCGGTCTTCGGGCCGCTCGCGCGCGGGGCGCAGAACAAGTGGTACGTCGACGAGATCTACGGCTTCCTCTTCGTCACACCTTTGCGGGTCATCGCCCACATCTTCCACCTGATCGACAAGGCGCTGGTGGACGGCCTGGTGAATCTGGCGGGGATCCTGCCGCGGGGCGCGGGGATGGCGGTTCGGCGGACGCAGACGGGCGTGCTGCACGACTACGCCCTCCGCATGGTCGCCGGCGTGGCGGTGGTGGTGGTCTTCGTGCTCATCCTCACGGGTGTTTTCGGAGGGATGGACAACACTACTGATACAGAAGCAAGCACAGGCGAGACGCCTGTGCCACGGGTTCAAGCGCTTCTTGGCGAGGGGGTGCACCCATGAGTAGTTTGCTCTGGATGATCCTGCTGCCGCTGGTCGCCGCGCTGGGTGTGGTGGCGTTGCCGGCTCGCCAGGCCAAGTGGGTCGCGTTCTGGGGGACGGTCCTGCCGCTGGGGTTGTACGCGTATGTCGCGTGCTGCTCGTTCGAGTGGATCGGTAAGGGGAACGAGCAGTTGCTCTTCTCGCGCGACTGGCTGCCCTCGCTGGGGGTGAAGTTCTCGCTGGGGGCCGACGTCATCTCGATGCTGCTGATCGGGCTGACGGTCTTCCTGGGGCCGATCATCATCGCCGGCTCGTTCACCGCGGTCGACGAACAGTCCGGCGGCGGGAACCGGTTGAAGACGTACTACGGCTGGCTGCTGGTCTTGCAGGCCGCGATGACGGGCGTGTTTGCCGCACGGGACGTGGTGCTGTTTTATGTGTTCTTCGAGTTTACGCTGGTGCCGCTGTACATCTTGATCAACCTCTTCGGCTCGACCAACCGCAAGGCCGCGGCGACCAAGTTCTTCCTCTACACGTTCACCGGCTCGATCATCACGCTCGCCTCGATCGTCTACGTCGCGTACCAGGCGGCCCGGCACACCGGGGTGTGGAGCTTCGACTTCGCCACGATCATGCACGCGGCCCAGGGGATGTCCCACGGCGAGCAGTGGCTGGTCTTCTGGGGGCTGATGGCGGGCTTTGCGGTCAAGGTGCCGCTGTTTCCGGTGCACACGTGGCTGCCCCTCGCGCACACCGAAGCGCCTACGGCCGGCTCGGTCGTGCTGGCCGGCGTGCTGCTCAAGCTCGGCACCTACGGCATCCTGCGGTTTGCGCTGGGGATGGTCCCCGAGGCGGCGGTCGCGGCCGCCCCGATCGTCGGCGTGCTCAGCGTCATCGGCATCCTCTACGCCGGGCTGATCTGCTGGGTGCAGAACGACGTCAAGAAGCTCGTCGCCTATTCCTCGGTCTCGCACCTGGGCTTCTGCGTGCTTGGGCTCTTCGCCCTCAACGGCGTCGGCATCACCGGGTCGATCCTCTACATGATCAACCACGGCCTGTCGACCGGGGCGCTGTTCCTGCTGATCGGGATGATCTACGAACGCTACCACACCCGCTCGATGAAAGAGCTGGGCGGGCTGGCCGCACGGATGCCGGTGTGGGCGTTCTTCATGGTCTTTTTCACGATGGCCTCGGTGGGGCTGCCGGGGCTCAACGGCTTTATCAGCGAGTTCATGTGCCTGCTGGGCACGTTCCAGTCCGACGGGGCCACGCTGCCGTCGTGGGCCGGGGCTGATGCGCACGGCGTGCTGGTGGGCGCGACGCCGGGCGTGCTGGGGCCGTGGTTCGCGTTCTTCGCCGGGATGGGGATGATCGTCGCGGCGATGTACCTGCTGTACATGCTCGGCAAGGTGGTGTGGGGGCCGCTGGTCGAGCCGGCGGGACATGGCCATGGGTCGCACGGACATGGGCATGACGATGGGGGGGGGCATCACGCGGTGAAGGATCTTTCGGCCCGCGAGATCGGCGTGCTTGTGCCGCTCGCCGCGGCGTGCCTGGTGCTGGGGCTGTATCCGACGCCGGTGCTCCGCGTGCTCGAGCAGCCGAGCCAGGCGATCGCGGAGAAGCTCCAGGCGCACGCGTCGGGCGACGTTCATGCGACGGTCGAGACGCCCGCCACCGACCGCGAGTTGGTAATCACGGAGGGGACGCACTGATGGAAGCCAAGATCGCCGCGTTGTGGCCCGAGATCTCGCTCTTCCTCACGGCGTGCGTCGTGATGGTGCTGGGCCTCTCCCGCTCCGCCGCCGTGCGGGCCGCCACCGACATCCTCGTCTACCTGGGCCTCGCCGTCGCGTTCTTCCTGGCGCTCAAGACCACGCCCGAAGGTGCTGGCGTCCTGCCGGGCCTCGCGCTCTACGGCAAGATGCTCGTCCCCGTCGTCGGCATCCTGCTGTACATGCTCCTCGACGGCGTCGCCGACCGCGACTACGAGTCCTCCGTCGCTCAGGGCAGGTCCGTCTTCGACCCGCTCCGCTCCATCCGCGGCGAGTTCGCCTCGTTCTTCTTGTTTTCTCTTACCGGCCTGATGCTCTGCGCCGGGGCCGACGACCTGATCTGGCTCTTCCTCGCTCTGGAGCTGACCTCGCTGCCGACGTACGTCATGGTCGCCCTCTCGACGCCGCGTGAGCGGTCGCTGGAGGCGAGCGTCAAGTACTTCTTCCTCGGCGCGCTCGGCGCGGCGGTCTTCCTCTACGGCTTCGCCCTCATCTACGGCGGGACGGGCACGACCAACCTGCTCCACATCCAGCAAGCGATCGCCGAAGGCGGGTTGAACACGCTCACGCTCATCGGCGTCATCCTGGCGGTCGTCGGCGTCGGCTTCAAGATCGCCGCGGTGCCGATGCACTTCTACACGCCGGACGTCTAC
>CAZZDW010000167.1:0-3417 GCA_964652945.1 uncultured Phycisphaeraceae bacterium
GCTGGTGGGCGGGGGCGGGGGGGCGGCGCTGGAGATCGTGAGCGTGACGTCGGCGACGACGGCGACGGTCTCGCTGATGCGCGTGAGCGCGTCGGCCGCGGCGGTGCCGCCGGCGGACGTGGGCGCGGGGGCGGTGGTGGAGGTGTGGACGTTCTCGCCGCAGACGGCGGTGGTGCATAAGCAGCTGCTGCGGATGATCGGGATTGAGCCGGACGTGACGTCGGAGGCCGGCCCGCCGCAGGGGAGTGAGGCGGGCGTGCTGGGGGAGAGCGCGGTGCTGAACCCGTCGGCGCTGACGCTGCTGGAGGCGCTGGGGGCGTTGCATTTGATCTATGCCGCGGCGTCGGCGCCGGTGGCGAACACGGGGGGCAACGGGGACTCGGCCGGCCTGCGTGCGGCGATGTACAAGAAGCGGTTTGCGCAGGAGCGGGCGCGGGCCGAGGCGTGGATCGACCTCGACGGCGACGGGATCGCCGAGGCATCGCGGAGGTTCAACGCGGTGGTGAGCGTCAGGCACTAGGCACCGGGCACTAGGCACTCGAAGACAAAGAACGCGGAGGCTGCACATGTATCTGCTCAATCCGGAGGCCGTCGTGTTCGACGGCGTGGTGCTCGCCGACGTGCAGACGCTCGTCGTCGACCGCACGGCGAAGAAATCGGTGATCGAGTGGTCGGACAACGGGCCGTACGCGGCGTTCGCCGACGTGCCGGAGCAGCGCGTCAGCGTGCGGATCGCGCGGCGGATCGCCGACGACCAGCTCACGACGCTCGAACCCGGAGACGAGGGGGAGCTGCGCGTGACGGTCTCGCCGTCGGGCGCGCGGAGCGACGCCGGACGGCATGACATCGTCATGACGTGCGTGGTGATGAGCGTGACGCACGAACTCGCCGGCGTAAAAGGAGGCTTGCAGACCATCGCGATGGAGGCGGTGTCGGCGAGCGGCGGGAGCGACCCGGTGAGCGTGGAGGCGATCGGGTAAAAGGCCGCGGGGAATGGGCCGCGGGCCGCGGGCAAGACGAAGGCACGGCATTCGGCAACCGGGATTCGGCATTCGTAGAACGAGCACGCCGCGCTCAGTCGCGTTGGTGTGCGAAGGGGGGCGACGATGGCCAGTTCATTTGATGGGGCGGCGATCTTCGGGTCCGGGCCGCGCCGGTTTATGGAGGAGAAGATCGGCGAGTACGTGCTGCTGAACCGGGCGACGGACCCGTTTTTGGCGGGCTCGTCGCCGATCGGGCCGCTGGAGCTGCGGGTGACGGTGACGGGGCGGCTGGTCGCGGCGACGAACGTGGCGCTGCGGACGATCCGCGACGCGATCGAGGACAAGCTGACCGACCCGCCGACGAGCGGGACGCTCGTCGACGAGAACGGGCACTCGTACTCGGGGATGTCGTTCGTCGACTTCGAGGTGAGCGGGCCGACGGACCACGGGCGGACGGTGAGCGTCGGGTACACGGCAAGGTTCATCAAGTTTTTAGACGTATAAGCCACGGCATTCGGCAACCGGGATTCGGCATTCGCAGAACGAGAGAAGGGGATCGCTCATGGAAGCGGAGATCGCGTCGGCCGCAGCGCAGCTCGGCGCGGCGGGGCTGATCGGGTGGATGTGGCTGAGCGAGCGGCGGTCGGCCGTCGAGCGGGAGAAGCAGCTCGGCGAGGCGCACGACGCGGTCATGCGCGAAAGGACGAAGCTGGAGGCGCTGCTGTCGGCGCTCGAGCACAACACGCGGGCGATGACGGCCGTCGAGATCGGGCAGCGGCGGCTGGCGCAGATCGTCGCGCGGCTGGGACGGGCGGAGGGCGAGAAGCGGTGACGGCGGGCCGCCGTTATGCTTGACGCATGGACACACGGATCAGACGTCGCAGAGCGGGCTGGATGTGGAGGTGCACGCTGGCGGCGGCGCTCGCGGCGGGGGGCGTCTTCGGCGCGGGCGCGCATCGCGGCGGCCAGGACGCCGCGGGAAACGCGGGGAAGCGCGGCGGGGGCACGCTGCCGAAGCTGAACCTCGACGCGCTCTTGCCGACGCGGGTGAGCGTGCACCCGCTGACGCGGATCGGGGCCGACCGCGACGGCGTCGAGTCGCTCATCGTGCACGTCGAGCTCAAGGACCAGTTCGGGCACGCCACCAAGGCGCTCGGGCGGCTGCGGATCGAGCTGTATAAACCGGGCGGCGCGGGCGGCAACGGCATCGGCGCGGGAGAAGGCGGGGGCGGAGGGGGGGTGCAGGACCGCGTGTGGAACCTGGACCTGACAGACCCGGCGACCAACGCCGGCAACTGGGACGAGCTGGTGACGCGGACGTACACGGTGTATCTGGGCGGCCTGCCGAAGTGGCTGACGGATTGGAAGCACGCGGCCGAGACGGAGAACGCGGAGGCGGGGGGAGGCGGCACGCTGCAGGTGACGTTCGTGACGGCCGACACGAAGGGGAACGAGCGGGTGCTGAATACAAGCCACCGGCTGAGGAAGTGAGGAGAAGGCATCGAGGCGGCAAGGCACGAGGAACATTTGCACCAAACGGCGTGCGTCCCGATAACGCGGAACGCCCGGAAAATGCGGGGGACTGCGGCGATTGTCTGGAGCCCGTTGTGTAAGGCGTCGATGAAGGGGTATGGAAACGACTGCGGCGATAGCCAGCGCGATCCAGCAGGCCGACCTGACGTCGAAGATCTCGACGCAGGTCGCGGTGAAGGCGAAGGAGGTCGTGGAGCAGCAGGGCGAGGCCGCGATCTCGCTGCTGAAATCCGCGGCGGAGGTGGGCAAGAACGTGAATCGCGAACAATCCCGCATCGAGGGCCGGGGAGGAAATGTCGACGTACGCGGTTGAACTCGCGCAGATGTATTGCGAAAAAAGAATCAAAACCAGCCCAGGGACGTGTCCCTGGGCTTCTCGTTTTTTGGAGAACACAAGAGTCGGGAGGAAATTATTCGGAAGGCGTGTACACCGCGACGCACCCCGGCGCTTCGGTGACTTCGCAGGAGACGACACGGACGTTGCGGGCGAGGGCGTCGGGGTCGAGCGTGCGGGAGAGGAGCGCGGCGAGCGAGTCGGCGATGTGCTGGGCGATGTGCTCGGCCGAGGCGTTGTGCGGCGGGCTTGCGTTGAAGGGCGGGGTGCGCGAGAGGTCGGCGTTGATGAACGGGCGGACGATCTCGGCGAGGCAGCGCTCGACGAGGTGGAAGTCGACGAGCAGGCCGTCGGGGTCGAGGCGGTCGCCGGCGATGGTGAGGGTGGCGCGGAAGTTATGGCCGTGGGTGGGCTCGGGGAGGCCGCGGATGACGAGGGCGTGGGCGGCGCAGAACTCGGTGGTGACGCGGATCTCGAACATAGTGAACAGTAAGCAGTGAACAGTGAACAGAAGGCAGGGAGCAGGGAGCAGGGAGCAGGGAGCAGGGAGCAGGGAGCAGGGAGCAG
>CAZZDW010000168.1:0-3364 GCA_964652945.1 uncultured Phycisphaeraceae bacterium
GTACCGAAGAATCAAACTCCGATGACCACCTCACATGTTTTGGGATAGCGTCTTAGTGGTGCAAACCACTTGTGCCATTTTTTTCGTAATGTCAGACCCAATGCCTCTAAATAAAATAAAGGGATATCGTTGATTGATATTTCGTGGCCATTGAGGTGTTTGGTCAATATCATTTTGGCAAAATAATCTCGATTTTCGGCTGAAAGACCAGATTCGGACCATATTGTCAAAGAAAACTCAATGGCAGATCCGAAAGAATAAACTATGGATTTGGCTAAGTGTGTTTTGGTTTTGTCATTTCTGTAATTTCTTAATAGTATTTCAGCAAGAACAAAGCCAATGCTGAGTGTTAGTAAAGAAACAAGAAGGCTCGGTAAAATAGAATTGGCAAATGTGCCCATGTCCTTCCAGATTATTCCTGGACATAGTGGAACACATGCGGCCGAAGTCAAAAACAAGAGTATTGCAGTGGTAAAGACCCAAGGGGTCTTGCCTGCTCGGACCGCATATATGTATGCGAGAATGTACTTCATCTGTATAGTATACTGCGTTATGTAGATTGCTATTTGAGCCCCAATTCGCTCCATCGCTGGGTCACGCGGCTCTTGATCTCTTCGGCCATGGTCAGGATGGGCGGGTAGGGGCGGACCGGGTAGCCGTTACATTCTTCGCCGGGGATTTTCTTGGTGGCGTCGAAGCCGATCTTGCCGCCTGCGCCGAGGCGCGAGGCGGCGTGGTCGAGGATGTCGAGCGGCCCCTGGGTGATCTCGATGTCGCGGGCGGGGTCGACGTTGGCCGCGAGGTGGAAGAGGACCTCGTCCTGGTCGTGCACGTTCACGTCGTGGTCGACGACGACGATCATCTTGGTCCAGGCCATCTGGCCGGCGCCCCAGATCGAGTGCATGACGCGCCGGGCCTGCAGCGGGTATTCCTTCTTGATCTTGACGAAGGCGCACGAGTGGAAGACGCCGAACATCGGCAGGCTGTAGTCGATGATGTCCGGGATGATCGTGCGGAGCAGCGGCAGGAACAGCCGTTCCGTCGCCTTGCCCATGAAGTAGTCTTCCTGCGGCGGCAGCCCCACCACCGTCGTCGGGTACACCGGGTCCTTGCGGTGCGTGATCGCGGTGACGGTGAGCAGCGGGTAGCGGTCGGGGAGGGAGTAGAAGCCGGTGTGGTCGCCGAAGGGGCCTTCGAAGACGGCGCCGTTGCCTAACTGGGCAACAGAGGACATACGAGAGCCGGCCCTCGCTTGCGCTTCGGGCTCGTTCGCACGCGAGAAGCATGGGTCGAATCCGGGGAGATCGCACTCGTGGGAGACGTACCCCTCGATGACGATCTCGGAGTTGGCCGGCACGTCGAGGGGGACGGTCTTGCAGGGGACGAGCGGGATCGGGCCTTTGTTCAGAAAACCTGCCAGCAACAGTTCGCTGATGCCCGGCGGCATCGGGGCGGTCGCGGCGTAGGGGAGCACGCTCTCGCCGCCCAGGGCGATGGCGACGGGCATGTTCTCGCCTTTCGCCTTCCACGAGCGCCAGTGGCGTGCGCCGTCATGGTGCATGTGCCAGTGCATCGCCATGGTTTGCTTGCCGAGGAGCTGCACGCGGTACATGCCGACGTTGCGCGAGGTGGGGTGCGGGTTGTGGAGGTCGTCGGCGTGGATGGTGTGGATGGTGCCGAGGGTGATGTAGCGGCCTCGGGAGTTCTTCTGCCACTCGCGGCCGGTTTCCAGGCCGGGCACGCCGTAGTTGACGTCCGCCGGGTAGCCGAGTGCGGCGAAGTCGCCGTCGTGCGGCCAGCAACGCAGCATCGGCAGGCGCGTCAGATCGACGGCCTCTCCGGTGTGGACGACCTCCTGGCAGATGCCGGAGCGGACCTTCTTGGGCGGGATCTTGGCCAGCTCCATCAGCTCCGGCAGTTTCTGCAGCTTGGCCAGCAGCGTCGGCGGCGGCTCCGGCTTGACCATCTTGCCGAGCTTGTCGGCGAGGGCTTCCAAACCACCAGTTTCAGAACACCCGAGGGCCATCTCGATGCGGCGGTACGAGCCGAACTGGTTGATGACGACCGGGATGTCGCCCCCCGCGCCCTCGACGTTTTCGAAGAGGAGGGCGGAGCCGCCGAGGTGGTGGAAGCGGGGATCGGTGGAAGCGGCGGCCGGACTGCCCAGGGACGGGGCCGGGGATTTGCTGACCCGGTCGGCGATCTCGGTGATTTCGAGGATCGGCGAGACCGGCGCGGTGATGCGTTTGAGCTGGCCGGCCCGGTCGAGGGCGGTGATAAAGTCTCGGGTCGTTTCGTACATCGTGAAAGAGCGTATGTCGAGTTCCCAGTGAGCACGGCACACGCCGCGGGCAAGAAGGAAGGGTTGTGGATGGGTCAGCTCAGAGCGCAGGACTACGCGGCGGTGCGGGATTGGCCGGCGTATTACGCGAAGATGGCCGGCAAGCCGGTGCGGGAGACGCTGCTGGAGGCGCTGGCGGGCTTTGAAAAGGAGGGAGCTGCGGGAGGCGCGGCGGGCATGAACGCGCGGCCTCGGCGGGCGGTGGATCTGGGGTGTGGGGAGGGGCGGGAGACGGTGGAGCTGTTGAGCCGCGGGTGGGAAGTGGTGGCGGTGGACGATTGTCCGGCGGCGTTTGAGGTGTTGATGCCGCGTGTGGCGGGGGAGGAGCGAGCGCGCCTGACGACGCACGTCTGTGGCTTTTCGGCCGTGCCATGGGAGACTATCGGTGAGGTCGATCTCGTGAACGCCAGCTACGCGCTGCCGTTCTGCCCGAGCGACGAGTTTTCGGCGGTGTGGGCGGGGCTCGTCCGGGCGATCCGGTGCGGCGGACGCTTCGCCGGGCAGTTCTTCGGCGACCGCGACGACTGGGCGGCTCTGCCCGACCGAACGCACCACACGCGGAACAAGGTGGAACGGCTGCTTGAAGGCTTTGTGCTGGAGAGTTTCCGCGAGGTGGAGAACGACGAGCCGTCGGGCGACCCTGCACGGCCGAGCAAGCACTGGCACCTCTTCCACGTCGTGGCGAAAAAACGCTAGGGTAAGGTCTGTCAAAGAAACCGAGAACGCGGAGAGACGGAGATAAGCAGAGGTCGCGGAGTCAAGACATTCAAACATAGATGTATCATCGCCGATCCTTTGAAAGCAGAAGCCTCGATATGTTGCGGTGTATTCTTCAAGTCCGATCTCTGCGTACTCCGCTTTCCTCCGCATCTCCGCGTTCTCTGGGTATTTCGATAGAACCTTCCTGATACACTGAGTCGTGCCGCCAGATTTTTGCGAGTTGAATCATGTCCAACGCCGTTCAAGCACCTGTGATCGATCTCTCGCACGTCGAGAAGACGTATAAAGGGCGTGGGTGGGGGG
>CAZZDW010000169.1:0-3314 GCA_964652945.1 uncultured Phycisphaeraceae bacterium
ACGCTCGTCGACCTGACGTGCGACTCGGACGGCAAGATCGACAACTTCGTCGACAAGCGGATCGACAAGAAGGCCCTGGAGCTGCACGAGCTGCGCAGCGGCGAGCCGTATTACCTCGGCGTCTTCCTGCTGGGGGCCTACCAGGAGATCCTCGGCGACCTGCACAACCTGCTTGGCGACACCCACGCGGTGCACGTGTCGTACAACCCGCTGGCGGCCTCCGCCGCGGCGTCGACCGCCGCCGACAACGCCAACGGGAACGGGAATGGGAACGGTGGGGCGCTGGCGAACTGGTCGATCGACGAGGTGATCGAGGGGGACACCGTCAAGGAAGTGTTGGGGTACGTGCAGTACGACGACCAGGACATGCGCCGCGCGATCCGCCGCGACATCGAGCGGGCGATCAAGGGCGGGCGCCTCGCCGTCGCCGAGGGCAAGAGCCTGCTGGAGTTTTACGAGCGAGGGCTCGACGGGTACACGTACCTCGAAGAGTAAGATCAACGCAGCGTAGTTCGGGCGGCGACTTCGCACATATAAAGTTTGCTTGACAATGTGCCGAATGCAGCATAGTCTCTTGTCCTCAGAGATGACGATGAACCTCGCTCATTCCCCTATCTTCACCACGGCCAGCGCTCTCATGAGCGAAGGCGTGGTCGTTGCAGTCGCATCGAATCTCGTCGCACAAGAACTTAATCGCCCCGGTGGAGGGTGCGGTAGTACGGCATAAGAGAGTCTAACAAACTCGAACGTGTCGGCGGCCCGCACCCTCGTGCGGGCCGTTGTCGTTTTGGGTCAATCAGCCAAGGAACAACGGTCAGTGCAGATGAACAACTGAACGCACGACCAGACCACGCCTGTGCGTGGAACGGAGAAGGTACGCAATCATGAGAACTACCCCGCAAACACCCGAAGACTATTCCCGCATCATCGAGTCATGCATCATCGCGTCGGTGCAGCCTAAACCCAGTGCGCAGGTCATCGATACGCCCGAGCTCTACCGGTTGGCGAATCTCGACGACCCCAACGGGTATAACAACGGCGTCTTTCGAGTACAGTTCGCGCACGACGCCGAGCGGATGATCGACGAGCAATATCAGTTCTTTCGAACGCACGGCCTGAACTTCCGCTGGGTCACGTATCCGCATTCACGGCCGGAGGATCTGAACGCCCAGCTCCAGCGTCTTGCGCCCACGCGGGTCCGCGAGGTTCACGGGCTGTACGCCGCGGTGGGTGATCTGGCGGCTCAGCCGTCGGGCGATGTCACGGTCGAAGAGCTCTCTGACGCCAACCTGGAGGAATATATCGAAACGGTCAACGCGGGTTGGGAAGCGAGCGAGGTCGTGGCCGCGTCGGCGCGGGCCAGCATCCGTCGGCAGTGGACGGAGGGCTATGGCGCTCGCCGATCGTTCCTGGCCCGCTATCGGGGTTCGCCGGCGACGATCGGATCGATGTTCATCGTCAACGGCATCGGATACATCAACGGTGCGGCCACCCGCCCCGAGTTCCGTGGCAAGGGCGTATATCGTGCCCTGGTGCGTCATCGCATGGCGATCCTGCGAGCGGAGAACGTGCCGCTGGCGTGCGTGTTCGCGCTGGCGGATACGTCGTCGCCGATCTGCCGCCGCCTGGGATTCCAGGTCGGGTGTGAATGCCGTGAGTACAAGTTTCATCTACTGGATGTCGAATAAACCGGGCGTCCGTCCGATAGGGTACACGTACCTCGAAGAGTGAGTGGACCGTCCTCCCCCCCCCTCCCCCCGCACATCGGCGTAACTTAGCGCGGCCTTAGCCGTTTGTTGACGCGGCGCACAGCGTGGCGCCCGCATTTCGCGCAACCCTCACACAAACGAGATGGACCTTCGGCCGGCGTGGTTTACGGTGTTCACCGTGCGGCGTGCGCTGCGTTGTGCGCACGCTCGGAACGCACACACACACCGTTTCGCTTACGAAGGAGAGAGTCATGAAGAAGTCCGCCCTGTTTGCCGCCTGCGGCCTGGCCCTGTCCGCCGCCGCCAACGCCGCCGTCAACGTCAACGCCCTCAACACCACCTACACCGAGAACTTCGACGGCCTGGCCGCGTCCACGACGCTGTCCGACACCGCCGGCACGCACGCCGCCCTGCCCAACACCGGCTGGGAGGCCACCCGCATCGCCGGCTCCAGCTCCTCGGCGCTGCCCTACATCAGCGACGACGGCTCGAGCAACTCCGGCTCGATCCGCAACGCCAGCATCGGCGCCTCCAGCGACCACGCGCTCGGCGCCATCTCGTCGGGCTCGAACACCCCCGCCTTCGGCGTCGCCTTCACCAACAACACCGGCTCCACGATCACCGGCTTCACGCTCGTCTTCGACGCCGAGCAGTACCGCACCTCGACCTCGACGCAGAACGTCCTGTCCTTCGCCTACGGCGTCACGGGCGGGGGCGCGACCCTCGGCGACTACCTCTCCGCCGCCTCCGGCATGACCGCGCTCGCCGCGGGCGACATCACCGGCACCGCCCCCGTCTCTTCCAACGGGCAGGGCTACACCCTGCTCGGCGCCGATCAGACGGTCACCGTCACCGGGCTGAACGTCGCCGCGGGCCAGAGCATCTTCCTCCGCTGGCAGGACTTCAACGACGTCGGCAACGACGCGGTCCTGGCGATCGACAACGTCCGCTTCACGGCCGTCCCGACTCCCGCCTCGGCCGCCCTGCTGGGCCTGGGTGGGCTGGTCGGGGGGGCGGCCCGTCGCCGCCGCGCCTGAGTCCGGATTTTCCTTCCCGGCTCATCCCGCCTGTGTTCTTCTGTAAAGGGACGCCCCGTGACACCGCGGGGCGTCTCCTTATTTGTGCCCAATCGGACGGTTTGACTCCCCCCCCGCCCTTTCTACGATTGCCGTGTCCGGAACCGACCGTGACGAGCCCCCCACCACCCGGGGGCGAGGCGCGGTCAGGAGCCTTCTTTCCCTTGCGTCGGCGGGCGTCTTCAGCGCCCTCAACGCCGCGGCCACGGAAGGTTTGAGTTCCGCCCATCGGGTGGCCCCGGCGGTCTTGAGATCGTCCGTCACCACCGGGATGGGTCGTTGCCGCGGCCTCCGCTCTTCGCGGGCGTCTCTTCGGAGATGCCGTCGAACCGGGTGAACCGCGACTGGTCCCCCCCTTTCTCCCGTGAGAGAGGCTTATCGAAGAGCACAGGAGGAAACGCCGCACGCTTTTGAAAGACCGCCGTATCGATGCTTTGCTCGGCCTTCCAGTCATTCACTGGCCGATGGTGTAACGGTAGCACGACAGATTTTGGTTCTGTTTGTCCAGGTTCGAATCCTGGTCGGCCAG
>CAZZDW010000170.1:0-3137 GCA_964652945.1 uncultured Phycisphaeraceae bacterium
GGGGGGGCCGTCAACATCAAGAAGGGGCAGTTCCTCTCCCCGGCCGAGATGGCCGGGCCGATCGGGAAACTCTGTGAGGCGGGGTGCGACAACCTCCTGCTCACCGAACGCGGCACCTTCTTCGGCTACGGACGGCTCGTCAACGACTTCCTCGGCCTCGCCGAGATGATGGAGCTCGAAGGCGGGGCCGAAGACCCGGCCATGCTCATGCCGACGTGCTTCGACTGCACGCACTCGACGCAGCGCCCCGGGCCCACGGGCGGCGCGGGCAACGCCACCGGCGGCTCGTCGCGCCTGGCCCCCATGCTCGCCAAGGCCGCCGCCGCGGCCGGGGTCCACGCGCTGTTTCTCGAGTGCCACCCCGAGCCGAAGAAGGCCCTCTCCGACGCGGCGACGATGCTGCCCCTGACGCAGGTGCCGGGCCTGCTGAAAACCGTCGCGGCAATCCGCGCGGCGGTGAACGGCTGAACAGCCCGAGCACGCGCCAAGACACCTCGCGCGGCACGGCCTCGTGCAAATCGCCGCCGATGCACTGACTTTACTGCGTCCACTGGTCGAGCCCGACCGCCGCCCGCCCGGGCTCGACCTGCCACGGCATCATCGCACGCGGCCAGCTCGTTCGCGTGCCGCGCTCGTCACGGCGGATCACCCCGAGCCGCAGCACGTGCGAGCCGTCCGCCAGCACGTCGACGCACGAGGCCGGGATCTTGACCCACGCGCCCCACCCGCCCGCCGCGCCGGCCCCGGCAGTGATCGCCGCCACCTCCGCCGCCGCGGGCGGCAGCGCGCCCAGGTCGTCGCGCACACGCCCGTCGGGCGTCACCACCAGCACCGCGCGCGGCGCGCCGAACGGCCCCAGCCACAGCCGAAGCTCGTCGGGTAGCTCGGATCTCCGAGCCGAGCTGATATCGGGTCCGCTCGCGCCCGGCTCGGAGACCCCGGCCACCAGGCACTCGATGTACAGCACCCATCCCTCGTCGATCGGCGCGCCGCCGTCGACCGCGGCATCGCGATAGAGACGCCCGGCCGTCCGCCCCGATGCCGCCGCCGCCGCCTCGACGCCCATCGCGGCACGCGCCTCGGCGAGGGCGACATATTCGGCCTGCCAGGGAGACATGGTTCGGCGCGCCGACAGGCTCAGCCCCCCCGCCGTCCCCGCCGGCCCTCCCACTCCTCCCGTCCCCGCCAAATCGCCGCTCATCAGCTCGTCGGAGCTCGACGCCACGCCCAGCCACGCCGGCATCGCCCACTCCGGCGCGAGCGGCCCCAGCGTCAGCCCCGGCGGGCGGACGCCGATGACCCCCGCCTCCACACGCCGGGGCAGGAACTCGCTCCCCACGCGCACGTCGATCACCGCGCGACCGTCGCCGCCGCGTGCGCCGGGCCGAAGCGCCGGCACGGCGGCGCTCGCCGACGCCGCGCTCGTCGGCACGCGGATGAACCGCACGCTCATGCCGGCCAGCGCCGACAGCTCGCCGGACTCGGGCACGCCGGCGTCGTCGCCCCGCCGCGGCAGCACCGAGACCAGCGCCGACGCCTCGCCGAGGTTCGCCACGCCGATGGTCGCGACGCCGCCCCGCCCGTCGAGGCCGCCCTCGCCCCCGTCGTCGATGACCCACGCCAGCGCGTCCGGCCGTTGATCGAGCAGCGCCCGCACCGGCTCGAGCCCGGCGGGACGAGCGTCGGAGTTCTTTTCAGTCGCCGCCTCGATCGCCGCCAGCAGAGCCGCGGCGTGAACCGGCGAGTCCCACGCGGGCGCCTTGCCGCCGGGCGGGGGGGCGGCCCCCGGCAGCGCGACCATCCCCGAGACGCACAGCCGCGCCCGCTCGGCCAGTTCGGCGTCGCGCTCGGCGAGGGCGGCGAGGGCGCGCCGCCAGCGCGAGGTATAGAGAAACACCGCGGCTTCGTCGCCCGCTCCCCCACCCTCGCCTTCGACCGCCGGCACGCCGCTCGTCCAGCCGCTCATCGCCGGGTTCGGCCGTTCGCCCGCGAGCTGGTACCGCCAGGCCGGACTCTCGCCACCCGCGAACGCCGCCGGTTGCCGTTCCGGGCGGTCGTCCTGCCGGCTGTGCGGCCGCTCGCCCGCCGCGGTTTCGGCGGCCTTGGCGTCGTGAGCCGCACGCCCGCCGCACGCGCCGAGGAGCGCAACGCCCGCCAGGGCCGCGAGGGTCGCGCCACGGCAACAAAGCGCTGCCGCGAGATGAAAACGCCGAAAGTCGACGCCCCGTCGGCTCGATGAACTGTGCGGGCGCGCCGCCGCGCCCCGACCCGCCCCGGTCTTCGTCCGTCGGCCATCTCGAGAACGCACCCGGTCCGCCCCCTTCTGCTCAGTGGGAGAAGCTTGCCCCATGGTCATCCACCACGCCGCCCCCCCCGCCCCCCCCGCGGCCCTGTCGCCCGCCGCCCCGCCCGTTGCCGCTGGTGAGTGCACGTTCCGCATGTATCTTCCTCAGGCCCGCCGGGTGCAGCTCCTCGGCGGCTTCACCGGCTGGCGGGAGCGCCCCATCGACCTCATCCGCGAGAAGGCCGGGTGGTGGTTTGTCACCCTGAATATACCGGCCGGGGAGCACCAGTTCAGCTACCTCGTCGACGAGTGCTCGTGGGTCGCCGACTACGCGGCCAGCGGCATCCACCCCAACGGATACGGCGGGTACAACAGCTGCCTGCGCGTCGAGACGCGCGCCGACACGCACGCGCCCCTTGCCAACCCCGCGCTCAGGCTGGCTGCGTAATACAGCCCACGGGGAATGGATTCTTTACGAGACGCGACCGGAAGGGAGCGTGTCTCTTCGCCCTCAATCCCCACACGCTCGCTCCCGCTCGCGTCTCGTATAAAAAAAGCCTCCCGTTTCCGGGAGGCTTGCTCGATGTATGAAGCGATCAACTCATCAAGATTACCCGAGGGTGATCTTGTCGGTGCCCATGGCGCCGTGGTCGTCCATGCCGCCGCGGGCGGGGGCACGTTTGGGCGAGCCCTCGCTGCTGGACCGCTCGCCCATCTCCGACGTGTCGCCCCACTGGGCGCGCTTGAGGGAGAGGCCGATCTTGCGGTCGTCGACGTCGACGCGGAGGATCTTGACGTCGACCTCCTCGTCGGGCTTAACCACGTCCTGCGGGTTCTCGTCTGCGTAATCTTG
>CAZZDW010000171.1:0-3132 GCA_964652945.1 uncultured Phycisphaeraceae bacterium
ACGCAACGATCCCCCGCCGCCAACACCCTGACCTGCGCTTCACACACCGCTCACCCGACACCGACAACGGTTGAGTACGTCGCGCCGCTCGGATGAAGATCGGTCCACGAGGCGGCGGTGCCGTTCCATATTCCGGCGTGATCAAAGCCGCCAATGCGTGCACTGCCGCCTTGCTGTCCGTCGCGGATGCTGTTGACACTCGATGCGGACGCGCCCGTGGGATTGAGATCGACCCACGAAGAACTTGTGCCGGTCCACAGGCTCGCGTGCCGTGAGTTGCTGATGGTTGCGTATCCGGCTTGCTGGCCGTTATAGACACTCTGGATGGTTGAATCGGACGCGCCGGCGGGGTGCAGATTCATCCATGATGAGGCCGTGCCGTTCCACACGCCGGCTTGGTCGACGCCGCCGACGTTGATAAACCCGCCCTGCTGCGCACCATGAATGCTCGTCGTATACGAGTGCGTGGCGTCAGCGGGATGAAGATTGACCACGGCCCATTGTGCGTGAGCGATTGAGCAAAGGCTCAACGCCGCGACGGTGGGCGCACACAGAACAGCAAAGGCACGTGAGTTCCACGGGTGCATCATCTCTCTTCTCTTCTCGCGGATCACCTACAGGTTTGATAGACGCATCCGGCTGCCAATATACTGCTGCTACTCTGCTTGTCAAGCAATATCTTGTGCTTCCGGGATGACCTCGAAGCCTATTCACGGCCTGCCGTGTATCATGCAACAGGGCAATAACGATCCTAAGGAGCTGGCCATGTATCGAAGCCTCATCCTCGCGTTTGCGTGCATAATCTCCGGCCTGCTGTTTGTGCCCTACGCCCGGGCCGGCGAGGATCTGCCGTCCGTGTTCGACACGCGGCCTTACGCGGAGGCAAAGAAGGCCGCGGCGGAGGCGAAGAAGTGGTTCATCGTGAAGGCCACGGCGGTCTGGTGTCCCCCGTGCAAGCAGATGGACAAGACCACGTGGCGAGACGAGCAGGTTGTCGAGTGGATCAAAGCGAACGCGATCCTCGTCGCGCTCGATGTGGATGAAGAAGAGGAGGTCGCCGCGGAGTTGGGCGTCGAAGCGATGCCCACGATGATCGCGTTCAAAGAAGGCGACGAGGAGTTCGACCGGGTGGTCGGCTACAAGCCGCCCGCGGAGATGCTGGCGTGGCTCGAGGGGATCGCCAAGGGTGAGAAGTCGATCGAAGCGATCCGCAAGCGGGCTGGCGCGCCGGCGGGCGAGCGCGTCGACGTGGACGCGAAGATGGATCTGGCGCAGTCGCTGGCGCGGGAGCGCAAGTACACCGAGGCGGCCGACGAGTACGTGTGGCTGTGGAAGAACATGTTGCAGCACCAGCCGGCGATGTACGGCGTGCGGCTATCGTTCATGGCCGGCTATATGGAGCAACTGGCGCAGAAGAGCGAGGAGGCCCGTGCGAAGTTTGTCGCATTGCGGGACGAGACGGGCCTTCGGCTCGAAGGCGACAAGGTTGATATGGACGACCTCGTCGATTGGGTCGTGCTGAACAACCGTGTGCTCAACGATACCGACGCGACGGTGGAGTGGTACGACCGCGTGAAGGATGAGCCCAAGTGGCGGCCGTTTATCAATCGGGTCAGCCGCGACCTCTCCGAGATGTTCATCAAGCTTGATCGCTGGGCCGATGTGGGGCGACTCCTGGAAGACCCGTTGGCGGAACTCAAGTCTGAATGGAACCTCATGCGGATGACATCGGGTCACGATCGCGAACTGCCCCAGGAAATCGGTGAGGAGCAGCGAAAGTACATTGAAGAGATGCCGAAGCGGATGTTCCGCGAGAAGGCGGGCCATCTCTACGCGGGGCTGCTCGCCGCCGAGCGAGAAGATGTGGCCAAGAAACTCGCGGTCCGGGCTCTGAAGTACGACTCGTCACCCGAGATGCTCAAGGCCTTGGTCGGCACGGCGCTCGAGGCGGACCAGCCCCGTGCGATTCATCAGAGATGGATCGCCGCGGCGAAGGACGAATCTTTGAACGAGTTGGCCGATCACGTCGCTGAGGCGCTGAACAAGAAACCGGCGCGGTGATGAGCCTGTGGTAACGGTGCGTCAAACGTCATTCCCACTGGCGCTTGGCGATAGCCTGGACGACGGCCAGGGGCGCGATGTGGTCGAGGTAGCGTGCGGTAGTGGCGATGGAGCGGTGGCCGAGCTGCTTGGAGATGATGCCGATGTCGACGCCTTCGCTGCGGAGCTGGGCGGCGTGGGTGTGGCGGAGGCCGTGGGCGTGCACGCGGCGGGCGATGCCGGCCCGCTCGGCGAGCCGCGGGAGCAAGCGGCGGACGTACGCCTCGGTGAGGCGGCCGCCGCCGCTGGTACAGAATAGTGGCGATGAGGGACGCGGGTTCATGCGGTGCCGCTGTTCGAGCCACGCCTGGACTTCGGTTGCACCGCCGGCGTCGATGCCCACCGTCCGTGAGCGGCCGCCCTTGCAGACGAGCAGCCGGACCGAGCCGTGCGCAAGATCGAGGTCTTTCGGCCGAACTTCCAGCGCCTCGCGGATGCGGCAGCCGGTGCGATATAAGAATACGATGAGCGCGCGGTTGCGAAGCGATGTAAGGTTGTACACCGGCGGTGTGCCGCAGGCGTCCATGAGGGCGCGGACCTCGGCGTCGCTGAGCACCTCGGCCGGGAACCGCCGGCGGGGTTTGCGACGGCGCGGGCGGCCCACGGTGGCGTCTCGGTGGGCCGTGGCGGCCGGCGGTGCGGCCGAGGGCCACTGGGCGGCATCCGGGCGGAACGGGCGGCCGTACGCGGCGCTGCGGCGATCAAGGTTAGTGGCGAGTTCCAAGGCGGCGGGACTTGCATGCAAATCGTCGGGCATCGGGCGGCTTCTCCAACCCCCGCCCCGCTCAAGGCGTAGCTCAAGAGTTACCCGGTGAGGCCGTCATGGATCAAGTGAATATGCCTTGAACAGGGTGGTTTTCTTGGCCCAGAAACCTGCAAACCCTGCCAAATCATGACATTTCCTGCCAAACCCGGACACGGACGGCCCCCCACCTCATCGCCGGGCTACGCCCAGCCACCAAAGCGTAACTCAAGAATTATACCAATCGCACAAAATAATCGGGCGCGGGGTGGCGCGGCAGCGAGGCCGTG
>CAZZDW010000172.1:0-3105 GCA_964652945.1 uncultured Phycisphaeraceae bacterium
GCGGTCATCTCTGAGCATCCCATAGGGCGGGCGGGACGCCCGCCCCACCCAAAGCCTGTTTTTTCTGCACCAAATGGATCTTTGAGACGACTCGACTTGCATAATCCTCTCGCGCTTCGCGTCTCGTAGAAGCAATCGCCTGCGCGATCTGGTACGGCCACGCAGGCCAGAGCGGCGGGGTGCGACTCTTTTCAAGAAGCATCTTTGAAAGCCGAGGGGCTCAGCCCCTCGGTCAGATCATAAATACCCGTTGGATGCGGCGGGCTTTGTGGTATCATGGATCATTGATATAGGAGAATCGCGATGAGCGCTCGTCGGGCGATGATCGTGCTGGCCCTTTCCGCCGCCTCGGCTTCGGGGAGCGTCGTCTTCCAGGACGGCTTCGAGACCGCCGATTTCTCCAGGTGGCCCTTCGACGTGGAATCCGGCTTTGCGCTCTACGCCGCCGGGCACACCGGCTCGTACAGCGCCTACACGCTCAGCGCCGGCGATCCCACCTTCGGCGTGGTCCGCCGCGCCGCGTCGTTTGCGCCGATCCCCGTCGACCAGCGGATCACGTTTTCCTACTGGTTCTACGACGAGCTGGGCGAGAGCGTCCTCGGCCGCCAGTTCTGCGAGATCCGTTCCTACACCGGCGAGAGCTACGGCAGCGGCGCGCTCGATCAGCTCTTCGCGATCGGCATCTACAACCAGGTCACCCTCCCCGGCGAAACCGTGGACCGCTCGTACTACCAGGGGCGCGTCACCTTCGGCGCAATCGCCGGGTGGTTCAACCTCTCGGGCGCCGCGCAGCGGAGCGTCGGCTGGCACGAGTTCAAGGTCGTCGTGGACGGCGGCGCCGCCGAGTTTTATGTCGACGGCACGCTCGGCCGAACGATCACCGGCGCGGTCGTCGCGACCATCGACACCGTCGTCCTCGGCTCGGGCCTTTCATCGAGCGGGCACGCCGGGTATTACGACGACTTCCGCGTCGAGACGTCCTGCGCCGGCTCGTGCTGCCCGGCCGACTTCAACCACGCCAACGGCGTCACCGTCCAGGATATCTTCGACTTCCTCACCGCCTGGCTCGCGGGCAACACGTCCGCCGATTTCAACCACATCAACGGCGTCACCGTCCAGGACATCTTCGATTTCCTCACCGCCTGGCTCGCCGGCTGCTGAATAGCGGGATTTCTTAGCCCGGTCGTCGCACGTTGTGCGCCAAATGGCGGCGATGCCCCAAATCCGCCTTGGCGCGGCGGGTCGTCGTGGTTAGCATGGCGCTGTCCGGGGGTTCACCACGAGCGAAGGAGCTTCTCATGAGCCGTCGTGTTGCATCCGTCATCGTGCTCGGTGCCGTGCTGGGGTTGATGCCCGCGTGCGCGTCGCACCGGGCGGCGTCGACCGCCGAGCCCGCCGCGCCGGCCACCTTCAACAACCTCGGCGGCCACACGTGGCCCGTCACGACCAGCTCCGCCGAGGCGCAGCGGTATTTCGACCAGGGCGTGGTCTGGATGTACTCGTTCAACCACGACGAGGCGATCCGCAACTACACGCAGGTCACGCGGCTGGACCCGTCGTGCGCGATGGCGTGGTGGGGGATCGCGCTGGCCAGCGGGCCGCACATCAACAACCCGTTCATGGACGAGCAGCACTCGCGCGCCGCGTGGGCCGCGTGGACGAAGGCCGACGAGCTGAGCGGCACGTGCACGCCCGTCGAGAAGGCGCTGATCGCCGCGCTGCGCAACCGGTATGTCGATCCGGCGGCGGCGGGCGAGGAAGGCCTGCCGCTGGACCCGGTCGGCCGAGCGCCGCTCGACAAGGCGTACGCCGACGCGATGGCCGACGTGCACGCGCGGTTCCCGGATGATCCGGAGGTGGGGACGCTGTACGCCGAGTCGCTGATGGACCTGCGGCCGTGGGATTTGTGGTCGCTTTCAGGCGAGCCCCGGCCGGAGACGCCGCTGGTCCTCGCGACGCTCGAGGGCGTGCTCGCCGCGCACCCGGAGCACCCCGGCGCAAACCACCTGTACATCCACGCGGTGGAGGCGTCGCGCGAGCCGCAGCGCGCCGAGGCGTCGGCCAAGCGGCTGCGCACGCTCGTGCCGGCGTCGGGGCACATGGTGCACATGCCGGCGCACATCGACGTGCGGATGGGTCGGTGGAACACCGCGGCGGAGCAGAACGAGCTGGCGATCAAGTCGCACGGGGAGTACCAGAAGCGTTCGCCGCGGCAGGGCTTCTACCGCGTGTACATGCTGCACAACGACCACTTCCTCGCGTACGCGTGCATGATGGCCGGGCGGCGCGCCGACGCGATCGCCGCGTCGCGGCAGATGCTCGCGTCGATCCCCGAAGACTTCTTCCGCGACTTTGCGCCCGTCGCCGACGCGTACACCTCGATCGAGATCGAGTCGCTGATGCGGTTCGGCGAGTGGGACGCGATCCTGGCGATGGACGAGCCGCGTGAGGAGCTGCCGATCACGCGGACGATGTGGCGGTTCGCACGCGGCGTCTCCTACGCGGCCAAGGGGCAGGCGTCGCTGGCCCGCGAAGAGCAGCGGCTGTTCCGCCAGCAGAAGGACGCGCTGCCCGAAGGCGCGATGATGGCGATCAACCCGGCCAAGAAGGTGCTGACGATCGCCGACGAGATGCTCGAAGGGGAGATCGCGTACCGCGAGGGGGACGTCGATGCGGCGGTGGAGCACCTGAGCGCGGCGGTCGAGGTTGAGGACACGCTGATGTATATGGAGCCGCCGGACTGGCCGCAGCCGGTGCGGCACACGCTGGGGGCGGTGCTGCTGGACGCGGGGCGGCACGAGGCGGCGGCGGCGGTGTACCGCGAGGATCTGAAGCGTTGGCCGGAGAACGGCTGGTCGCTCTACGGGTTGTCGAGGTCGCTGGAGGGGATGGGTCGGGCGGAGGAGGCCGCGGCGTGCCGGCGGCGGTACGAGGAGGCCTTCGACCGTGCTGATGTCGACCTCGGCGCGAGCTGCGCGTGCGTCAAAGGGGCGAAGAAGAAGGGCTGACGCGCACGCCGAACAACACGGAAATGGCCCCGCTCGGATTCGAACCGAGGACCAAGCGATTATGAGTCGCCTGCTCTAACCGCTGAGCTACAGGGCC
>CAZZDW010000173.1:0-3095 GCA_964652945.1 uncultured Phycisphaeraceae bacterium
AACGGCTGGTCGGCGGCTTCTTCCGCCGCCGCCTGCTGCGGGGCGGCCTGCTCGCCGTCGATCGCCACGCCCATCTCGCGGAGCTGCTGGTTGACGTCCTGCAGATCCTGCTGCTGGCGCTCGAGCTGCCGCCGGAGCGACTGCAGACGCGAACTCCCGCCGCCCTGCGGCTGCTGCGCCCCACCGCCCGCCCCGCCGCCCGCGTTGCCGCCCCCCGCGCCATCACGCGGCCCGGCCGCCCCGCCCCCACCCGCGCCGCCACCTGCCCCGCCCCCGCCGCCTTCCTGCTGGATGCTCGCGTTGAGTTTCTCGATCCGCTTGACGATGTCGGCGCGGCGTCGGTTGAGCGTCTCGATCTGCCGCGGATCGGCCGTCGGCTTGGCGCGCTCGGCGAGCACGCGCGTCGGCGTCCGCCAGTCGCCCCCGATCAGCGACGCGTAGTACGTCGGCCGCCGCACCTGCGTCAGCGACTGCTTGGCCCGGTTGACCAGGTCGGTGATCTCGCGGGCCGTCGGCTGCTCTTTCATCTCCGGACGCAGCGACAGCCGCCCCGGCATCGGCGAGAGGACCTGCGGCTCGCCCCACGAGCCGTCGGGCATGAGCTCCTGCCGCTCCAGCTCGACGGCCAGGATCTCCACCCGGTCGCGCCACCAGTGCGCGGGGATCGCCCGCATCGGGCCCGCCCCGTCCGGGTCGTTCTCAAGCTGAGCCCGGAGCTTCCGGGCGTCGAACGTCCCCTCGACGCTCACCTCGGCCTTGTCATACGGCAGCTCGGCGGGGAGCACCGCGGCCACCGCCTTGCGCGCCTGCGGCGTCACGCCCTGCCCGTACAACTCGACCGGATGCACGCTCGTGAGCTGCGACGCCGCCGCGCCGACCGACGCCGCCGGCACGCTGATCGTCGCCACCGCCGTCTGGCTCGGCTCGACCACGCCGCCGGCGCTGAGCCCGCTGGGCCTGGTCCCCAAAACGCCCCCGGCCAGCTGCTGATCGGGCGCGACCGGGCCGTTGAACGTCTCGACAAAGTCCGACAGCCGCTCGGCCCCCTCCACGCTCTGCTTGTCGCGGATCTCTTCGGGCAGGTCGGGGTTCTCGATCTTGATGTTCACGTCGCGCGCAACGTCGGCGACCTTGTCGTAGGCCTGCGCCATCGGCACGTTGTCGGTCCGCCCGACCTTCACCGTGTTCTGTGGCCCGACAAACTGCCACGTCAAGACGCCCAGCAGCGCCACGCCCATCACGCCGGCGAAGACCTTCTCGACGTGCTGCTCAAACCAGGAGATGCCCTTCAAGGCCATGATCGTGTTCCTCGCCGCCCGCCCCGTTCAGGTTCACCGCTCCGCCCGATCCGATCCCGCTTCGATTCATCATCGCACACGCCACGCCCCGGCCTCAGCCGTTGGCCGGGGGCTGCCCGTCCATGCCGGGCTCGGTGCCCGGCGCGGGCGGGGGCGGCTCGGGGACGTGCAGGAAGTTCTTCACGCCCGCCGGCATCATCGGCACCCGCCACGAACGCAGCCAGATCGTCTCCACCTCGATCGTCGCCTCGACGACCGGCCGGGTGCCGTAGTAGTACCCGCCCTTGAGGTCCGTCGCCGTGTCCACGGCCGTCATGTCCACGTCCAGCACGGTGATGAAGTTCGTCGCCGCCAGCGCGTCGAAGAACACCGGCAGCCGCTCGGCGTCCGCGACGACGCGCACCGTCGCCTTGCGCACGTCGTAGAAGTTCCCCGCCTCGGCGCCGCCGCGCCGCCCGGTGAGGTTGCCCGTAAAGTTCGGCCCCGCCGGGGGCATCCCCCCACCGCCGCCGTCCATGCCGGGGTCCATCGGCGGCGGCACGGGCGGCTGGGCCGCGCCCGGCGCAGGCTCCTGCGCCGCGTCATAGTCCACGTCCCCCGCCTGCAGGCTCAGCAGCCGCTTGATGACCGAGCCCGAGACGCCGCTCTCGGCGCTGCCCGTGTCCCCGGCCTCGTTGGCCCGCTTGATCGCCGCCAAGATGTCCTCGTGGATCCAGTACTGCTCCTGCAGGTCCCAGCACTCCGCCAGCGACGGCTCCTGCCGGATGTTCGGCAGCGCCGGGAACGACGACTCGTCGGCGTACAGCGCGATCTGCCGCGCACGGAGCTGGTACTGCCCCAGGCGGATCTGCAGCGCCTCGTCCTGCCACTGCTGCGTCGTCGCCGGGTCGGGCTGGGTGTTGCGCTCGTTCTGGAACTGCTCTTCCTTGTTCTTGCGGAAGTCCTTGAGCATCTCGGCGAGCTGCTCCGTCGAGGCGGGCCCGCCCGCGTTGATCGCCGTCAGCAGCGGGCCCTCCGCGGCGTGGTTCTGCTTGAACAGCTCCGCCAGCCGCCGACGCTTGAAGACGTCCTCCAGCGGCGAGGGCTTGGGGAACAGGTCCTCCACCAGCGCCTTGTGCCCGTGCTTGTTGAACGCCTCGGCCGCCCCGCCCACCTTGTCCATCTCGCTCTTGAGGCTCTGCCACTGCTTGGAATACCACGCCGTCGTCTGCGTCGTCGGCGCCACGCTCAGCTCCTCGATCCGCCGCCCGTCGGGCATCGTGATCGAGTACGTCACGCTCGGCTGCAGCAGCGGCTTGATCGCCTTGTCCACGTTCTTCTGGTGCGACTCGCGCAGCTTGGCGTTCATCATCGACGAGAAGACCCACAGCCCCGGCAGGACCAGGATCGCCACCGCCACCAGCACCACGATCATCCAGTTCGTCTTGGCCCACGCCATCGCATTCTTCACGGCTTAGTCCTCGGCCCGCCCCGCGCTCAACCCGTCCCCGCGTGAGCCGGGGCGTGCCGCCCCGGCGATGATGCTGCTCCTCCCCCCCGCCCCGCCTCGCCGTCCTTACACCTGCGGCGGGTTGGCCCCGGGCGGCGCGTCCACCAGCACGTCCCACGAGACACGGATGATGTACAGGCTCTGCCCCGGCTCGACGGGCGGCTTGGCCGGCGGGATCGGCGCAAGCTGCTCGATCGTCTGAATCTGCTGCTGCTGGTCCTGCGTCTGGTTGGGCCGGGGCAGGTTCTCGCGCCCCTGCCGACGCCCGCCGCGCCCCGCCCCGCCGGCCCCCCCGGCCCCCCCCCCCC
>CAZZDW010000174.1:0-2692 GCA_964652945.1 uncultured Phycisphaeraceae bacterium
GGGGGCGGGGGAAGCGGGGCGGCGGATGCCGCGGGAAGGTTGCAGGAGTTGCTGCGGCTGGCGCGGCATGTGGGCGCGGGCGGCGCACGCGGAAGTACGGGCGGGAGTGAACCTGCGGGCGGCGGCGGCGGGTTTGCGTATGCGCAGCTCGATGCGATGCGGCCGGGGTTGAGGGCGCGGGAGCTGGACCGGTCGGCGCGGAGGGACGTCGCGTCGATGATCCGGCGTGCGGAGGTGGGGTTCGCCGGGCTGGACCTGTGGATTCCCGCGGAGCACTTCGTGCGCGCCGAGACGGTGGACAAGGCCGTGACGGCGGTGGTGGGGGCGGTGGAGCTGGCGGCGGACTTGAAACGGTTGTCGGCGCTGCTGGGCGGCGTGGCGGGCGTGGAGCGGCCGACGGTGTGCGTGGCGCTGCCGCGTGGGATGGAGGCCGGCGCGGCGGCGGCGATCGCCGGAGCGGCGGATCAGTTCGGCGTCGCGGTGGCCGACTTTGGCGAGCGGACGATCGAGCGGCTGCGCGAACAACAGGATGATGCGGCGGAGGGGAAGGGCGGCGTGCAGGCCGTGGGGGTGGGAGAAGTTGGAAGAAGCGAAGGGCCGATCGGGCTCGGGGTTGATCCCGCGGCGTTGCTGCTCGCGGGTATGGATGTCGCGGGAGCGGTTGCGCGGGCGGGCAGGGATGTTGTCGCGGCGCGGCTGACGGACGTGGCGGCGACGCCGGACCGGCGGAGGGTTGCGCCGGGGCGTGGAGGGTTGGACTTGCTGGCGTACCGGGTGGCGCTCACGACGGCGGGTTTTCAGGGCGCGGTGATCGCGGACCTGAGCGGCGTGGCGAATGCGCGCGCGGCGGCGGCGCGGATCGTCGAGGCGTGGGATGCGCCGTTGATGGGTGGGTGAGTATTCCTTGCTGGTGCGAGACACGCTCGCTCACGCTCGCGTCTCGTATGAGAGCGTCAGGCTTGATGCATTCCAAGCGACATACACTGCGATATGGCACGACGTTCGCCGTTGTTAGCGTTGCATCAAGCCGCGGGCTCGCCGCTGCGGCAGTACGGGCCGGCCGAGTCGGACGTGTTGGTGGCGGAGGCGATGGGGGGGACGCCCACGCACGGCTCGGAGAGCCGTGCCACCAATGACAGCGCGGCGGGGATTGCATTGGAATATGCGGCGATCCGCAAGCACGCCGGGCTGATGGACCTGCCGCAGCGGGCGACGCTGGTCGTGCGCGGGGCGATGAAGGATCGGCACGAGTTCCTCGGGCGGATGGTGACGCAGGAGTTGAAAGGGTTTGAGCCGAACACGGTGCGGCGGTCGTTCTGGCTGAGCCGAAAGGGGCGCATCGACGCCGACCTGCGGCTCATCGAACTCGGCGGCACGGGACGCGGCGACGAGGCGTTCGTGAGCGGGGGCATGTTGATGGACGTGGATGTCTTCGCGGCCGAGCGGACGGTGAAGGGGCTCAGCGCGTTCCTCTTCAGCGAGGATGTCGAGATCGTTGATGCGACGGAGGCGTTCCATCGGCTGGCGCTGCACGGACCCGTGTCGCGCGAGGTGCTCGGCATGGTGGGCACGCCGGTGGAGGGGCGCAAGAGCGTGCTGGAGCTGGAGGCGAACGAGGCGACGCTCGTGCGCATCGGCGGCGGCAACGGCGTGACGGTGCTTGTTGATCGGCAGGACACGACGGGGGCGGTGGGGCTCGAGTTGTTGATGCCGACGGCGAGGGCGGAGGAGGTCTATTTGTCCCTGGCCGCGGAGTTGGGGGCGATGGTGGGGATGAAGGCGCGAGCGGGGGACGAGGTGCGCGAGGGCGGGCGATCGGCGTTGGCGCGGCGGATCGGGTGGCACGCGTACAACATCGCGCGGATCGAGGCGGGGACGCCGCTGTATTACCTGGACTTTGGGCCGGACTCGCTGCCGCACGAGACGGGGGTGTTGCGGGATCGGGTGTCGTTCACGAAGGGGTGCTATCTCGGGCAGGAGGTGGTGGCGCGGATGGAGTCGCTGGGGCATCCGAAGCAGCGGCTGGTGGCGCTGCGCATCGCCGACGACGGCGTAAACGATGACGGGGGAGCGGGGGTCGGCACGGGCACGCCGGTGTTGAGCGAGGCGAGGGTAGACGGGGCGGTGGTGGGTGCGGTGACGTCGTCGACGTTCCTGCCGCTCGCTGGGAGCGCCGAGGGGCGGGTGGGGGCGCTGGCGATGGTGAAGTGGGCGCAGGCGAATGCGGGGCAGACGTTGTATGTGCCGATGGGGGACGGGTTGGTGAAGGCGACGGTGCAGGAGTCGCTGCGGTTTTTGCCGAACTGAGAACGCGGAGGAGTTGGGGAATAAAAAAATTATTCAACACGAGGAACGCGGAGCTTAATGTTGGTTTTATACATTTTTTGAAGTTCGGGGGTTTGGTTTTCGGGATGATCTCGCAAGGCTTCTGATACATTATAATAATAGGGCAAAGAAATACAAGCTAAGTAAGTAAGTGCAAATTGATAACCAATTACTTTATCTGATGCACTGGATGGGATAGGTTTTGTCATCGCGTCAATGCGGTAAATAGTGTAATCAAGCAGGTCAACTTCTTCTGGACTGAAATGAGCTAGGTGTAGATTGAGCATCCTTCTTGTCTGACGGGCGCATTGGCTTAGACGCTATCCCAAAACGTGGGTTTGAGCCGATAGGGTATGGGGGCGGGCGG
>CAZZDW010000175.1:0-2679 GCA_964652945.1 uncultured Phycisphaeraceae bacterium
GTCCGCGAGGTCGTGACGTCCTCCGAGCAGGGCGGGGCGTCGCTGAACATCCTCTCGGGGCTCGTCGCGGGCAACTTCTCGGCGTACTGGCTGGGCATCGTCATCGTCGCGCTCATGAGCGCGGCCTACGGGATCAGCACGCTGAGCGGCTTCAGCGACATCATGATCGCCCCCGCCGTCTTCGCCTTCGGCCTGGTCGCCTTCGGCTTCCTGTCGATGGGCCCGGTGACGATCGACGTCGACTCCTACGGCCCGGTCACCGACAACGCCCAGTCCGTCTTCGAGCTCTCCACCATCGAGGCGATCCCCGGCATCCGCGAGGAGATCAAGAAAGACTACGGCTTCACCCCCGACTTCGAACGCTCCAAGGCCTTCCTCGAAGAGAACGACGGCGCGGGCAACACGTTCAAAGCGACGGCCAAGCCCGTGCTGATCGGCACCGCGGTGGTCGGCGCGACGACGATGATCTTCTCGATCATCGTGCTGCTCACCAACGGGCTCGAGCCGGCCAAGCTGGCCAACCTCTCGCTGATGCACGCCCCCTTCCTGCTGGGGCTCATCACCGGCGGCGCGGTGATCTACTGGTTCACCGGCGCGTCGACGCAGGCCGTCACGACCGGCGCGTACCGGGCCGTCGAGTTCATCAAGGCCAACATCCGCCTCGAGGGCGTGGAGAAGGCGAGCGTGGAAGACTCCCGCAAGGTGGTCTCGATCTGCACGCAGTACGCGCAGAAGGGCATGTTCAACATCTTCCTGGGCGTCTTCTTCGCGACGCTGGCTTTCGCGTTTGCCGAGCCGTATTTCTTCGTCGGCTACCTCGTCTCGATCGCCCTCTTCGGGCTCTACCAGGCGATCTTCATGGCCAACGCCGGCGGCGCGTGGGACAACGCCAAGAAAGTTGTCGAGACCGAGCTGAAGGCCAAGGGCACCGACCTGCACGACGCCACCGTCGTGGGCGACACCGTCGGCGACCCCTTCAAGGACACCTCGTCGGTCGCGATGAACCCGGTCATCAAGTTCACCACGCTCTTCGGCCTGCTGGCCGTCGAGCTGGCGATGAACATGAAGTCGCAGGCGGAGACCGCCGTCACGATGGAAGGCCACCGCGCCCACACCACCCTCACGATGGGGCTCACCATCGCGTTCTTCGTCATCTCCGCGTTCTTCGTGTGGCGCTCGTTCTACGGCATGCAGATCGGCCACCAGGGCGACGTCGAGAAGCACATCGCCTGAGAGAAGGCGCTGGGCATTCGGCACTCGGCGTGTGGATACATACACAAAGCCCGCGGGTCCGGCCGCGGGTTTTTTCATGCGCCCGCCACGCGCACGTGGTCGGCGACGTCTTTGAGGATCGGCTCGACGGTCGGGCGGCCGGAGAACGTCGAGATCTTCGGCTCGATCACCGCGTCGAGCTTCAGCCCTTCGCGGAGCTTGATCGAGTGCTCCTGGCCGCCCCAGTTCCACGCGACGGCGCGGAAGACCGGCGCCCCCCCTCCCGCGGCGGCGCTCGCCGAACGGACCGGCACGACCAGGTGCCGCCCCTCGCGGCCGATGGGCCTGGGGGCGGCGGCGACGGTCAGGCCGCGGACGAGCAGGCGGACCTCGGGGTTGTCGCGGCCGAAGGGGGCCAGCTCGCGGAGCTGCGCCACCGCCTGCGGCGTCAGCTCGTCCGGCGTCGCCTCGCAGTCGAAGTCGAGCCGCGGCGTCAGCTCGTCGGCCGTGATGCCGTCGTTGGCGCGCGAGACAAACGCCTCGGCGAACTCGGCGAGCCGCTCCTGCCGCACGTGCACGCCCGCGGCCATATCGTGCCCGCCGAACTTGTCGAGCAGGTGAGCGCACTGTTCGAGGGCCGCGTGCATGTTGAAGGCCGGCACGCTGCGCCCGGAGCCGTGGCAGACGCCGTCGCGCGATTGCATGAGGATGGTCGGGCGGCTGAAGCGCTCGACCAGCCGCGAGCAGACGATGCCGACCACGCCGGCGTGCCAGGACTCGTGCGCGAGCACGATCGCGCGCCGATCGTCGCGCGTCATCCCCGCCTCCTCGGCGAGCGTGACGGCCAGCTCGAAGATCTCGCGCTCCACCGCGCGGCGCTGGTCGTTGAGGTCGCACAAGGAGCGGGCGATCTCGGCGGCACGATCCGGGCCGGCGGTGGTGAAGAGCTCGACGGCGGCCTTGGCGTGGCCCATGCGCCCGGCCGCGTTGAGCCGGGGGCCCAGGCGAAAACCCGCGTCGAACTCGCCGATCTTCGAATGCGCAAGCCCCGAGGCCTCGACGAGCGCCCTGAGGCCGATGAAGCGGCTCTGCGCCACCCGGGCCAGGCCGAAGCGGGCGATGACGCGGTTTTCGTCCACCAGCGGCACGATGTCGGCGATGACGCCCAGAGCCGTGAACGCGAGCAGGTCGACCAGCAGCTCGCGGACGTGCGGCGCGACGCGCTGCGAGCCCTGGTGCATCGTCGCCAGCCGCCACGCGAGCTTGTACGCGACGCCCGCGCCGCACAGATCACCGAAGGGATACTCAGAACGCGGGTGCCTCGGATGGACAACCGCGTAGGCGTCGGGCAGGTCTTCGACGCAGCTCGGCGGGTTGTGATGGTCGGTGATGATGAGGTCGACGCCGTGCCGGCGGGCGACGAGCGCGGGCTCGATGGCGGTGACGCCGCAGTCGACGGAGACGATC
>CAZZDW010000176.1:0-2619 GCA_964652945.1 uncultured Phycisphaeraceae bacterium
GGTCGCACGCTCGAGCAGACGGCTGTGGAGATAGAACACGTCGCCCGGGTACGCCTCGCGGCCCGGCGGGCGGCGGAGAAGCAGCGACAACTGGCGGTACGCGACGGCCTGCTTGGAAAGATCGTCGTAGATGCACAGGGCGTGCTTGGGCGTCTTGCCGTCCTTGCCCTGCCACATGAAGTACTCGCCCATCGTGCAGCCGGAGTACGGCGCGATGTACTGCATCGGGGCCGGGTCGGAGGACGAGGCGTTGACGACGATGGTGTAATCCATCGCGCCGTTCTTCTTGAGCGTCTCGACGATGCCGGCGACGGTCGATTCCTTCTGGCCGACCGCGACGTAGATGCAGACGACGGCCTCGGGCGTGCCCCAGTACTGCTTCTGGTTGATGATCGTGTCGAGGGCGACGGCCGTCTTGCCCGTCTTGCGGTCGCCGATGATCAGCTCGCGCTGCCCGCGGCCGATCGGGATCATCGCGTCGATCGCCTTGATGCCCGTCTGCAAGGGCTCGTGCACCGGCTGCCGCTCGGCGATGCCGGGGGCGATGATGTCGACCTTGCGGCGGATGTCCGACTGGATCGCCGGGCCGTCGTCCAGCGGACGCCCCAGCGGGTCGACCACGCGGCCCAGCAGCGACTCGCCGACGGGCACCTCGAGCAGGCGGCCGGTGGCCTTCACCACGTCGCCCTCGCGGACGGCGAGGTAATCGCCGTAGATGACCGCGCCGACGGTGTCCTCTTCGAGGTTGAAGACCTGGCCCATGACGGGGCCCTCGGTGGTCTGGAACTCGAGCATCTCGCCGGCCATCGCCTTGGAGAGGCCGTAGATACGCGCGATGCCGTCGCCGACCTCGACCACCCGGCCGACCTCGCTGACTTCCAGCTCCGCGGCGTACTGGGCGATCTCCTGCTTGATAACGCTCGTGATCTCGTCGGTCTTGATCTTCACGGTGGCTGTTCCTGCTGTTATATGGCCTGTGAGGGCCGGACGACCCGCCTTGCTCGGCTCTCTCACCCCGGTCGGCCCGGCCGCGCTGCCGGGGAAAGTGGGGCCATAAGGATAGCCCGCCGGGTGCCGATCTTCTCCCGGACACGTACGCATTTGCGATACGAGGGGGACAACGTCCCCCTCGTGCTCCCCCTTCTTGAAATCGCCCGCGGGGAGCGACTTGGGACCCCCAACTGAGGGAACGCCTCTTGTGAGCCGGGGCGTGCCGCCCCGGCCGGAAACTGCTTCTGACATGCTCTGGTTTTTTGCGGGGAGCGTGTGAGAGCCCCCCCGGCTGCAACCCCTCTCACATCGCATCACCTTTGTAAGAACGTTCCAGCAGCACCGCGTGCTTCACCATCGCCGCGACGGCGGCGGAGGAGGCCGCGAGCCAGCCGGGGAGGCCGTCGCGGAAGCCCTGCTTCAGCACGAGCTGCTTGACGAACGCGCCAGGCGGCGACACAAGCAGACTCAGCAGCGAACCCTTCTCACCCGCCGCGTGGAGACTGTGGGCCATGGTGGTGGCGTGTTTGACCTGCGTGGCGAAGTGAGCCGCGAAGGTGGGGAAGGAGTCGTGCCGTAGAACGGCGTCGTCCCCGGCAACCAGCCGCTCGATCCGACCGCCCTTCCCGTCCCCAACCAGTTCCAGCTTGTCGTGCGGGTCGAGCCCGCCCCATCGGGCGTGCCCGGCCCGGACGAGCCGCAACCGCCACTCGGGCTGCCAGACGTGGCGCAGCGGCGTGCCCTTGTAGTACGTCCTCCGGTTCACCTCGTAGCCGAGGACGCCCCGGTCATTCGTCGGATCATCCCGCTCGATCGCCGCCCCGATCGCCGCGGCCAGCCCCGGCTCGACCGACTCGTCCGAGTCGATCGACAACACCCACCCCTGCCCCGTCTGCCAGTGTCGAGTTGCTTCCAAGGCCTTCTGCTTGGTGCGGATGTGCCCGAGCCACTCGGAGCGGATGACCCTGCCGCCCGCCCCCCCCTCCCCCAAGGCCCGCTCGATGAGCTCGATCGTGCCGTCGGTCGAGCCGGAGTCGATCGCGACGATCTCCCCGCCGTCTTGCACCAGGCCCTGCACCGACGCCAGCGTCCGCCCGATCGTGTCGGCGTTGTTCTTGCAGACGATGGCCACCGAGAGCGGGAGAGGGCGCGGCATGGGTGCCGTATGGTGATGCCCCCGGCCAGCGGTGTCAACACGCCGCAGGCCCCCCTCCCCCGCGCTCCCATGACTTTTCCCCTCTCCCGAGCCTCGGCCGGCGCCGCTTCTACCGTGTACCGATGTCCGCCAAGCCCAACGCCGAACCCCCGCACGCCTACGTCTCCCGCGGCGGCCTCAAACTCCGGCACGCGCTCGACGTCTTCGGCGTCGATGTCACGGCTGGAGGAGGGTTCCGCTGCGCGGACCTGGGGTGCTCGACGGGCGGGTTTACGGATTGCCTGCTGCAGGCCGGGGCGGCGCATGTCACCGCGGTCGATACGGCCTACGGCGTGCTCGCGTGGAAGCTGCGTCAGGACCCGCGGGTGCGCGTGATCGAACGCCGCAACGCCCTGCACGTGGATCCCGCGGCCGAGGGTCTCTTTGCCGCTGGGGAGGGGGAGGGGGGGGAGGGGGGGGTGGATCTGGTGGTG
>CAZZDW010000177.1:0-2460 GCA_964652945.1 uncultured Phycisphaeraceae bacterium
ATAGGGTTGGATCGCGCTGGCGCCGTAGCCGATGAGCACCATCGCCTGATGGACATCCCAGACATCGGCGGTGTCGCAGATGATCGAGGCGCGCAGGCGCTTACCGGCTTCGATTAGCCCGTGATGCACCGCGCCCACCGCTAGCGGCATTGGGATCGGGGCCAGGGTCGCGTCGATGTGGGCCGGCATGACGTTGGTCGCGTCGAGCCCGCCCCCCCCCCCCCCCACTGCCCCCGCACGCAGCAGAGACTTTGTCGGAGAGGAGCGTAATCGCCTCGCCACGGCAGGCCTTGCGGATGTTCTCCAGCGCCGTTTCCACCTTCTTCTCATCCCGTGCGGCCTTGAACCTGGCCAGCCGTGCGCACTGGTCCGTCTCGACCTGGTGCGAGATCTGCAGGATCTCGATGGGGTTCTCGCCGTTGTTCTCGTTGAAGGCGTTGACGCCGACGACGATGCGGTCGTGCGCCTCGCACTCTTCCGAGAAGCGGTACGACGCCTCGGCGATCTGACGGCGGAAATAGCCGCGGTTGATCCCCGCGACCACCGACCGCCCGAAGCTCCGCCGGTGCTCGTACGCCGGGTGCCGCGACAGGTCGCTCGCATCCGCGTTCGCGCTCGCCTCGCCGCTCGGCTTCCAGTCGGAATACGACCCCATGCGGTCGATGTCGTCCATCAGGGCCAGCGCGTCGGCCTCCATCTTGTCGGTGAGCGACTCGATGAACCACGAGCCGCCGAGCGGGTCGACGGTGCGGGTCACGCCGGTTTCGTACGCGAGGATCTGCTGCGTGCGGAGCGCCACCGTCACGGCCTGCTCGGTCGGCAGGCCCAGCGTCTCGTCCATCGAGTCGGTGTGCAGCGACTGGCAGCCGCCCAGGGCCGCGGCCATGGCCTGATAGGCGACCCGCACGATGTTGTTCAGCGGCTGCTGCTCGGTGAGCGAGCACCCGGCCGTCTGCACGTGCGTCTTCATGAACCACGAGCGGTCGCTCTTGGCCCCGTAGCGCTCTTTCATCACGCGGGCCCAGATGCGCCGAGCCGCGCGGAGCTTGCAGATCTCCTCGAAGAACTCGTTGTGCGAGTTGAAGAAGAACGACAGGCGCGGCGCGAACGAGTCGAGCTCGAGGCCGCGTTCGAGGCACGCCTCGACGTACTCCATGCCGTCGCGGAGCGTGAACGCGAGTTCCTGCACGGCCGTCGACCCCGCCTCGCGGATGTGGTAGCCGGAGATCGAGACCGAGTTCCACTTCGGCACGAAACGCGACTGGAACTCGATGGTGTCCACCACGAGCTTGACCGAGGGCTCCGGCGGGAAGATGAACTCGTTCTGCGAGTGGAACTCTTTGAGGATGTCGTTCTGCAGCGTGCCGCCCAGCGACGTCCAGGGGATGTTGCGCTCGAGAGCCATCGCCAGGTACATCGCCCAGATGACGCAGGCCGGCCCGTTGATCGTCTGCGAGACGGTGACCTTGTCGATGGGGATGTCGGCGTAGAGCCGGTGCATGTCTTCGAGGGTGGAGATGGCGACGCCGCAGCGCCCGACCTCGCCGACGCTGAGCGTGTCGTCGGAGTCGCGGCCCATCAGCGTGGGCAGGTCGAAGGCCGTCGAGAGGCCGGTGTTGGTGCGGGCCGCGCCGCCGGTGGCCTTGGCCTGTTCGAGCAGGTACTTGAACCGCTTGTTGGTGTCGTCGGCCGAGCCGAAGCCGGCGAACTGCCGCATGGTCCACAGGCGTGTGCGGTAGCCTTCGGGGAAGAGGCCGCGGGTGTAGGGGAACTTGCCCGGCGCGTTGATGTCGCGGTCGTAGTAGCGCAGCGACGCCGCCCCCCCTCCTGCCCCTTCGCCGGCCCCTGCAACTTCGGGCGATTCGGTCGCCCCGCCCGCCGGGCCGTCCGGGCCGTAGGAGGGCGAGAGGACGATGCCGGAGATGGTGACGGCGTGCGGATCGACCGGCCCTTGCGCGCCGGCGGCGTGGGTGGTGTGGGCAGAAGACGTATGGGTCGTGGTGGGACGAGTCGACATAAGCGATCGGCTCCAGGAACAAAGCGGTGCGCCCCGAAGGGGCGCGTGCCGCGGCGGCTCGGGCGGGAACAACGTCGAACGAATCAACTGCGAACGACCTGATTATAGAACCGTCGCGGGGATCATCCGGCGCACAATCAGGGCGGCCCGGCCGGACAACCGCCCCGTGTGTGCGCAAAGAATCGCCGCGGGGGTGGTCCGAGAACGCCGCGTGTGGCAGACTCGCTGGAGCCGGCCGGGGCAAGCAAGGACCGAAAACCCGTGAATTCTGCTTCACATACCGCGTTTTTTAGAGGATGACCACTCGCGTTGCCGCGGCGTCTCCGCTATGTTGATCGGCCGCGGGGCGCGTTATCTGGACAGCTCCCTCGCCCAAACAGAGTCCCTGCTCGTTGGACTGCCACTGTGCCGGGACGACACGCCCCGGCTCACATCCCCCGCCC
>CAZZDW010000178.1:0-2452 GCA_964652945.1 uncultured Phycisphaeraceae bacterium
ACCGCCCGAAGACGGCGTGCTTGGCCGCGTCTTCCGGCTTGTCGATCACGGCGCTATTAAAAATCTTGATCTTCTCGCGCATGATCGCCGCGGCGTCGTAGACACTCGGCGGCTCCATCGCCACCAGCGCGAGGACTTGCAACAGGTGCGACTGCACCATGTCGCGCAAGGCCCCGCCGGCCCCCGAGTCGTAGTAGTTAGCCGCACGCGAGCCGACGCCGACCGTCTCTGCCGCCGTCACCTGCACGTGGTCGACGTACTGCCGGTTCCACACCGGCTCGAAGATCGTGTTGGCCAGGCGCATCACCAGCAGGTTCTGCACCAGCTCCTTGCCGAGGTAGTGGTCGATGCGGAAGATCGCCTCTTCCTCGAAGACGCGCCCCAGACAGCGGTTGAGCGACGCGGCCGACTCGAGGTCCGAGCCGAAGGGCTTTTCGACGACGATGCGTTGCCACGAGCAATCGTGGGGGTTGAGCGAGCACCAGCGTTTGCCCTCGGCGACCAGGCCGCTGGACCCGATCGACTCGATGATCGGCTCGTAGAGGTTGGGCGAGACGGAGAGGTAGAAGAGGATGTTGGGGGTTCCGATCCCGTCCTGCTTGAGGATGCCGCGGTCGCGGGCGAGCTGGTTGACGCGCTCGGCGATACTGCCCTTGCCCTGGTACGCCGCCGGGTCGGCGCCGTCGGCGGGGTGGTAGAAGACCCGCTGCGCGAACTGGCGCCACGTCTCCTCCTTAAACTCCGCGGCGTATTTCTTCGCCGAGGGCTCGCACTTGTCCCGAAAATCGTCGTCGCTCATCGGCGTCCGCGAGACGCCGAGGATGCACGTGCCCTTGGGGAGCACGCCCTGGCGGTGCAGGTCGTAGAGCGAGGGGATGAGCTTGCGGTGCGTGAGGTCGCCGGAGGCGCCGTAGATCATCAGGACGCACGGCTCGGCGGCGGCGGTGGCGATCGCGGTCGTGGCGGAGGGCATGACGAACGTCTGTCGGCTCATGCCGAGCATGGTAGCGGAATGTCGGGTTCCGGGTTCCGGGAATCGGGTTCCGGGTCTGTGCCTTTACCCGGAACCCGGACCCCGAGCCCCGGAACCCGACTCTTTCATACGCTTCCGTTATGTCGTCACCGGCCTATCGCCTCCTCGACGCCAACGCCAACCGCGCCCGCGAGGCCCTGCGCGTGATGGAGGACGTGGCCCGGTTCGTGCTCGACGACGCCGAACTGGCCGCAGGATTGAAGGGCCTCCGGCACGACCTGCGCGGGGCGCTGGACGCGGCGGGCCTCGACGCCGCCACGCTCGCCGCGTGGCGCGACACGCCGGGGGACGTCGGCACGGCCATCAACACCGAGGCCGAACACGAGCGGGCGTCGGTCGCCCAGGTGGCGGTGGCGGCCGGGAAACGGCTCGGGGAAGCGCTCCGCGTCCTCGAAGAGTGCGGCAAGGTCATCGGCGGATCAACCGGTCTTGCCCGCGACCCGCTGCCCGCGCCCCGTGGCCTCTTTAAAAACCTCCGCTACCGCGCGTACGAGCTTGAACGCCGCCTGATCGCCGCCTTCGGCTCGCAGCGCACATGCTTATCTTGGCGGCTGTGCGTGCTCATCACCGAATCGCTCTGCACGCGCCCGTGGGAAGACGTTGCGCAATCCGCCATCGCCGGCGGGGCCGACTGCCTGCAACTGCGCGAAAAAAACCTTGACAGCGGCGAGCTGCTCCGCCGGGCACGCCGGCTTGTCGGAGTCGCGCAGAGCGGCGGGAAAAAAAACGCCGCGGTCATCATCAACGACCGCCCGGACATCGCGCTCCTCGCCGGGGCGGACGGCGTCCACGTCGGGCAGACCGACCTGGCCGTGCAGGACATCCGCCGATTGGCGGGCGCACGATTGATCGTCGGCGTCTCCACGACCAACCTCGACCAGGCCCGCGAAGCCGTCCGCGCCGGGGCCGACTACTGCGGCCTGGGGCCCATGTTCCCCACCACCACGAAGCACAAGCCCGACCTCGCCGGCCCGGAATACCTCCGCGCCTACCTCGCCGAGCCGATGCTCGCCCGTGTGCCCTCCCTGGCGATCGGCGGCATCACGCCGGAGAACCTGCCGCGGCTCATCGAGGCCGGCTGCGGACACCGTGAGCATGGAATAAGCGGCGGCGTCGCCGTCTCCTCGGCCGTCTGCGGCAGCGACGACCCCGAGAGCGTCTGCCGCCGGATGGTTGAGCTGTTGTCATAGCCGGTGTCTCCGGTCCTCTACGCCCATGTTGACCACAGACGCGCAGAGGGCACAGAGTTCACAGAGGAAGACAAAGAGCACATCGTTGATATATCGATATGGTTTCAGAGGGATATACCCAAGATTTGTCTCTTTTCGAGTTTTCGCGATCTTCGTGTTCAACACCATGCCTTTCTCTGTGCTCGGGATTGTTGCCCGAAGGCGGCGGTCTTTCAGGATAGACGCGGGT
>CAZZDW010000179.1:0-2448 GCA_964652945.1 uncultured Phycisphaeraceae bacterium
AGGCGGGGGGGGCTGGGCGGCCGGAAAGCTTGGAGATGGGATCGACGTTGGTGCCGCTCTTCGAGAGCCGGGGTGTGTCACCCCGGCTTGATGAACCATCGGTGGGCGGAGGCGGCGTCGCGGCGCCACGACGTGCGGTCGCCGACTTGGGCAGGATGTCCGCGAGGGTCTGGTCGGCGACCGCGTCGAGCTGGGCCTTGCGCAGCCGCTGCGCCAGGGGGTCGACGGCGTCGTCAGCGCCCCACGCCTTTTCCGTCTCGTCGGCGTCCACGTCCTGGCCGGAGAGCTCGTACCCCATCGCCAAGACGTCGCGGACCTTGATCGCCCCCGGCGGGCGGGCCAGCGTGTAGGCCGGCTCGGAATCCGGGGCCGCGTTCCCTTCGAGGCGGTGGACGTACCCGCGTTCGACGAGCGCCCCCAGCACGGCCCGCGTCACGCTCTCGCTGAGCGTGCTCAGCCGGGCGATGGTGGGGGCCTCGGGCGTCTCGCCCCGCTCAAAGCTCCGCCCGATCGACGCCAGCACCTTCACCGCGGCGGCCGGGTCGACCAGGCCGGTCCCGTTGTCGTTGAGCGGCTGGGCCCGGCGGTGCTTGCGCGCATACTGGATGTGGTAGCTGATCTGCAGCCCGAAGAGGATCACCAGCCACGTGACGTAGACCCACAGGAGGAAGAGCGGGATCAGCGCGATCGAGCCGTACAGCCTGCCGTAGGCCGACGAGCCCGAGATGAGCACGTACTGCGTGAAGCCCCACTTGCCGGCCTCCCACAACACCGCGGCGGCGCTGGCCCCCGCGAGCCCCGGCCACACGCGCACCCGCGTGTTGGGCACGACCATGTACATCACCATCAGCAGGCCCGTGGAGATGCAGACGGTGATGAAGTACCCCAGCAGTTTGACGGAGAGCACGCCGCCGCCCGCCTGGGTCGACAGGCCGAGGTCCTGGGCGATCGGCGTCGCCCACGCGGTGAAGCGCACGGCGAGGTAGAAGGTCGAGTACAGCCCCACCGGGCCGAGGGTGAGCAGCGTCCAGTAGATCATCAGCCGCCGGGTCCACGACCGGCCCTGCGGCACGCGGTAGATCTGGTTGAACGCGCGCTCGACCTCCACGAGCATCGTGATCGCCGCGTAGATGAGCGCGAGGAGCCCGATCGCCCCGACCGACTTGGCCGAGACCTCGCTCACGCGATCGACGAGCTTGGCGATCCACGCGTCGAGGCTCTGGGGCTCCTGGTCGTCCTTGGCCGCGGCGGCGTCGCCGGCGGCGGTGTCGCCGGTCTTCTTGTCGACCGCCTCGGCGAGCTTCTCGGCCTTCTCCTTCGTCTCTTCGGCCTGCTCCTTGGCCTCCTGGGCGAGTTTCTTGAGTTCTTCGGTCTGCGGGTCGGGCGGGGGCGTGTCGGCGTTGGAGCCCGCGTCCGGCGGGGTCGGCGGGCCCATGTTGTCGCTGACGGCGATGTGCGTCAGCCCGGCGTACTGCATCATGTTGCGCACGGCCGAGGCCATCTCGTCCTTCGACGTCGTGCTCTTGAGGATCAACAGCGCGATCACGATGATCGGGATCATCCCGAAGACGGTGCGGTAGGCGAGTGCCGCGGCCATCTGCGGCAGGCGCGACCGCGTCGCGTCCACCGCCGCCCCGCGCAGGATGTGGGCGCTGGGCGCGACCACCCGCCCGGCCTTCCGCGCCCGGCCGGTCACCAGCGTCATCGGGTACCACTTGTTCAGGATCGAACGCACCTTCCCCGTGCGCCCGTTCTGGGCGGGCTCCTTCGAGGCGGGTTTGTCGCGATCGGACGGGCTCACGCGAGAACTCCTGCTTTGGGCTTATACCAGACGCGAGCGGGAGCGGGCGTGCAAAGCATTCGGGATCAAGACACGCTCCCTTCCGGTCGCGTCTCGTACGAGAGCGTCAGGTGTGATGCACGAGATTTCTATCATTCGCTTTCCGATTCGTTTTTTACCGGGTCTTCGTCTTCTTCGGATGGTTGCCCGCCCCCGTGCGCCGGGGCGCGGCTTTGTTCTTGGCGGTGGGCTTCTTGACAGTCTTTTTCGCGGGCTTCTTCCCTGGATGTGGTTGGGAAAGCCCGGTGGCCTCTTTGAGCGCGGCAACCTCGTCGGCGGTGAGGTCGCGCCAGGCCCCGACCTGGAGGTTGCGCATCGTCACCGGCCCGACGCCGATGCACGAGAGCTTGCGGATGTCGCAGCCGAGCTGGAGGAGCACGTCCTGGAGCAGCTTGGCCCGCTCCTGGCGGACGGTGATGTCGAGGGTGATCTTGTCGTCGCCGGCGTGGCTGATGACGATACCGGGCGTGCCGGTGATGTCGGGACGAAAAGAGGGGATTGGTCGCGAGCCTTTTCTGGAACCGAGGGGCTGAGCCCCTCGGCTTTCGGGTTGGGGTGAAGGAGCGTGCGCAGCGCCCGGATGTTCAGGGGAAGCGGGAGGGGGGGGT
>CAZZDW010000180.1:0-2387 GCA_964652945.1 uncultured Phycisphaeraceae bacterium
ACGCCCATGCCGACGAGGTTGGAGCGGTGGATGCGCTCGAAGCTCTCGGCGATCACCGCGCGGACGCCCAGCAGCATCGTCCCCTTGGCGGCCCAGTCGCGCGACGAGCCCATGCCGTAGTCCTTGCCCGCGAGCACGACCAGCGGCGTCCCCTCGGCCTTGTAGTTCACCGACGCGTTGTAGATCCAGTCGACCTGGCCCGCGCCCTTCCTGGACATGTCGCGCGTCCAGCCGCCCTCTTTGATCTTGCCGGTGGCGGGGTCGACGGCGAGCTTGTTTTTGACGCGGACGTTGGCGAAGGTGCCGCGGGTCATGACGCGGTCGTTGCCGCGGCGCGAGCCGTAGGAGTTGAACGCCGCCTTGCTCACGCCCAGGCTCTTGAGGTAGCCGCCGGCCGGCGAGTTCTCGGCGATGTCGCCCGCGGGCGAGATGTGGTCGGTCGTCACGCTGTCGCCGAGGTAGGCCAGCACGCGCGCGCCGCGGATCGCTTCCGGTGCGCCCGCTTCGGCCCCCATCCCCTCAAAGAACGGCGGGTTCTGGATGTAGGTGCTCGACTCGCTCCACGCGTACAGGTCGCTCTTGCTCACCGGCACGCTGTTCCACATCGGGTTGCCGGTGAAGACGTTGGCGTACTGCTCGCGGAACTGCTCCGGCGTGACGCACTGGGCCTTGAGCGCCTGCACCTCGGCGTGCGTGGGCCAGATGTCTTTCAGGTACACGGCTTTGCCGTCGTTGGTATGGGCGATCGGGTCGTTGGCCAGGTCGATCGCCGTGGAGCCGGCGATCGCGTAGGCGACGCACAGCGGCGGGCTGGCGAGGTAGTTGGCCTTGACGAACGGGTGGACGCGGCCCTCGAAGTTGCGGTTGCCGCTGAGCACGCTGGCGACGACCAGGTCGCCCTGCTTGATCGACGCCTCGATCTCCTCCGGCAGCGGGCCCGAGTTGCCGATGCACGTCGTGCAGCCGTAGCCGACGGTGTTGAACCCCAGCGCGTCGAGGTCCTCGGTCAGGTTGGCCTTATTAAAATATTCGGTGACGACCTTGGAGCCGGGCGCGAGCGAGGTCTTGACCCACGGCTTGCGGGTCAGGCCGAGCTGCCGCGCCTTGCGCGCGACCAGCCCCGCGGCGATCATCACGTCGGGGTTGCTCGTGTTGGTGCACGAGGTGATCGCGGCGATCACCACGTCGCCGTGGTGCATGTTGAACCGCTTGCCAGCGTAGCTCGTCGGCACGCCGACGCAGCCGAGGTCGGCGCTCGCCGAGACCGGCTGCTGATCCGCGCCGGGCGGGTTGACCTTTTCCCCCGCGGCCCCCCCCGTGTTGCCCCCCTCGGCGACCCAGCGCCCGGTGTTGACGCTCTCGGCCGGCGATTGCTTGCCGAAGGTGTCGACCAGTTCCTTGTTCCACGCGCTCTTGACATCCTTGAGCAGCACGCGGTCCTGCGGCCGCTTGGGCCCGGCGAGCGACGGCTGCACGGTCGACAGGTCCAGCTCCAGGACGTCGGTGAACTCCGGTTCGGCGGTGCCGAGGCTCCAGAAGAGCCCGACGGCCTTGGTGTATGCCTCGACGAGCGCGACCGTCGCCTCGTCGCGACCGGTGAAGCGCAGGAAGTCGAGCGTCACCTGGTCGACGGGGAAGAAGCCCATCGTCGCGCCGTACTCGGGGGCCATGTTGGCGATCGTCGCGCGGTCCGGCACGCTCATCGACGCGAGCCCCTCGCCGAAGAACTCGACGAACTTGTCGACCACGCCCTTCTTGCGGAGCATCTGCGTGACGGTGAGGACCAGGTCGGTCGCCGTCGCGCCCTCCGGCAGCTTGCCCTTGAGGCGGAAGCCGATGACCTCCGGCGTGAGCATGTAGATCGGCTGGCCGAGCATGACCGCCTCGGCCTCGATGCCGCCCACGCCCCAGCCGACGACGCCCAGCCCGTTGATCATCGTGGTATGGCTGTCGGTGCCGACGCACGAGTCGGGGAACGCGACGGTCTGGCCACCCATCTGTTTCGTCCATACGCCTCTGGCCAGGTATTCCAGGTTCACCTGATGGACGATGCCCGTCGCGGGCGGCACGGCGCGGAAGTTGGCCAGCGACTGCTGCCCCCACTTGAGGAACTCGTACCGCTCGTTGTTGCGCTCGAACTCCTTCTGCGCGTTGATCGTCAGCGCCGCCCGCGTCCCGAAGGCGTCCACCTGCACGGAGTGGTCGATCACCAGGTCGCACGGCACCGCCGGGTTGATCGCCGCCGGGTCGCCGCCCAGACGCTTCATCGCGTCGCGCATCGCCGCCAGGTCCACCACGCAGGGGACCCCGGTGAAGTCCTGCAGCACCACCCGCCCGGGCATGAACGGCAGCTCCGTCTGCACCGGCTCCTTCGCGTTCCAGTTCGC
>CAZZDW010000181.1:0-2377 GCA_964652945.1 uncultured Phycisphaeraceae bacterium
TCGACGACTGCCGCGCCGGTCGAGCCGTCGCCGGTGAGGATGTTGACCACGCCCGGCGGCAGTCCGACCTCGTCGAGGATCTCCGCCAGCCGCAGCGCCGTCAGCGGCGTCGTCTCGGCGGGCTTGAGCACGCACGTATTCCCGCACGCCAGCGCCGGGGCGAGCTTCCATGCGGCCATCAGCAGCGGGAAGTTCCACGGGATGATCTGCCCGCACACGCCGACGGGCTTTGGCGTACGCCCCGCAAAGGCGAACGCCAGCTTGTCCGCCCAGCCGGCGTAATAAAAGAAATGCTGCGCGGCCAGCGGCACGTCCACGTCGCGGCTCTCGCGGATCGGCTTGCCCGAGTCGAGCGTCTCCAGAACGGCCAGCTCGCGGGCGCGTTCCTGGATCCGCCGCGCGATGCGGTAGAGGTACTTGCCGCGTTCCTTGGCGGGAAGGGCGGCCCACGTCGGCAGCGCCCGCCGAGCGGCGTTCACCGCCGCGTCGACGTCGGCCGGCCCGGCCTGCGCCACCTCGCTGAGCACCTCTTCCGTCGCCGGGTTGATGGTGGGGAAGTATGCGCCCATCTGCCGCACAGGCGAGACGCCTGTGCCACGGCTGGAGCTTTTCGTCGCGGTGCTCCTCGGCTCGACGAACCGGCCGTTGATGTACAGGCCGTGGCGCGGCGCGATCGGCGCGCCCACGCCCCGGCTCTCCGGCGCGGGGGCGTACGCCCACCCCGCCGCGGCGACGCTCTCCGTCGTGTTCTTCGGCACATCGGTCGGGGCGGTTGGCATCGCCCAAACCATACGGCGCTCCCGCCCCGCACACGCCGTCGGCACGCCGGCCCGCCCGATACCTTCACGATCCGGCAACACTCCACACTCTGAAGAGCTCGGCCGCCGGCCCGCATCGCTCGGCGGGCGGCGCACAAAGAAAGACCGCCCCGATCACCGTTGTGGAGGGATCGGAGCGGCTCGGAAGAGTCGAAGAAGCGGGTCCGCCCGGTGCCGTCGCTCAGAGTCGGGTGGCCGGTGACTCGGGGCGCTCGGCAACCGGGCCAGACGCCGCATTTGGTGCCCGGGTGGTCAGTCCGGGCGAGCGGCTGGGGCGCCTTGGAGATCACCCCGCCACTCAACGGCCGGGCGAAACAATCGCCCGGCCCGAGGAGAGAACTGGTTCATGGAACGGCGGTCAGGTTGCCCATGTCGTTGACTAGTCTACAGAAAAGTAGCATCCGTTCGCATATTCATACGCTGGTCGTCAGGACAAGGTTCTGATGTTCAAGTTGGGTAAACGTCACGAACATCAGAAAAATTCGTGCAGGCACCACCTGTTTTGGTCAGTTCCACACTGATTGCAGGGAGAAACAGCGTCCCGCCGCCGCTTTTTTACCCCTCATGCGGGCAGCGAACAACGTTAGATCAAGCTTCCACATTCCGGGCAGCGTGGTGGGGCGGACGGCGAAAAAACTGTCGTTTGGCCGCGTGATTTTGCCGGTTGTGCCGTCACGTCCGCGGGCGGCTCGGCGCCCGCGAGCACAGGATACGCGCACCGCGGGCACAGCCCCCGCCGACGGCGGCGACGCCGTGCGTACGAGCCGAAGCCGAACCACACGCCGGCGAAGACCGCGGCGTACAGCAACGTGTCGATGAGAAAACCCAGCGGCAGCGGGCGGAGCGGAAGATGGGTGTGCTCGTTGCCGAACGGCAGATTGCGGCTCGGCTGATGTATCTGAATGCCGTGCTTCCAGACAGCCGCAATCCCGACCGGCTCAGCAGGCGGCGGCTGGTTCATCAGCGAAAGCGACCACTGCGACGACATGCCCATCGAATACATCGGCCAGCCCGTGATCGTCGTGGAGCTGACCGTGTTGGGCTGACCCTCGGCGGGAAGATACATGAAGCCGCGTGGAGTCGAAGTCGCCGTCCACGGCGTCATATCAGACGATTCGTCGTACCGCCGGCCCCAACCGCGGGCAACAAGACGGAAGGCAAAGGGCTTGCCATCGTGCACTGCGCCCGCCCAATCGACAATCCCGTCAAGAGGTTGGATCTCATCGGTCCCTCTATAAAAGTGAATATCTGCGCTCATGCTGAGCAGCGCCGCGGCCCACGCGACGGCGATCGTCATCATCGCGCCAAGCACAAGAAAAACAGCCGCACGAACGACGCCGCGACAAGCGCCGCGGTTCACGCGGCGGCGAGAGTTGTCGTCGGTTCGTGGCCGCATGCGCATATCCGGACAAGCCGAGACGAGATTCGCGCGTCGTTGGATGAAGTATGCACGGCCTCTCCGCCTGCGCCAAGAGGCCATCAAAAAAGCCGAGGGGTCATCCCTCGGCTGTCTGGTGAATCGCCGTAAGCAACGAGCAGTGGGGGGAAGGGAGGCGGGG
>CAZZDW010000182.1:0-2362 GCA_964652945.1 uncultured Phycisphaeraceae bacterium
CAAGAACGCCGAGCCCGGCGAGCAGCACGGCGGCGGCCAGAGGACGAGTCGTCCGAGCGACGGATGCGTGAGCACTCATACCCAAGCGTAGCGGCAAAGAGAGGCGGAGGCGGGAACGCGAGCGCGAGTGCAGCAGCAAACCGGGGGGCTGAGCCCCTCGGCTTTCTTTCCTATCACTCTCGGAGTTCCGCGCCCAGCAGCGTGCGGACGGCTTCTTCGGCGACGTGCTCCTCAAACCCGCGTCGGGCCAGGACGCCGAAGAGGCGACGGGCCTTGGCCGGCGCGTCGAGCGAGGCGTTCATCTTGGCGAGTGTGGCGCGGGCGAGGGCGAGCGCGTCGTCGAGCGGACTGGCGTGCTCGTCGGCGGGCCGGCGGAGCGCGTCTTCGGCGGCGTTTGCGGCGATGCCGCGTGAAGCGAGTTTGTCGCGGAGCAGACGCTCGCCGATCGGCCTGCGCGATCGCTCGTGCTCGACGAGCGACTTCGCGTACGCGGCGTCGTCGATCAGGCCGGTCAATTCGAGGTCGCGTGCGAGCCGCCGGGCGAGCGACTCGGCGTAGCCGGCCTTGCGCAGGCGTTCGAGCAGCGCCGCTGTGGAGAGCGGTCGTTTGCCGAGCCAGCGGTGGGCGCGGCGGCGTGCCGCGGTCATGAGCGCGGCCTCGTCGAAGGCCGCTTGCAGCGACGGCGTCCACGCCATGCCGACGGCGAGTCCGAGCGGTTCGGCGTCGCGCGGGTGCAGCAGGCCGGCGCGGCGCCTGGGCGGGCCGATCGTCACGCGCAGCAGCGACGGGTCGCGCCCGTCCGGCGCGATGGCGAGGATCGTGCGGGTGCGGGACGAAGAGGAATCGGTTGGTGACGAAGCGTGTGGCATTGGGAAAGCACGCACACCAGAATGGGACACGCTCGCTCACGCTCGCGTCTCGTATGAATGCGCGATCTACGGCTCCAACGAATCGACGAGCCCGGCCAGTTCGCCCGCGGCTTTGCCGTCGCCGGCGGCGCGGGCCGCGGCGAGGCCCGCGCGAGCGGTGTCGAGCGCCTCGGCCTCGCGCGAGAGGGCGATCAGCGACTGGGCCTTGTGGAAATAGGCGTAGAAATAGCCCGGGTCCGCGGCGAGGCACCGGTCATAAAAGGGCAACGCGGCGTCGTGGTCACCGAGCTTGGCGTGCTCCTGGGCGATGCCGTAGAGGACGAAGGCGTCGCTCGGGTCGGCGTCGAGCATGGCGCGGAGCTTGGCGAGTCGGTCGGACATGGGGGATGGTAGGGAAAGGCAGGCGTGGGGCGTCGGGCGTCAGGCGTCTGTGGCTGGAGTGAAACTTGCGGGTGAAGAGCATTGCTTATGCCGTGGGAAAACAGTCATGACACCGACGCCTCACGCCCGACGCCCCACGCCTGTATTGGCCTTCTATCATGCCCCGACGTTCGTTTTTCACTGAGGAGATCGCACATGGATCACGGGATCAAGACGGTGGGCGTGGTGGGGGCCGGGCAGATGGGCGGCGGGATCGCCCAGGTCGCCGCGACGGCCGGGTTCACCACGCTCGTCTTCGACGCCAGCGAGGCCGCGCTGGCCCGCTGCAAGGACGGGCACGGCAAGCGGCTGGCCCGCGAGGTCGAGAAGGGGCGGATGGAGAAGAAGGCCGTCGACGACGCGCTGGCGCGGCTCTCCTACGTCACCACCCTCGACGCCTTCGGCGCCTGCGACATCGTCATCGAGGCGATCGTCGAGAACGCCCAGGTCAAGAAGGACCTGTTCGTCAAGCTCGCCAACATGTTCGCCAAGACGCCCGGACGGCAGATCCTCGCGAGCAACACGTCGAGCATCTCGATCACCGAGATCGCCGCGGCGTGCAACGGCATCAAGGGCAACGAGTTGGAAGCAGTTGGGCAGATCATCGGGATGCACTTCTTCAACCCGGTGCCGGTGATGAAGCTGGTGGAGGTGATCAAGGGGATCGGCACGAGCGAAGAGACGACGAGCCGCACGATCGCGCTGGCGACGGCGATGGGCAAGACGCCGCTGCCGGCGAACGACCGGCCGGGGTTTGTGTCGAACCGCGTCTTGATGCCGATGATCAACGAGGCGTTTTACGCGTGGATGGAGGGCGTGGCGGAGCCGGAGGACATCGACGGGATCATGAAGCTCGGGTGCAACTTCCCGATGGGGCCACTGCGGCTGGCCGACTTCATCGGGCTCGACACGTGCGTGCACATCATGAACGTGCTGGCCGACGGCTTGAACAACGATCGGTACCGCGCGTGCCCCTTGCTCAAGCAGCTCGTGGCCGCGGGGCGGATGGGCGATAAGTCCGGCCGCGGGGTTTTCGAGTACCCGGCGAAGTAACCCCCCCACCCCCCCACCCC
>CAZZDW010000183.1:0-2169 GCA_964652945.1 uncultured Phycisphaeraceae bacterium
GGGCGGGGGCGGGGGTGGGGGGGCGCGGTCGCGCGGCGTGTACACGCTGCTCTCCGGGCGCGCCAACGGCATGACGGGGAACGTCGTGTGGATCGTGGATGCCGCCAACCGCGAGCTGGTCGCGCTCAAGTGGGACCGCTCGCGCGACCGCTTCGAGCCGTTGGGCTATCGCAATCTCGCCGACGACGCCGCCCAGCAGCGGCGGCCGCGCTGAATCGGCCGGGCTGAATCGTTTCGTGCGGTGTGTTCCAGTCTTGTGCTCCATCACGGGGTTTGCCGATGACGACTTCACCCATCACCCATGAGTCCGGCGTTGACGCCGCCGTCCCGGCCGTGCAGGGACGCGGCGAGGCGCTGGGCGTGCTGGCGCTGTGGGCCAGCCTGTTCGTGATCGCCGCGTTGGTGATCGTGCAGCTCGGCGGCGGGCGTTCGCTCCTGGGCCCGGCCGGCGAGGCGAGGGCCGACCTGGTCACCTCGGTCGACGACTTCACCGCGCTGACCTTCTACGGCGGGAGCAACGAGGACATCCTGGTCGTCATGGACGGCCGGGGCGAGAACCTCTTCGTCTACCGCGTGCAGAACCAGCGGACGGTCGAGTTCCTCGATCGGCTGGGACTGCCGGAGGTCTTCGAGACCAGCCGCCGCATCGGCGCGGGAGGAGGGAAATAGTGAACAGACAGAAAAGGCAGCAGGGAACAGGCAACAGGCAGCAGAAGACAGAAAACCCCCGTAGACAATAAGCTCAGGCAGGAGGCTGGGGACCTGCTCCCTGCTCCCTGTTCTCTGCTGCCTTTCCCGCCTGTTCACTGCTCACTTTTTTTATCCCCATGCCCATCTACCCGCTCCCCCAGTTTGAAGCCGACGTGAAGGCCCTCGAAGACGAGGACCGGGCGATCTACGAGCGGCTCAAGGCCCCGGCGACCGTCGTGGTCCGCTTCGGCTCCACCTACATGGTCGGCGAGTTCCTGTATGACCAGGGCGTCAAGCCCGGCTGCGGCACCAAGATGGTCGTCCGCACGCACCGCGGCATCGAGCTGGGCGACATGCTCACCTCGACGTGCCCCAACAACGGGTGCGACAAGAGCATCAGCCGCAAGGAGATGCTCGAGTACATCGACAACTCCGGCGGGCGCGACTACCCGTTCTTCCAGCAGGGCAAGGTCGAGCGGATCGCCACCGCGCAGGACCTGGCCGAGCAGTCGCGGCTGGACGCGATGAAGCCGCAGCTCGCCAAGTCGGCCGACATGCTCGCCCGGCGGCTGAACCTGCCGATGAAGGTCATCTCCGCCGAGCCGATCCTCGGCGGCGAGAAGCTCACGTTCTACTTCACCAGCGAGCAGCGGATCGACTTCCGCGAGATGGTCTCGATCCTCGCCAGCGAGCACCGCACGCGGATCGAGATGCGCCAGGTCGGGGCGCGCGACGAGGCGCGCCTGACGGCCGACTACGAGCGGTGCGGGCAGCACTGCTGCTGCAAGCAGTTCCTCAAGGTGCTCAAGCCGATCTCGATGCGCTCGGCCAAGATCCAGAAGGCGACGCTCGACCCGCTCAAGATCTCCGGGCGCTGCGGCCGGCTGATGTGCTGCCTGCGCTACGAGGACGAGACGTACGAGGACCTTCGGCAGCGCCTGCCGCGGAAAAAGCAGCGCGTCAAGACCGAGGACGGCTGGGGGATCGTGATGGACACGCAGATCCTCACGCAGCTGGCGCTGGTCCGCCTGGAACCCAAGGGCGACGCCGGGCGCGAGACGGAGGTGGTGGAGATCGCCGTGCCGGTGGAGGAGCTGGAGTGGGAGGGCAAGGTCGGCCCGACGCGCAGCCGCGCCGAGCGGGCGAGCGCGAAGAAGCCCGCCGGGGCCGATTCGACGGCGGCCGAGGGCGACGACTTCGACCCGCCGGGCGACGAGCACGATGCATCTCAGCGCGGCGGTGACAGGGGCAGTGAGAGCGGCGGGGCGTCGGCCGTTTCTTCGGCCGCGCCGGCGCATCACCCGGGCGAGCGGCGACGCGGCAGCGAACGCCGAGGACGCGACGACCGCCGGGGCGGCGGGGGCGGGCACGGCGGCGGCGGCGGCGGGGAACGGCGGAACCGCGGCGGGCCGGGCCAGGAGCGCCGCCAGGGCGGCACGCCTGAGCAGCGCGGAGGCGGCGGCGGTGGTGGGGGGGGAG
>CAZZDW010000184.1:0-2054 GCA_964652945.1 uncultured Phycisphaeraceae bacterium
GAGCAGGGAGCAGGGAGCAGGGAGCAGGGAGCAGGGAGCAGGGAGCAGGGAGCAGAAAATATATCGAGTGCACTCGGTCCAGAGCGTCGTGCACAGACGGGGCGGCACGCGCCGTCTCACGGTTAGAGGGTTCAGCCTTTTTTGGCGGCGGCGAGGGCGGTAGGCGTGCCGCAGTAGAGCGGGACGGCCTGGGCGTCGTTGTAATATTCGAGGATCCAGGCGAGGGCGCCGGTGCGGTAGAGGTGTTCGAAGGCGGCGACGGACTCGGCGCAGTAGCGCGAGCCGACGGCGTCGTTGAGCTCGCGGAGGGCGCGTTCGGCGGCGTCGGGACCAACGTCGCGGCGGTAGGGGCGGATGCTCGTGAGCGCGTCGAAGGAGTCGATCACGCTGAAGTAGCGCGGGCCGATGGGGATCTCGTCGGCGCGGAGGCCGAGCGGGTAGCCGGAGCCGTCGACGGCCTCGTGGTGGAAGCGGACGAACTGGAGGACGAGCTCGTCGGTGACGCCGAGGTTGATGAGGCGGCGGTAGCCGAGCTCGGCGTGCGTCTTGACGGTCTCGAACTCGTCGGGGGTGAGGCGGGCGGGTTTTTGCAGGATGGCGGCGGGGATGTCGATCTTGCCGAGGTCGTGCAGGGCCGCGGCGGTGGTGATGCGATCGACCTGCTCGGCGTCGAAGGCGAAATACTCGGCGAGGGCGCGGGCGTAGAGCACGACGCGCCAGGTGTGCGCGGCGGTGCTGAGGTCGGTCCGCTCGATCTGCGACACAAGGGATTGCACCAGCGCGGGGTCCATGGCTTCAATTATGCCACACAGATGAGTGAAGGGACGGTGAGACGGACATCATGAAACCTGACGGCGGCACCTAGGCGGGAGCGAACATGAAGACGGTGGAGAATAAAGACACGCTCGCTCACGCTCGCGTCTCGTATGAGAGCGTCAAGTTTGATGCGCAAAGTCTTCAACTTCACGGCGTGGTCTGGTTGATGCCGGTGACGTGGCAGGCGTTCACCTCGTTGTACAGCGCGATGGTCGCGGCGTTGGTCGCCTGCTTGGGGACGCAGAAGCGCACGGCACCGTTGCTCGAGTTGAACCAGATGGCCCCTTTGTACGAGGACTGCATCCGCTCCTCGACGGTCTTGATCTGCGGGTGCCACTTGCTCGGCGTGTTGTCCGGGTCGGGGAGGTAGATCGGCTGGCTTGCCAGGATGAACGGGTTGAGCAGACGCTCGCCTTCGGTGGTTTCCCAGACGAGGTCGAGGGAGGTGGGGTAGCGGCCGGCGCCGGTGGTGATGAGCTGGTTGTGGTAATAGTTTTGGATGGCGGTGGCGAGGCAGCCGCGTGCGTAGCGGGCGGCGGAGATCTGGGCCTCGTCGCGGGTGTTGAAGTATTTGGGGATGGCCACGCCGGAGAGGACGGCGAGGACGACGATGACGACGATCAGTTCGACGAGGGTGAAGGCGCGACGCATAGGCAGCAGCTCCGCACGGGGTCGGGGGGTGAGTCCGAGATAGCCGCGCGGGCCGTGGCGCAACGAGGCGGAGACGATCGGACGCCGGCGACAGGAGCCTGAACGGATGCAGCGTGAAGAAGGATCAGCCGAGGGGCGCGAGCGGCAGAAAACGCAGGACCCCTCATCTCAACGGTTCGTGAAAAGCCGCGGGCTTCTCGGACCCAGGGCTCGGCCCCGGGCTTCAGGGGCTCACGAGAAGAGCCGGGGATGGAGAGAAGGGAACACGAGCTCAGCCGAGGACGTCGACGCGGGAGTATTGGTCGAGGTTGAGGACGACCTGCTCGCCGTCGTCCTTGCGGAGCTCGAGGCGGTCGATCCAGAGCTTGTCGTCGGTGGCGTGGGCGTACCACGAGCCGGTTTTCTGCTGGCCGAAGCGGGCGACGACGCCCTCGACGGCGGTGGTCATGATGCCCGACAGCCGCGGCACCTGCTGGGTGACGCGGACCCGCTGCCCGACTTCGATGTGTTCGGCTTGGAGCATGGGGAAGGATAGGGAGCAGGGAGCAGGGAGCAGGGAGCAGGGAGCAGGGAGCAGGGAGCAGGGA
>CAZZDW010000185.1:0-1980 GCA_964652945.1 uncultured Phycisphaeraceae bacterium
CGGAGGACCGCGTGCTCGTCGTCGTCCAGCTCGGCGGCGGCAACGACGGGCTCAACACCGTCGTCCCCTTCCGCTACGACGCCTACTACCGCGCACGCCCCGGCATCGGCATCCCCGCCGACAGCGTGCTCAAGCTCAACAAGGGCGACGACGTGGGATTGCACCCGCAGCTCACGGGGCTCAAGTCGCTCCACGACGAGGGGCTCCTCAGCATCGTGCAGGGCGTGGGGTATCCGAACCCCAACCGCTCGCACTTCAAGTCGATGGACATCTGGCACACCGCCGACACCTCGGCGACGGGCAACGGCTGGCTGGGGCGCTTCTTCGACAACGACTGCTGCGGCTCGCCAAGCGGCCTCGAGACTGGCGCCACCAAAGACCGACAGAGCGCCATGCCGGGCATCGCGATCGGGCGCGAAGCGCCGCTGGCGATGCAGGGGGGCAAGGTCTCGCCGGTGGCGTTCGAGTCTCCCGAGCTCTTCCGCTGGCTCGGCAAGGACGCCGAGCCGTCGCTCGACGACTCGTACGAGGCGATCAACCGCGCCGGCGTGGTGGATGGTGTGGGGAGCGACACCAACGCGGCGTTCCTGATGCGCACGGCGCTCGACGCGCAGCTCTCGAGCGAGCAGATCCGCAAGGCCGTGGCGCGCAAGCCCGCGACGCCGTACCCCGGCGGCGAGCTGTCGCGCCAGCTCGAGATGATCTCCAGCATGATCCACGCCGGGCTGCCGACGCGCGTGTATTACGCGACGCTGGGCGGCTTCGACACCCACGCCGGCCAGGGCGGGGCGCAGGGCCGGCACGGGCAGCTCATGAGCCAGTACGCCTCGTCGCTCGCGGCCTTCTACCGCGACCTCAAAGCCCAGGGCAACGACTCGCGCGTGCTGACGATGACCTTCAGCGAGTTCGGGCGGCGCGTCGCGCAGAACGCCTCGGGCGGCACCGACCACGGCACCGCCGCCCCGATGTTCCTCGCCGGGCCGATGGTTCGCGCGGGCGTGCTCGGCAAGCACCCCTCGCTCACCGACCTCGACAGCGGCGACCTCAAGCACACCATCGATTTCCGCAGCGTGTACGCCGCGATCCTGGAAGATTGGCTCAAGGCCGACTCGAAGGTCGTCCTGGGCAAGTCGTACCGGCCGGTGAAGGCGATCAAGACAGCGTGAAGCACCTGATTGAGCGATCATGCGAGGGCCCGTAACCGTTCGCCTCACTTCCCCACGCAGAACGTCGCGAAGACGCGTCCGATCACGTCGTCGGGGGAGATCCGCCCGGCGAGTTCTTCGAGCGCGTCGAGCCCGCTCCGCAGATCGCCGGCGACGAGTTCGACGTTCGTCAACGCATGCCCGAACGGCTCCGCGATCTTCTCGCGCGCGGAGGCAATCGCGTCGAGCGCCGCCGCGAGGGCGCGCCGGTGCCGGGGAATCAGCGAGGCGCCGCCGCTCGAACCCTTCGTCGAACCATTCCACACCGCGTCGGCGATCGCGCGTCGGAGCGTGCCGAGGTTAAACCCGTCCAGCGCGCACACGCTCACGCCTTCTTCGCTCTGCGCGGGCGAAAGCAGGTCCGCCTTCGTGCGCACGCGCACGACCGTGCCCTGTGTCTTCGGCTCTCGCATAAACCGTCCCGACGGGTCGCACCAGAGGACCACGTCGGCGTCTTCGATCTCTTCGCGGGCACGCCGCTGGGCCTCGGCGTCGAGCGCATTGAATACTGTTTCACCGACGCCTGCTAAGTCGACGAGTGTCACGGGCTCGGCGCCCGGACAATCGGCCGAAAGATCGAGCGTCTCGCGCAGCGCGTCGCGCGTCGTGCCGGCGACATCGGAGACGACCGCCCGCCGCCGCCCGAGCAGGGCGTTGAAGAGGGTCGATTTGCCCGCGTTGGGCTCGCCGTACAGCACGGCCGACGGCTCGTGCGCGCGGTGCTCGCGCCCGGTCGCCGCGCCGAGCGTGCCGCGAAGCTCCGTCACGAGCGTAT
>CAZZDW010000186.1:0-1358 GCA_964652945.1 uncultured Phycisphaeraceae bacterium
TCTATCCGCTCCTGCTCGGCGCCGTCGCGGTGGTGGCGTCCGCCGTGGGGCTGCTGTTCATCCGCCTACCCAAGAGCGGGAGCATCATGGCCGCCCTGCACGGCGCCACGCTGGTCACGTGCGCGCTGGCCGCGGTCGGGTTCTACGTCATCACCGTGCCGCTCCTCCAGCTGCCGCTCGCGTACTTTCTCGCCTCGCTCGTCGGGCTCGTCATCACGGTCGTGCTGATCTTCACGACCGACTACTACACGTCGAAGCACTTCGGGCCGGTGCAGCGCATCGCGGGAGGATCCACGTCGGGAACCGCCACGGCGATGATCGAAGGGATGGCGGTCGGGCTAGAGTCCGTCGCCATTCCGGTGGTCACGATCGTGATCGGCATCGTCGTCGCCTTCCTGCTCGGCACCTCCGGCGGTCTCCAGCACGGCCTCTTCGGCGTCGGCCTCGCCGCGGTCGGCATGCTGTCGGTGACCGGCCTCGTCGTGGCGCTCGACACGTTCGGACCCGTGACGGACAACGCGGGCGGCATCGCCCAGATGGCGAAGATGCCCTCCGAGGTGCGCCAGGTGACCGATGCGCTCGACGCGGTCGGCAACACCACCAAGGCCACCACGAAGGGCTACGCCATCGGCAGCGCCGGCCTCGCCTCGCTCGTGCTCTTCGCAGACTACGTGGATCACGCGAACGCGACGGTCGACACGCCGTTCCTGTTCAGCCTGCAGAGCCCTGCGGTGCTGTGCGGCCTGCTGGTCGGTGCGGCCGCGGTGTTCGTGTTCGGCGCCCTCTCCATGCGGGCCGTCGGCCACGCCGCCGGCGAGGTCATCGAGGAGGTCCGGCGCCAGTTCCGCGAAAAGCCCGGCATCATGGACGGCACCGAGAAGCCCGACTATGCCCACTGCGTGCGCATCGTCACGAGGCGGGCGCTGCGGGAGATGATCGTGCCCGCCGCCATGGCGGTCGCGCTCCCCATCGGCATCGGCTTCGTGCTCGGCGCCGACGCGCTCGGCGGGCTGCTCATCGGCGTCATCGTGTCCGGCCTCGTCATGGCGCTCTTTATGGCCAACGCGGGTGGGGCGTGGGACAACGCGAAGAAGTACATCGAGGAGGGCGCGCACGGCGGCAAGGGCTCGGAGGCGCACAAGGCCGCCGTCGTGGGCGACACGCTCGGCGATCCGCTGAAGGACACGGCGGGGCCGGCGATCAACCCGTTCATCAAGGCGATCACGACGATCGCGGTGCTGATCGCGGGGCTGGTGGCGCAGTATTCGTGGATGACGCTCTAGGTCGCGTCTCGTTCGCGGGCGGGCGGGGGGCCGGGGTGTACCCGCCCGGGCAACCGCGCCGCACAGCGTAAGAGA
>CAZZDW010000186.1:1368-1607 GCA_964652945.1 uncultured Phycisphaeraceae bacterium
TCTGAGTCGCGGGCGGGCGGGGACCATGGGTCCCCCCTCCGGGACACGCTCGCCTTCCAGGTCGGTAGAGCACAGGCTCGCTACACGGCGCGGCGCGTAGGCTCGGAGCCTGAACGGCGTTCGTGGCGTTTGCGCCGCGCCGATGTCCCTGCGGGGGGACCCATGGCCCCCGCCTTCTTACGGAGCAGCCCCCTCCGACGTACGGACCACCTCGTCGCAGTTGGTACGACAGTGCGCAG